>CACJPA010000005.1 GCA_902595105.1 uncultured Pelagibacteraceae bacterium
AGCTTGATGGGGATCTAACGAGTTTGTTTCTGTATCAACTGCAACCTCCCCTACTTCTTCAGCTTCTTCTATCCATTTATCAATTTCATTAATATCTGTAATTAGATGATAATCTTTATTATTTATTGGTTTTTGTTTTTCAGTAGATTTAAAATTATTTTCAGATCCAGATAACTTTGGTTCTCCATATGCTGAAATTGCAGAACTTAACAATCTGTTAAATTCCATTTCTCTTAAAAATTTATACAGTTTATCTTTATCAACTTCTTTGAGTTTAAATTCTGTTAATTTTTTATTTACTGGAGACTTGTGGTCTAGAGTTACAAGTTTTTTACTAATTAAAGCTTTATCTTTATTCTCTATTAAAGTTTCTCTTCTTTTATTCTGCTTAATCTCATGGGCAGAATCTAATAATTTTTCTAAAGTGCCATATTTATTAATTAGTTCTGCAGCTGTTTTAACTCCTATTCCTGGAACACCTGGTACATTGTCACTGCTATCGCCAGCTAAAGATTGAACATCTATAACTTTTGAAGCATCAACACCAAACTTTTTAATCACATCCTCATCAGTAATAAATTTATTTTTCATAGGGTCAAATATTCGAACACCTTTTTTATAAAGTTGCATTAAATCTTTATCTGATGAAACGATTGTAACTTTAGCCCCTTTTTTAAGAATTTGATCAACATATGTAGCTATGAGGTCATCTGCTTCATAGTTTGGTAAATCCACAGAGGGTAAGTTAAATGCTAAAACTGATTTTCTAATATACTCAAACTGAGGTGCCAAATCATCAGGGGCTTCTGATCGATTAGCTTTATAATCACTATAAATTTCATTTCTAAAAGTCTTTCTGGCTGAGTCAAAAATTACTGCAAAATGAGTTGGCTTTTGTAGATTTTGATTAGATTTTGAGTCTTCTAATAATTTAAACAACATGCTGCAAAATCCACTTACAGCACCTGTGGGTAGTCCATCACTTTTTCTAGTTAATGGTGGTAAAGCATAATAAGCTCTAAAAATATAACCAGAGCCATCTATTAAATAAAAATGATCTGTTTTTTGTATTTTATTCATGAGGATTAACAAATATTACATTGCTAACAATTTCTGTATATAAAAAAATAAAATTAAATCTTTAAGCTAATATAGCTAGATTATTTTTTATATTTTGAGTATTATTTTGTTATGGAACTTACAAAAAACTTAACACAAACAAAAATAATAAAATCTTTATTAGCTGTGATTCTGGGTTCAATTGCCTTAACTATCTCTGCAAAAATAAAAATTCCATTTTATCCAGTTCCAATGACGATGCAGACATTTGTTGTGTTATTCTTAGGTGTAAGCTTAGGTTATAAAATTGGTTTAGCTTCTGTAGGTTTGTATTTGCTAGAGGGCATTGCAGGATTACCTGTATTTTCAAACTCTCCTGAAAAAGGAATTGGTATAGTTTATTTTACAGGCCCAACTATGGGTTATTTAATTGGTTTTTTGACTGCCTGTTATTTAGCTTCAAAAATTAATGCAAAAGATAGTTTAATAAATATTTTAATTAAATTAGTTATTGCAACCTCTACAATCTATATCTTGGGCTTAATATGGCTAGGAACACTAATTGGTTGGGATAAACCAATATTTACATTAGGTGCAAAACCATTTTTATTAGCAGAATTATTTAAAATTATTATTTTAGCTTTAATTACTAAACAAATAATTAAAATTAGAAATATTATCTAGGAGATCTTTTAGAAAGAATTCTTTGAAGAGTTCTTCTGTGCATCTTCAATCTTCGAGCTGTTTCGGAAACATTCCTATTACATAATTCAAACACTCTATGAATATGTTCCCATTTAACTCTATCTGCTGACATTGGATTTTCTGGTGGTGCAGCCTTTTTAGCTGGATCTGCCAACAATGCCTTTTCTACATCTTCTGCATCTGCTGGTTTTGCTAAGTAATCGATTGCGCCTTCTTTAATAGCTGCAACTGCAGTAGGAATATTTCCATATCCCGTAAGCATTATAATACGACTATTATTATTTGAAGATTGAATTTCCTTAACGACCTCAAGACCATTACCGTCTCCAAGTCTTAAGTCTACAACTGCAAAACCTGGTTTTTTACTTTTAACAGATTCAACTCCCTTTTGTACACTCTCAGCTTGAAAAACTTCAAATCCTTTTTTTTCCATAGCTCTTGCCAATCTTTCTCTAAAAGGATTGTCATCATCTACTATTAGAAGCGACTTGTTTTCGAAATCGCTTAAATTTTGTAATTTGGCTTCATTTTTCATGTGCCTTATATGGGGTCAAAATCTAATATTACAATATATGAAAATTGAGCAAATCAGCCTTGAATTATTTGCTTTACATTGCCTGTGTTTACATTATATGGCTCAAATTATTAAAGTTTTATTAAAAACTTTTTTTTATTAAATTTTTTTTGGAGGCATTTGAAATGCAAAAATTTAAGTCAGTTGAAGAACTTGTAAATCAACTGAAACCAGAAAAACCCGTTTATTGTATTAGGAAGAAATCCATAGAGTCTTCAGTTAAATTTTTCTTAGATAAGTTCCCTGGAAAAATATTATATGCAGTCAAAACAAACCCGCATCCTGAAGTTATCAAAACCATTTTAAACACTGGTATAAACCAATTTGATGTTGCCTCAATTGAGGAAATTAAGGCTATAAGAAAACTAACTCAAAATGCAAAATGTTCTTACATGCATACTGTAAAAAGTAGAGAAAGTATAAAGGAGGCCTATTTTAATTATGGTGTAAAAACTTTCTCATTAGATACGAAAGAAGAGTTAATTAAAATTATCGAAAGTACAAATAATGCAAATGATTTAGAATTATTTGTAAGAGTTGCTGTTTCAAATGAACATGCTGAAATTGATTTATCTAAAAAATTTGGAGCACTAACATCTGAAGCTGCAGGATTACTAAGATTAGTAAAACAATATGCAAAAAAAATTGGATTAAGTTTTCATGTTGGATCTCAGTGTATGCATCCAATTTCATACGCCAAAGGCATAAATGAAATTGGAAATATAATTAAAAAAACAAAAATAATACCTGATACAATAAATGTTGGCGGGGGATTTCCTACAATTTACCCAGATTTAATTCCTCAATCATTAGATGAATACTTCAATGAAATTAAAAAAAGTTTTACTAATTTAAAATTAGAGAAGTTGCCTGAGATAATTTGTGAACCAGGAAGAGCATTAGTTGCAGAAAGTGGCTCAACAATTGTTAAAGTTAATCTTAGAAAAAAACAAAAACTTTATATAAACGATGGAACATATGGAACCCTATTTGATGCAGGGACACCTAACATAGTTTATCCAACTAAAATGATTAAAGAAAATTCTAATAAAATAATTTCAAAAAAATTAACTGCTTTTGATTTCTTTGGTCCTACTTGCGATAGCATGGATTATATGAAAGGACCTTTTTTATTACCAAATAATATTAAGGAAAATGATTACATAGAGCTTGGTCAACTTGGAGCATATGGATTAACGTTTAGAACACAATTCAATGGTTACTATTCAAATGAAATTTATGAAGTTGAAGATAAACCAATAATGTCAATGTATGAGAAAGACGTTAACAGCGCTCATATGGTTGCTTAATGTCAGACAAAAAAAATCCAGGACATAATAGTAAAAGAGATTTTTTAAAAAATCCTGTTGAACATATAGATATTACTTCATTTGACTCTAGAACAATTATTTCCTCAATGGAAAAAATGTCATTTGTATCTAGAGAAACTGCAAATGCAGCAAACATTTACAACGAAATGCTTAAAGATAAGGAATGCACAATCTTTCTTACATTAGCAGGATCAACATCTGCAGCAGGGTGTATGAACATTTATAAAGATCTAGTTAAATATAATATGGTTGATGCAATTGTAGCAACAGGAGCATCAATTGTAGATATGGATTTTTTTGAAGCACTTGGATTTAAACATTATCAAGGATCTCAATTTCAAGACGACACTGAATTAAGAGATAATTATATAGATAGAATTTATGACACTTATATTGATGAAGAAGAGCTTCAAATGTGTGATAAAATTATTTGTGAGATAGCAGATACTTTAGAAACACGAAGTTATACATCAAGAGAATTTATTTTTGAAATGGGGAAATATTTAAAGAAAAATTCAAAAAAGAAGGACTCTTTAATTGAAACAGCCTACGATAATAATGTTCCTATATTTTGTCCTGCTTTCACAGACTCAAGTGCAGGCTTTGGTCTTGTAATGCATCAAGAAAAAAATCCTAAAAAACATATGACCATAGACTCTGTTAGAGAATTTAGAGAACTTACAGAAATTAAAATTAAATCAAAAGGTTCTGGTTTATTTATGATTGGTGGGGGAGTTCCTAAAAATTTTATTCAAGATACTGTTATCTGTGCTGAGCTTCTTGGTAAAAATGTAGATATGCATAAATATGCAGTACAAATTACAGTTGCCGATAGTAGAGATGGTGCGTGCAGTAGCTCTACATTAAAAGAAGCAAGTTCTTGGGGTAAGGTGGATATTACTAAAGAACAAATGGTATTTGCTGAAGCGACAAGCGTATTACCACTAATAGCTAGTGATGCTTACCACAAAGGTGAGTGGAAAAATAGAGAACGAAAAAACTTCTCAAAAATATTTATATAAAATTGAAATATTTATCAAACAAACATGGTTTCTTAGGAATTGATAATAAATTCAACTTCAAAGAAAAAGTAGTAATTGTTCCATTTGGACTTGAAAAAACAGTTAGTTATGGCGGTGGCACAAAAAATGGACCAAAGGAAATTATCAAAGCTTCTCACCAAGTTGAGCTTTATGATGAGGAACTAAATTGTGAACCTTACAAAAAAATAGGTATTAAGACATTAAAACCATTTAAAATAGATAAAAATATTAAAGTAGCATTAAATAAAATTTCTAAAATCAATAGTGAAATTTTAGATAAAAAACTATTTCCAATGACTTTTGGTGGTGAGCACTCAATCACACCAGGATGCATTGTTCCTTTTACAAAAAAATTTAAGAATATTTGTCTTTTACATTTTGATGCTCACGCAGATTTACGTCAAAGTTATAATGGTGAAAAATTTTCACATGCATCAGCGATAAGAAGATGTTTGGATTATAAAAATGTATCTTTAATTTCTTTTGGAATAAGAAATATATCAGAAAGTGAAATTCCATTTTTGAAAAAAAATTCAAATAGAATAGATATCTTCTGGGCAAAAGATAAAAAAAAATGGAATTTTAATAAATTTAAAAAATTAATAAAAAATAAGACTGTTTACTTAACGTTTGATGTGGACGGATTAGATTCAAGTATTATGCCGGCTACTGGAACACCTGAACCAGGTGGATTGTTGTGGGATGAAACATTAGAGATAATTAGAATTGCTGCAAAAAATTCAAATATAGTTGGAGCTGACATTAATGAACTTTCTCCAATTAAAGGATTTAATTCCTATAATTTTCTTGTTGCCAAATTAGCTTATAAAATTTTATCTTATAAATTTTTATATTAAGCTTTAATTGGTTTAAATATTTTTAATAACATTCTAAATGGTATTAACATTATTAATGCTACTAGTATTTTAACTCCTAAATCACCTAGAGATAAAGTTACCCAAGGAACTCCTGTTCCATAAAATGATATTGAGAAAAATAAAAAGGTATCAACAGTTGAACCAATTAATGATGAAGTTAGCGGAGCAACGAACCACTGTTTTTTTCTTAGACGATCAAATATTTGAATATCAAGCAATTGGGCTGTAAGGAAAGCGATTCCTGATCCAATTGCAATTCTTATAGATATTAAATCTTCGAAGTTTGTTGAAAAAAATAGAGTAAAAATAATCCCTATAAAAAAACCAAAATAAACTATTTTTCTTGCGATTATTTTTCCATAAGATCTATTTGCTAAATCGGTTATCAAAAAAGCTACAGGATAACTAAAAGCTCCATAAGTAAGAATTTCATTTAATCCATAATGATTTATAGGAAATTGAACAAGATAGTTTGAGGATAAAACAACTACACCCATCATTAAAGATAGGCTTATAAAAAATTTATTCATTAAGCAGATTTAGCTACAGGCTTTTTTTTATATGGTGATTTTAATAAAATAACTTTTTTAAGTTTTTTTAATCTTGGAGATATATTTTTATTTTTTACAGTTTTTAAAAACTCGTCAAAACTTCCTTTTTTATCAACTGATCTTACTCCTGAATTGCTAACTGTTAGTTTCAAACTTCTTCCAGCAAGCTCACTTGTAAATTTTACTTTTTTTAAATTAGGTAAAAATCTTCTTTTAGTCTTATTGTTAGCATGACTAACATTATGACCTTTCATAGGAATTTTACCAGTAAGTTCGCATTTTTTTGACATAATTTCACTGCCTATATAAGGGGAGATATTAAAGGCGTCAAGTTTATTAAAATTAAGAAACAGTTTTATTTCCAACGATTTCTGAAATATTTTTCACTCCATCTCTAAGAAGTAATTCTTTTAGGTCTTTTTTAATGTTTGCAGCAATGTTGGGTCCTTGAAATACCATCCCGGTATATAACTGAATATAATCTGCCCCTGACAAAAATTTATCATGTGCAGACTTTCCTGAGTCAATACCTCCTACCCCAATTATTTTAATTCTACCATTTAGCAATTTAAAGAATTGATTAATAAGTAAATTTGATTTTTGCTCAATTGGCTTTCCTGACAAGCCTCCTTTTTGGTGTCGTTGTATATTTTTTAAATAATCTCTAGTGCTATCTGATGTATTAGAAATAATTATTGCAGATATTTCATTTTCTAAAAGGATCTCAGATATTAATTCAATTTGCTTTAAATCAATATCTGGAGAAATTTTAACTACAATTGGAATATTAATTTTCAGTTCATTTTTCTTATCTTTAATTAATTTTAATAATTCTTTTAATTTATTTTCATCATGAAAATTTCTTAAATTTTCAGTATTTGGAGAAGAAATATTAATTGTAATATAATCAGCAACTTCATAAAATTTTTCTAATCCAATTAAATAATCATTCAATCGATTATCAGAGTCTTTATTTGGTCCGACATTTACTCCGAGTATTCCAATTTTTTTATTTGATTTTATTCTATTTAAAATAGTTTCGGATCCTTGATTATTGAAACCCAATCTATTAATTAATGCTTGATCTTCTACTAATCTAAACACTCTTGGCTTTTCATTACCATATTGTTTCAAAGGAGTAACAGTTCCAACTTCAACAAAACCAAATCCCAATTTAAACAAAGGATTATAAACTTCTGCATTTTTGTCAAAACCAGCTGCTATTCCTATAGGATTGCTTAAATCTTTCCCAAATATTTGTGTTTTAAAAATCGGATCATTTTTATTTTCATCAAATACGTTTGATACTAAATTAAATTTTAAAGATTGAATTGCTAAAGTATGAGCTTTTTCTGGATCTAATTTGAAAATTAAAGATCTTAAATTTGAATACATTATTTGAGTTTATTCATTATAAGGTCTTTTGTTTCATTAACACCAAAAAAACTTATAAAAAATCCCATTCTTGGTCCATTTTCATCGCCAAAAACCACTTCGTAAATAAGTTTAAACCAATCCCTTAAGTTTTCAGCATAACCATTTTCTTTTCCAGTTGAATAAATCAAAGTTTGAATTTCTTCTGGTGGCATTTGATCATTACATTTTTCTAAAGTTTTAATTAAAGCTTCAAGAGCTTTTTTTTCACTTTCAGAAGGTGTTTTGTATTTTTTTTGAGACTTAATTACATCATTAAAATATTTAATTGCATAGCTTACTAATCCATCAAAAATAGGAAAATTATTTTCTTGAATATTAGATTTGTATTTCTTTACAAATTTCCATAACAGATCTTTACTATCTGCATTACTAGTTTCTACTAAATTCAATAACATTGAAAAACTCATAATCATATCTTCTTTTGGAACACTTCCATTGTGAACATGCCAAACTGGATTCATTACTAATTGTTGCTCAGTCTGCTTTTTAGATTTTTCAATGTTGTCTAAATATTCATCTACTGCTTTTGGAACTATTTCTTTATAAAGTTTTTTTGCTCTTTTTGGATTTTGATACATATATAAAGATAAACTTTCTGGTGAAGCATACTTCAACCATTGATCAATAGTTATTCCATTGCCTTTAGATTTTGAAATTTTCTCACCCTTTTCATCTAGAAAAAGTTCATATGCAAATCCTGATGGACTCTTTTTACCCAATAAATTAATAATTTTTGTAGATAAAATTGCACTTTCAATCAAATCCTTACCATACATTTCAAAATCAATATCTAAAGCAAACCATCTCATTGCCCAATCTACTTTCCACTGCAATTTACAATTACCATCTAAAATACTACTCTCTAATTTTTTACCTTTATTATCGAATATTATTTTTGAACTAGACTGATCAATTTCTATAACAGGTATCTCCAAAACATGACCAGTGTCAGGGCATACAGGTAAAAAAGGACTGTATGTTTTTTGTCTTTCTTTCCCAAGTGTGGGTAAAATTATATTCATTATTCCTTCATAATTTTCTAAAATGATTTTCAAAGTAGGATTAAAAAATCCTGCCTTGTACAAAAATGTAGAGCTTTTAAAATTATATTTAAAATTAAAACTGTTTAAAAAATCCTTCAACATTTCATTATTATGTTCTCCAAAACTATTAAATTTTTGAAAAGGATCAGGAACTTGTGTTAAAGGTTTGTGAAGATTTTTTTGCAACAATTCTTGATTAGGAACATTATCTGGGACTTTTCTCAATCCATCCATGTCGTCTGAAAATGTAATAATTTCTTTTGGTAAATCTGTGAGTTGATTTAGTGCATTAACCATCATTGAAGTTCGCGCAACCTCTCCAAAAGTTCCTATATGAGGCAATCCACTTGGACCATATCCAGTTTGGAGAGTAATCTTACCTTTTTTTTCTATAAAAGCTTTTCTTTCACGAAGCATTTTTTTAGCTTCAACAAAAGGCCAAGCACTTGTCTTTTCCAGGACATCTTTTTTAATCATGAATTGCTCTTTTTAACCTTAAACTATTGATTATATTAATTCTTATAGAGTTGAAATTTATTTACCATAAAATATTGTTCTTTCAAAATGTCTAATTACAAAACTGTTTTTTTTACACTGGGAATTCTACAAATAATATTGGGTGTATCAATGTTCATCCCAATTATAGTGCAATTCTTTTACTCAGAAATAGACTCATCTTTCTTTGGTTCATCTATTGTAACTATAATCTTTGGAACTTTATTTTTTTTATCTAATTTAGATCATGATAAAAAACTTAATCTACAACAAGCTTTCTTATTAACTGCCCTATCTTGGATTAGTATTGCAATATTTGGATCTTTACCGTTTGTATTCTCTAGTATTGAACTTTCAATTACAGACTCTTTTTTTGAGAGCATGTCAGGAATTACTACAACTGGATCTACAATAATCTCAGATCTAGAAAATGCACCAAAAGGTCTTCTTTTGTGGAGAGCCATTTTACAATGGTTAGGTGGAATTGGAATAATTGTAATGGCGATTACTTTAATGCCGATAATGAATGTTGGAGGCATGCAATTATTTAAAATTTCAAGTAATGACTCTTCAGAAAAAATACTACCTAAGTCTAAAGAAATAGCACTTAGATTAATTTACATTTACTCAGGATTAACAGGGCTTTGTGCAATCACTTATTGGATATTTGGTATGGGCAAATTTGATAGCTTAACTCATTCAATGACTACAATCGCCACTGGAGGGTTCTCTAACTACAACGAGTCTATTGGTTACTTTAATAGTTTGCCAATCGAAGTATCATCAATGTTTTTTATAATATTGGGAAGTATTCCTTTTATTGCTTACATTAAATTTATAAGCGGAAACAAAAAAATTTTTTTAAATGATATTCAAATCAAAACTTTTTTAAAAATAATAATATTCACTGTTATTGTTTTATCTATTTACTTATTATTTTCTAACCATGAGAACTTTAGTTTAAGATCAATATTTTTTAATACTATATCAATCTTGAGTGGTACGGGATATGTAAATGCAGAATTTGATAGCTGGGGCAGTTTTCCTATAACCTTGTTTCTAGCTCTAATGTTTATTGGTGGATGTGCAGGATCTACGGCTTGTGGTGTAAAAATATTTAGAATTCAAATTCTTTATCTATTTATTCTAAACCAATTAAAAAAAATAATTTATCCTAGAGGAGTATTTGTAATTAAGTATGACCAAAGTGCAGTTGATGAAAAATTTATAGCTTCAATTATTTCATTTATTTACTTTTATATTGTAATATTTTTTATTCTAACTGCATTGCTATCTTTAACTGGTTTAGATTTTATTACTGCTATCTCAGGTGCTGCTACGTCTATTTCAAATGTTGGACCTGGTCTAGGCCCAATAATTGGTCCAAATGGAGATTTTTCCTCATTACCAGACCTTTCTAAATGGATTTTAACAGTTGGTATGATTTTAGGTAGACTTGAGCTATTTGCAATATTAGTATTGTTTTTACCATCATTTTGGAAAAACTAATTATGTCTGAAATAAAAAAAACATCCTGGTTAGAATCAATTTCAGTTTACAAAGATATTCGAATGCTAAGGATTTTATTACTTGGTGCTATCAGTGGATTTCCTTGGGTTTTAATTGCTAGTAGTTTAAGTCTTTGGTTAAAAGAAGAGGGATTAAGTAGATCAACAATTGGATGGGCAGGACTTATATTTGGAGTTTATGCATTTAATTATCTTTGGGCACCGATTATAGATAGAATTCAAATTCCATTTCTAACTAAAAAATTAGGTCACCGAAGAGGATGGATTGTTTTAATGCAATTAGTAATCCTATTAAGTTTACTAGTTTGGAGTATTATAAATCCTACAGAAAATTTAGCATTGATAATTACAGTTGGATTAATCATTGCTATAGCATCAGCGACACAAGATATAACAGTAGATGCATTAAGAATTGAGCAAATTAATGAAAATGAAGGGAAATCTATGGCAGCAGGTGCCGCTATGGCTGTAGTTGGTTGGTGGACAGGTTATAAATTAGGTGGTGTAGTTGCTTTATTTACTGCAGAATTCTTTGAAAATCTTGGTATCCAAGATTATTGGCAAGCAACTTTTTTAATATTAGGTGTTCTAATTATTTTAATGAATATTGCCCTAATGTTTGTTCATGAACCAATAGAAACTGACAGACAATCAAAACAAAAAGAAACTGACAACCTGATTAAAGGTAAACTTGGATCTAGTAATATTATCACAACTTTTGTTGCATATATAACTGGAACAATTGGTGGGCCCATTATTAGCTTCTTTAAAAAAAATGGTTTTGCCATAGCTGCAGGAATTTTAGGGTTTGTCTTTTTGTTTAAAATTGGAGAAGCATTCATGGGTAGAATGTCGATTGTATTTTATAAAGAAATAGGCTTCTCAAAAGGACAAATAGCAATCTATTCAAAAGGTTTGGGTTGGATCACAACTGTCGTATTTACTTTAATTGGTGGCATAATGGCCATGAGAGCTGGGACTATAAAAACTATGTTCTTTGCAGGAGGTTTAATGGCGATTACGAATTTATTATTTGCTGTCTTAGCATGGACTGGTAAATCAGAATTATTATTTGCAATAGCAGTTGTTGCTGACGATATTACTGCAGCTTTTGCAACTGTTGCATTTGTAGCATTTATATCTTTACTGGTTGATCGAACATATACAGCAACACAATATGCATTACTTGCTTCAATAGGAACTGCTGGAAGGACAACTTTAGCATCGTCATCAGGAGCTTTGGTAGATTGGTTAAATGGAGATTGGGGAACATTTTTTGTCTTAACAACTATTATGGTAATTCCTTCACTAATATGTCTATGGATGATAAAAAATAAAATTAAAATTGGTGCAAAATAAATTTTATTTTAAAGGTAGTTTTTCTAATATTTACAAAAAATCTTCTAAATTTTCAGAAGTAACTTCACAAATATTGTATGGAGAAAAATTTAAAATTTTATCTAAAAATAAAAATTGGATAAAAATAAAATCTAATTTTGACAATTATACTGGGTATATTCAAAATAAGAATTATTCAAAAGATTTTAAAGCTAATTATAAAGTAAGTAGCTTAAAAGCAAATATCTATAAAAAACCAAATTTAAAAACTAATATTTTTCTATCTCTTGGCTCAAAGTTGTCAGTTAAAGAAACTAACAAAAATTATGCCAGAATTGATAAAAATAAATGGGTAAAAAAAAAAGATATAAAAAACATAAATTACAAAGAAAAAAACTTCATTAAAATATTTAAAAAATTTTTGAATATAAAATATATCTGGGGTGGAAAAAGTTACAGAGGAATAGATTGCTCAGCTTTATTACAAATATATTACTATTATAATAATAAGTTTTTTCCTCGAGATACTAAGGATCAAATTAAATATTTAAAAGGAAACTTAAAAAGAAATTTTCAAAAGGGAAATATCATTTTTTGGAAAGGACATGTAGCAATGTGTATAAATTCAAAACAATTGATACATGCATATGGACCTGAAAAAAAAGTGTTGATTATGCCTATACTTAAGACAATTAAAAGAATTGAGAAAACAGCAAAACTTAAAGTTAAAAAAATATCTAAAATTAAAATTTAGCTTCTTCCAAAGTCTGGCTTATTAATATCTTGTTTGAGTTTAATTATTTTTGTTCTGACTTTTTTAGTTTGAATCAGTTTATTAATAATTGATTTATTATTTTTTGAATTAATATCAGATTTAAAAGATTTCAAATTTTTAATAAATAAATCAATAGCATTTGAAATATTTTTATTATTATTGAAAAAAATATCTCGCCACATAATTTCATTAGAAGCTGCTATTCTTGAAAAATCCCTTAGTCCTCCTGCGCTGAATTTAATTAAATCATAGCTTTGTTTTTTCTCAAAATCTTGAGCTGACTTAACCAAATTATATGCAATTAAGTGAGGCAAATGACTAGTTATTGAAAAAATTTTATCATGTTTTTCTGGTGTCATGATTGTTACTTTTGATCCAATTTTCTCCCAAAATTTTTTTAGGAAATTCAAATTTTTTTTGATTGTATTTTTTTCTTTAATTAAAATACACCATCTACCCTCGAACATATTGCTCTTTCCGTGCTGTGGTCCACTTACTTCAGAACCAGCAATTGGATGACTGGAAGTCCAAGCAATTCCTTTTTTCAAATATTTTTTTATTATTTTTGATGATTCAATTTTTGATGAACCAACATCAGTAATTAATGTTTTAGGTAAAATATAATAATTGATTTTTGTAATTATATTTTTGTATTCACTCATTGGTGTACAAAAAATAATAAAATTAGATTTTGTTACAGCCTCTTTTAATGAACTAACTACTTTTCCAGGTAGTTTGAGCTTTTTGTGTGTAGATATATTTTTTTTTGACTTTTCGTAAATAAATATTTTATTTGCCAATTTATTTTTATGTATAGATCTTAAAACTGAAGATCCAAGTAAACCACACCCTATGATTAAAATATTTTTCATTTAATTAAAAATCTTTCTTACCACATTCATAAATATTAAATTTTCTCTAGATGAGCCAATAGTTAATCTCAATTTGTTTTTAATATGATAACCATCTTCAGTAGATCTTAATATGATTCCTTTGTTTTTTAATTTTTGGTATAGAAAATTTGCTGAATATTTACACTCATCAAAATTTAATAGTAAAAAATTTGCTGATACAGCATTTGAAAAAATATTATATTTTTCGAGAAATTTTTTTAATCTATTTGCATAATTTAAATTATGTTTAATGGACTTTTGAATGAATTGCTTATCCTTTAAAGAATATGCAGCCGCAACTTGAGCCAAGCCATTTACATTGAAAGGTGGTTTGATAACATTTAACGCTCTAATTATTTGTTTTGATCCATATCCCCAGCCAATTCTTAATGAGGCTAAACCAAACATTTTAGAAAATGTTCTCAATATAAATACGTTGTCTTTATTTTTAAATAATTCTAAACCAGAGCTGTAATCATTATTTTTCATATATTCTGCGTACGCATCGTCAATTACTAGTAATATATTTTTATTCAACTTTCTTCTAAGTTTGGATATCTCTTTTTTAGTTAAATATGTTCCTGTTGGATTATTTGGATTTGCAATAAAAACTATTTTGGTTTTCTTAGATACTTTTTTCAATATTTCTTCAATTGAAACTTTGAATTTATTTTCTTTTGCAAACACAACTTTTGCACCAACTATTTTTGCATAAATCCTGTACATTAGAAAACTATATTGAGGAACAATCACTTCATCTTTTGGATTTAGATACAATTGACATAACATTTGAATTACTTCGTCGGAACCTGCTCCACATATTATTTTATCAAAATTACATTTATAAGCTTTGGATATTGCCATTTTAAGATTCGTAGATTTTCCATCTGGATATTTATCTAATAATAAATTTTTTTTAGATATTGCTTTTTTTGCTAACGGGCTCATCCCTAGAGCAGACTCGTTAGCTGACAATTTAATGATCTTTTTAATTTTGTTAATTTTAGATTTGCCAGGCTTATATGCTTCTATGTTAAATTTTTTAAATTTAGGTGTGCTCATTTTTTTTATTTTTATGAGCTCTTTATAGATAAAAAAACAAATATTTATAGAGAATATGATCTTATTTTAAAAAATTGACATAAATTACAAGTTCTTGTACAAAATTTATGCGCTGATTTAACTGAATTGCGAGCGCTTAAAAAAAACCGCTAAAATAGTTTTTTTTCTCACAATTCATCTAAAGGCTTTAAAATGAATACAGAAAAAAATATTAAGATATTAATTGTAAAAAAACCTCTTAAATTAGATTGTGGTAAAACTATAAACAATTTTCCAGTTGCATTTGAAACTTATGGGTCTTTAAATGAGAATAAAGACAATGCTATATTAGTATTTCATGCACTAACTGGAGATCAATTTGTAACTGGTTTAAACCCTATTACTAAAAAAGATGGTTGGTGGAGTTTTGCTGTTGGTCCAGACAAAGCAATAGATACCAATAAATATTTTGTTATTTGTTCAAATGTAATTGGCGGATGTATGGGATCTTATGGACCAAGTCATAAAGATCCTGAAACACAAAAAACTTTTGGGACTGATTTTCCAGTTATTACAATTAATGACATGGTGAATGCACAATATAATTTACTTGAACACTTTGGAATTAATAAACTATTTGCGATTACTGGAGGTTCTATGGGAGGTATGCAAGTTCTTCAATTTATCACCAACTTTCCTGATAAAGCTAAAACTGTTATACCCATTGCTACAACTTCGAGTCATTCAGCACAGAATATTGCTTTCAATGAACTAGGAAGACAAGCAATCACTGCTGACAGCAATTGGAAAGATGGAAATTATGAAACTAATAACGCAAATCCAGGTAAAGGGCTTGCTGTTGCAAGAATGGCAGCACATATAACTTATCTCTCAAAAAAAGGTTTGCAGGAAAAGTTTGGAAGAAAATTGCAAGAAAGAGAAGATTTGAAATTTGGTTTTGATGCAGATTTTCAAATTGAGAGTTATTTGAGATACCAAGGATCTGTATTTGTGGATAGATTTGATGCAAACAGCTATCTCTACATAACAAGAGCTATGGATTATTTTGATTTAGTTAAACAATTTAATGGAAATTTGTCTGATGCATTTAAAAATACAAAAGCTAAATTTTTTGTTATTTCTTTTACTTCTGATTGGCTTTATCCAACCCAAGAAAATAAAGATATTGTTATAGCTTTGAATTCTATTGGAGCAGATGTTGGTTTTGTAGAGATTGTGTCTGATAAAGGTCACGACTCTTTTTTATTGGATGTTCCTGATTTTTTAAACGCACTAAAGAATTTCTTAGACAAATCTTATACAGAGTTAAAAAATGAAAAATGAATTCAAAGTAATATCAGATTTAATTGAAGATAATAAAAAAGTTCTAGATGTAGGTTGTGCAGATGGAACTTTGATGCAATTTTTAAAAGAAAATAAAAATATAAATGTAAGAGGACTAGAAATATCTAAGGAAAAAGTACAAGAATGTATTGGTAAAGGATTGACTGTAATAGAAGGTAATGCAGAAAAGGACTTAAAACAATTTCCTGATAAATCATTTGATTATGTTGTGTTGAGTCAAACACTCCAAGCATTTTTAAGCCCTGAACTTGTTTTAGATGAACTTTTAAGAGTTGGAAAAAAAGCAATTGTAACGATACCAAACTTTGGTAATTGGAAAGTTAGATTGCATCTATTATTTAAGGGCACAATGCCAATAACAAAATCATTGCCAGAACAATGGCACAGCACGCCTAATTTGCATATGTGTACAATTAGAGATTTTGTTAATTTTATAAAATCTAAAGAAATCAAAATGATAAAAACTTTAGCTTTAAATAATAATAATATTTCAAATATAACAAATAATAATTTAGGAACTAAAAATTTATTTGCTGATCTTGGCATATTTTTAATAGAAAAATAAATGAGAGTAGAAATTATACCCTGCCTACAAGATAATTATAGTTATTTAATTATTGATGAAGATAAACTCGAAGCTTGTGTTGTTGATCCAAGTGAAGCTAAACCAATAATTGATTACTTAAGCGGTAAAAATATTAATTTAAAATATATTTTAAATACTCATCATCATTACGATCATATTGGAGGTAACACTGAATTAAAAAAAAAATTCGGATCTTTTGTTTTGGGATTTAATGGAGATGCAAAAAGGATACCTGAGATTGATATCTTATTAAAAGATAATGAAATTTGG
This sequence comes from uncultured Pelagibacteraceae bacterium, assembly GCA_902595105.1. Classification (GTDB taxonomy): domain Bacteria; phylum Pseudomonadota; class Alphaproteobacteria; order Pelagibacterales; family Pelagibacteraceae; genus Pelagibacter. The sequence continues at coordinate 16,914 of CACJPA010000005.1, forward strand.
AATAGTGGAAATTTTAAAGCTAAAATTATTCATATCCCCGGACACACTTCGGGACATATTTGTTTTTATTTTTTCAACGAAAACTTACTATTCACTGGAGATACGCTCTTTTCACTTGGGTGTGGTAGAATTTTTGAGGGTACATATGAACAAATGTATGACTCTTTAAATAAATTAAAATCCTTACCTAAAGAAACAAAAATCTATTGTGGTCATGAATATACTCTAAACAATTCAAAATTCTGCTTGAAACATGACTCTGAAAATTCTTCTTTATTAAAGAAAATAGAATTTATAAAAAAACAAAGAAATAATAATTTGCCTACTATTCCATCAACCTTACAAGATGAAATTGATTGTAATATTTTTTTAAGAGCAAATGACTTAAAAACCTTTTCAAAATTAAGGGATTTAAAGGATAATTTCTAACTAATTCAGCTTGACTATAGGCTTCTGGTAACTATATTGCGGTAATTTAAATTTAAAATTCATACTATGTCATACGCAGTAATAAAAACAGGTGGTAAACAGTACAAAGTTAAATCTGGTGAAATATTAAAAATCGAAAAACTACCAGACTCAAAGCCTGAAACTAAGATAGAATTTAATGAAATCCTAGCATACGGAGATGATAAAAATATTGAAGTTGGAACTCCTAATGTTGACGGTGCTAAGGTAGAGGCAGATTTAATTAAAAATAGTAAAAATAGAACAATTCTAATTTTCAAAAAGAGAAGAAGACAAAATTCAAGAAGAAAAAATGGACATAGACAACAATTTTCTTTGATAAGAATTAACAAAATTTTTTCAAAAGATGGTAAAGTATTATCTGAAGCTGAAAAAATTAAACCAGCTTCCAAAAAAGAGGATGTTAAAGAAGCTACAAGTAAATAATTATTAGGTAAATTATGGCAACGAAAAAAGCAGGTGGATCATCGAGAAACGGACGAGATAGTGCCGGTCGAAGACTTGGTGTTAAAAAATACGGTGGAGAAACTGTTATACCTGGAAATATAATTGTTAGACAAAGAGGAACAAAAATTTTTCCTGGCGAAAATGTTGGAATGGGAAAAGATCATTCAATTTTTTCTGTTATTAAAGGTAAAGTTGTATTCAAAAAATCTAAATTAGATAGAACTTACGTTTCAGTAAAACCCAATTAATAGTACAACCAAGAAAATGTTGTATTATGAAATTTCTCGATCAAGTTAAAATTTATATTAAAGCTGGAAACGGTGGTGACGGTTCGCCAAGTTTTAGAAGAGAAAAATATGTTGAGTTTGGAGGACCTGATGGTGGTGATGGAGGCAGAGGTGGTTCTATCATTTTAAAATCAGAAGAAAACTTAAACACTTTAATTGATTACAGATATCAACAACATCATAAAGCTGAACGTGGAGAAAATGGTTCTGGTCAAAATCGAACAGGCAAAAGTGGTGAGGATTTAATTTTAAAAGTTCCTCTTGGAACTCAGGTATTTGAAGAAGATAACAAAACTCTATTATTTGACTTTAACAAGAAAGGAGAAGAGTACATTGCAGCTAATGGTGGCAAAGGTGGTTTAGGAAATACTAGATTTAAAAGCTCCACAAACAGAGCTCCAAGAAAGTTTACAAAAGGAACTTTAGGAGAAGAGTTTACAATTTGGTTACAACTTAAAACTATAGCTGATATTGGAATTATCGGATTACCTAATGCAGGAAAATCAAGTTTGTTGGCAGCGCTTACTAACGCAAATCCAAAAATTGCTAATTATAAATTTACAACACTCAATCCTAACTTAGGTGTTGCTAGCTATGATGATAAAGAAATTACAATAGCTGATATACCGGGACTAGTAGAGGGTGCCCACGAAGGTGTTGGACTTGGTATACAATTTTTAAAACATATAGAAAGATGTAAATCTTTATTACACTTAATTGATATTACTAATCTCGATCTCAAGGAGTCTTATGATCAGGTTAAAAATGAGCTTAAAAATTACAGCTCTAAAATGCTTGATAAGAAAGAATTAATTGTGTTTAACAAAATAGATTTAATTGACGAAGATACAGCTAAAGATGTAATTGATGATTTCTCTAAAGATAAAAATTGTGAGATAATGACTATGACAACTTTAAATAAAGAATCTGTTTCAAAAATTAAGGCAAAATTATTATCCTATGTATCTTAAAAACTCGAAAATTATTGTTATTAAAATTGGTTCATCTTTATTAGTTGATGAAAATAAAAAAATTAGAAAAAAATGGCTTTCAAGCTTTGCCAAGGACATCAAAAAACTAAGAGATAAAAATCAAAAAATCGTAATTGTTAGTTCAGGTGCTATAGCTCTTGGATGTAAAAAAATGAATTTTAATAAAAAAAATATCAAGTTAGACAAAAGTCAAGCAATTGCCTCTATTGGCCAAATTGAACTAATGAATTTATTCTCTCAGACTTTTTCAAAGTACAAATTAAATATCTCACAAATTTTGTTAACTCTAGAAGATACAGAGGAGCGAAGAAGATCATTAAACGCTAAAAGAACATTTGAAAATTTATTTGAACTTGGATTCATCCCAGTTGTTAATGAGAATGACACAATTGCAACAACTGAGATAAAATATGGAGATAATGATAGATTGGCTTCTAGAGTAACTCAAATTACAAACGCTGATACATTAATTTTACTTTCAGATGTAGATGGTCTTTTCACAAAAAATCCAAAAATAAATAAAGACGCCAAACTGATAAAAATAGTAAATGATATTAACAAAGATTTAAAAGAAATTAATATCAAAGGTATTAATGAATATGGAAGTGGAGGAATGCAAACTAAAATTGAAGCTGCTAAAATTTGTCAGTTAGCTGGCAGTAGTATGATTATTGCAAACGGACTGTATTCAAATCCCATATCAAAAATTATTGAAAAAAATAATTGTACATGGTTCAGCCCAAAGGTATCAAAACTTCATGCTAGAAAAAAGTGGATAATAAGCTCAATTGCGCCTAAAGGAAATGTTATAATTGATGATGGAGCCAAAAAAGCTTTAAAACTTGGAAAAAGTTTACTTGCTGCAGGTATAAAAAATGTATCAGGAAAATTTAATAAAGGTGATCATATAAAAGTTTTAGATAAAAAAAATAATGAATGTGCTAGGGGTTTAAGTTCTTTTTCTTCTGATGAAGTAAAAAAAATTATGGGACATCATTCAAATGAAATTCAAAAATTACTTGGGTATGTTGCAAAATCTGAAGTGATTCATAAAGATGATATGGTAGAAATATAAATGAATAATTATATGAATTTAATCGGTAAAAGAGCAAGAAAAGCAAGTCAATATAAAATAGACATAAAAATTAAAAATAATGTTTTAGCCTCCTATGCTAAAATGCTTTACGAAAATAAAGGTTTAATAATTAAAGAAAATACTAAAGATATTAATTATGCAAAAAAAATAGGATTAAAAGAAAATTTAATTAATAGACTTCATTTAAATGAGAAAAAAATAAACGACATCAGAAGTTCTATTATTAGTATTATAAGATTTAAAGATCCTATTGATCATGTTTTAGAAAAGTGGAAAAGACCTAATGGATTAAATATTAGCAGAGTATCAATTCCAATAGGGGTGATTGGCGTAATTTATGAAAGCAGACCAAATGTTACATCAGATGTTGCGAGTTTATGTTTCAAATCAGGTAATGCAGTAATCTTAAGAGGAGGTTCTGAAGCAATCAATTCAAATAGAGTTTTGTCAAAACTATTTAGAAAAGCGCTCAAAAAAAATAAAGTAGATGAAAACTTTATACAATTTATAGATTCTAAAAACAGAAAGATGGTTGATGTAATGCTTTCTAAAATGAAAGAATATATTGATGTTATAATTCCACGTGGTGGAAAAAATCTTGTAAGAAAAGTTCAAGAACTTTCTAAGGTTCCTATAATTGGTCATCTTGAGGGTATTTGTCATACATATGTCGACAAAGACGCTGAACTAAAGATGGCAAATAGAGTTGTTGCTAACGCAAAATTAAGAAACACCAGTATATGTGGTGCAACTGAAACTATTCTTCTACATAAGAATATTGTTAAAAAATTTAGCAATACAATCCTGGGTAATTTAGAAAAAAATGGTTGTAAAATTTATGGAGAAAAGACATTGGCTAAATTTTACAAAGGTAAAATTTTTAAAGCTACTGAAAAGGATTGGTCTACAGAATATTTAAGTTCTGCAGTTTCGGTTAAATTAGTAAACAACCTCAATGAAGCTATAAGACATATTAATAAGTATGGAACAATGCACACAGACTCAATAATTACAAAAAACAAAAAAACAGCAAATCAATTTCTAAAGGAAGTCAAAAGCTCTATTGCAATGCATAACACTTCAACTCAATTTGCAGATGGAGGTGAATTTGGGTTCGGAGGAGAAGTTGGAATTTCTACTAATGTACTGCCACCAAGAGGGCCTGTAGGACTTAATCAACTTGTTTCATATAAATATCAAATTACAAGTAACGGTAAAATAAGAAATTAATTTGAAATTAAATAAGACAAAAATAGGAATTTTAGGAGGATCATTTGATCCTGCTCATAAAGGTCATCTGGCAATTTCAAAAGAAGCAAAAAAAAGATTTGAGCTTAAAAACATTATTTGGGCAATCACAAAAAAAAATCCTTTTAAAAACCAGAGCAAAACCTCAGTTACTGAAAGAATAAAATTCTGTAAAGAAATTATTGGTAACAATTCATTTATAAAAGTGAGATTTTACGAAAATAAAATTAATTCAAATAAAACAATCGATTTAATTAATCATTTAAAAAAAAATAAAAATATTGAAATCTATTTTTTAATGGGAGCAGATAACTTAATAAATTTTCACAAATGGTATAAATCAAAATCTATTTCACAAAAGTGTAATATTTTAGTTTTCGATAGACACGGCTATAAAAAAAACTCATTAAAATCAAAGACATTTAAGGCTCTCGGTAGTACCACCCTCAAATTCATAGAGTTTAATAAAGTCAACATTTCATCTTCTCAATTAAGAAAAATTTGATAGTCTAAATTTAATTAATGGATAAAATTTCATATCTCAAAGAAATTGTAATCACCACATTAGATCTTAACAAAGCTGAAGACATAGTAACTATTGATCTAAAAGATAAAAGTTCTATGGCAGATTATATGATAATAGCAAGCGGTACATCATCTAGACATATACAGTCTTTATCTGAACAAGTATTAGAAAAACTTAAAGATAACGGGATTAAAGACTCTAAAATAGAAGGTAAAGAAAGTGGTGAATGGAAATTAGTAGACGGTATAGATCTAATCGTTCATATTTTTCACCCAGAGAAAAGAAAATTTTATGAATTAGAAAAAATCTGGTCAGAATTTATTCCCAAAGAAAAAGTAATGATATGAAAATAATTAAATATTATTTATTTATTTTTTTATCATTTTTTTATTTAAGTTCAGCAAACTCATCTGAGGTAGATATTTATAAAAAGATAGATTTATTTGGTGAGGTTTTAGAAAAAATAAACAGAGAGTATATTGATGAGATCAACCAATCCGAAAGCATGGACTCTGCTATTAATGGTTTACTTCAATCTTTAGACCCTTATTCTTCTTATATGTCTCCTGAAATTCTGGAAGAGATGCAAACAGAAACTAGTGGTGAATTTGGTGGCCTTGGAATTGAGGTAAGCATGGAAGCAGGAGTTGTTAAAGTTATTTCACCTATTGACGACACACCAGCATCAAAAGCTGGTATAAAAGCTGGTGATTACATTGTTAAAATTAATGATACCCAAGTTCAAGGGAAATCTCTGAGTGAAGCTGTTGATTTAATGCGAGGCCCAGTAGGTTCAAGTATAGAATTAACAGTTAGACGTAGAGGAGAAAAAAAAGCATTAACATTTAATATCACTAGAGAAATAATTGAAATTCAATCAGTGAAATCTGAATTATTAGAAGACAGTATTGGCTATATTAGATTAACTTCATTTAATGAAAACAGTAGTGATCAAATAGAAAAACAAATAAAGAAATTAAAAAAAAATAAAAATCTAAATTCCTTTATTTTGGATTTAAGAAATAATCCAGGTGGATTACTAAACCAAGCAATAAGAATATCTGATTTCTTTTTAGAAAATGGTGAAATTGTCTCCACAAAAAGTAGAAAAAAATCTGATAATAGAAAATGGTTTGCAAAAAAAGGAGACATAACTGACGGAAAAACATTATTAGTACTGATAAATTATGGATCAGCTTCAGCATCAGAAATTGTTGCTGGAGCTTTAAAAGACCATAAAAGAGCAATTGTTGTAGGTGAAAACAGTTATGGAAAAGGTTCAGTTCAATCTATTATTCCTCTCAAAAATAGAGGCGCAATACGTTTAACTGTTGCGAAATATTATCTTCCATCTGGAAAATCTATATCTGAGGTTGGTGTACGTCCAGACATAGAAGTGAATGAAGAAGGTGATAGTTTTAAAATAAGAACCGAAACAGATAACCAGCTAAATTACGCAATTAAATTACTTAACGGATAAAATGAAAAAAGATTTAAGTAATCTTCCACTAAGAAGTGGTGTTGGAATTGTTGTATTAAATAAAGAGAACAAAGTATTTGTTGCCAAAAGAATAGATAACCCCAAAAATTTTTGGCAAATGCCACAAGGCGGCGTAGATGAAGGTGAGGATTTTTTAAAAGCTGCTTACAGAGAACTTGAAGAAGAAACCAGTATTAAAAATGTTAAATTAATAAAAGAGTTAGATGGGACTATAACCTATGAACTTCCAGATAGATTGCTTGGTTTGATCTGGAAAGGAAAGTACAGAGGTCAAAAGCAAAAATGGTTTTTAATGAGATTTGTTGGAATGGATAATGAAATAAACATCAAAACCAAACACCCTGAATTTTTAGAATGGAAATGGGTAGACCTAGATAAAATTACAGACTTGGTAGTTGATTTCAAACTACACGTGTACAAAGAAGTTAAAGATAAAGTAAAAAAAATTCTTAATTAAGAGTTTTTAAAACTTCAATTTTTTGATCTACTAAATATTTAGTTTGATCATTTATATCTGATTTTCCTGCCTCTTCTTCAGCTTTTTTCAGCAAATTCTGTTGAACAGATTTATCCATATCAGATAAATTATAAATTGAGCTAGTTAGAATAGACAAATTATTATTTTTAAACTCTACTATACCATCCTCAACATAATAATTTTCATCGCCAGATTTTGAGCTTACTTTGATGATACCTGGTTTTAAAAATGAGATAATTGAAATGTGATCTTTTAATATCCCCATTTCTCCCTCAAAAGCAGGTACTACTACTTCTGATACATCTTCTTTAACCAAAAAAGATTTTTCAGGATTTACTATCTCAATTTTAAATTCTTCGCTCATTAAGCTGCAGCTTCTTTTTCCATTTTTTCAGCTTTTTCTATAGCTTCTTCAATTGTACCAACCATGTAGAAAGCTGCTTCTGGCAAGTGATCATATTCACCTTTACAGATTGCATCAAATCCTTTGATTGTAGATTCAAGATCAACCAATTTTCCTGGTGAACCTGTAAATACTTCTGCAACAAAGAACGGTTGAGATAAAAATCTTTGAATTTTTCTTGCTCTTGCTACAACCAATTTATCTTCCTCAGATAATTCATCCATACCAAGAATGGCAATAATATCTTGAAGAGATTTGTAAGACTGTAAAATCCTTTGAACATCTCTTGCAACTCTATAATGTTCGTCACCTACCACTCTTGGATCTAAAATTCTTGAAGTAGAGTCTAATGGATCTACTGCAGGATAAATACCAATTTCTGCTATTTGTCTTGAAAGTACTGTAGTAGCATCCAAGTGAGCAAATGATGTTGCAGGTGCTGGATCAGTTAAGTCATCCGCTGGAACATAAATAGCTTGCACCGAAGTAATTGATCCCTTGTTTGTTGTTGTAATTCTTTCTTGAAGATTACCCATATCAGTAGCTAACGTAGGTTGATATCCTACTGCTGAAGGAATTCTACCTAATAAAGCAGATACCTCTGAACCAGCTTGAGTAAATCTAAAGATATTGTCAACGAAGAATAAAACGTCTTGTCCTTCTTGATCTCTGAAATATTCTGCTACTGTTAATCCAGTTAAAGCAACTCTTGCTCTTGCTCCTGGAGGTTCGTTCATTTGTCCATAAACTAATGCCGCTTTAGAACCAGGGCCATCTTTTTTTATTACACCTGAATCCATCATTTCATGATAAAGGTCATTTCCTTCTCTAGTTCTTTCTCCAACACCGGCAAAGACTGAAAATCCACCATGAGCTTTTGCAACGTTATTAATCAATTCCATAATTAAAACTGTTTTACCAACACCTGCACCTCCAAATAGTCCAATTTTTCCTCCTTTGGCGTATGGTGCTAATAGGTCGATAACTTTAATACCAGTTACTAATATTTCAGTTTCAGTTGACTGATCGTTAAATTCGGGTGCAGCTCTGTGTATAGGCCAGCTTTCTTTAGTCTTAACCTCACCTCTTTCGTCGATTGGCTCACCAATTACATTAATAATCCTCCCTAAGGTTTCTGGTCCAACAGGAACTTGAATAGGAGCATTTGTATTTACAACTTCATCACCTCTTTTTAATCCTTCAGTGGCATCCATTGCAATAGTTCTTACTGTAGATTCTCCTAAGTGCTGAGCAACCTCTAAAACTAATCTGTTATCACCGTTTTTACATTCTAATGCTGTTAAAATTTCTGGTAGTTCTCCTTCAAATTTTACGTCTACTACCGCTCCAATAACTTGTGTGATTATTCCTTTGCTCATAATTATAAACTTTCTGCTCCTGATATGATTTCTATTAGTTCTTTAGTAATTGCTGCCTGACGACTTCTATTATACTCAATAGTAAGTTTGTCAACCATTTCACCTGCGTTTCGGGTTGCATTATCCATTGCACTCATTCTGGATCCTTGTTCGCTAGCTGAATTCTCTAACATTGCCTTAAATATTTGTGTTGAAATATTTTTTGGCAACAAATTGCTTAAAATTTCATCTTCGTCTGGTTCAAATTCATAACTTTCATCTGAACTATTTTCATTTCCTTCATCATTTAAAGGAATTATTTGTTGAGCTTGTGGGATTTGTGTAATTACATTTTTAAATTTATTGTAAAAAATTGTACATACATCAAACTCACCTGCTTCAAATTTTTCAATAATAATTTTTCCTACTTTGTCTGCATCAAAATAATTAGCATTTTTTGACTCTTTAAATGAGATGTTTTCAATTATTTTATCACCATAAGTTCTCTTAAGTTGGTCATTACCTTTAGAACCTACAGTAATAATTTTAAGTTCTTTATTCTCATCTAAAATTTTAGAAAAATAACTTTTTGCTTTCTTAATTATATTTGAGTTAAATCCACCACATAAACCTCTATCTGATGTCATAACAACGCAAAGGTGGACCTTCTCTTGTCCAGTACCAGCTAACAACTTTGGTGCATTTTCTTTATCTGAAATTCCACTAGATAGATTTAAAATTACATTGTTCATTTTTTCTGAATAAGGTCTTCCTTTTTCAGCACTTTCTTGTGCTTTTCTTAATTTTGCAGCTGCAACCATTTTCATAGCTTTAGTAATCTTTTGTGTAGACTTGACACTGGCTATTCTTTTTTTTAGGTCGTCTAAACTTGCCATATCTAATTAAGATTTAAGGGTTTCCTTTAATTGAGCAATCAGTTCAACTAATAATTTTTCTTTATCCTCTTCAAGTTTTCCTGAACTTTGTATCGACTCGATAATCTCAGGTTTTTCTGATTTACATTTCTCTATGATTTTACTTTCAAAACCTGCAACATCTTTTAAATCAATATCATCAAGATATCCTTTAACACCGCAGAAAACCGAAATTACTTGTTCAGCAACTGTCATTGGAGAATATTGTTTTTGTTTTAGAAGCTCAGTTAATTTTGATCCTCTATTCAATAGCTGTTGAGTAGACGCATCTAAATCCGATCCAAATTGAGCAAATGCTGCCATTTCTCTATATTGGGCAAGCTCAAGTTTCATTGATCCTGAAACTTTTTTCATCGCTTTGGTTTGAGCCGATGAACCTACCCTAGAAACTGACAATCCAACGTTAATTGCAGGTCTAATTCCTTGGTTAAATAATTCAGTTTCCAAGAAAATCTGACCATCTGTAATTGAAATTACGTTTGTTGGAATAAACGCTGATACGTCTCCACCTTGAGTTTCAATAATTGGAAGTGCTGTTAAAGATCCTCCACCATGTTCCTCACTCAATTTTGCAGCTCTTTCTAACAATCTACTATGTAAGTAGAATACATCTCCTGGGTAAGCCTCACGTCCAGGAGGTCTTCTAAGTAAAAGTGACATTTGTCTATAAGCAACTGCTTGTTTTGATAAATCATCATAGATAATTAACGCGTGCATTCCATTATCTCTGAAATATTCACCCATAGCACAACCAGTATATGGAGCTAAAAACTGAAGTGGTGCCGAGTCAGATGCTGTTGCTGCAACAATCGTTGTATATTCCATTGCACCAGCTTCTTCTAAAGTTTTTTGAATTTGTCTAACAGTTGATCTCTTCTGACCTACTGCAACATAAATACAATATAATTTTTGTTTTTCGTCACCTGATTCATTTATCTTTTTTTGGTTTATAATCGCATCCACAGCAACAGCAGTTTTTCCCGTCTGTCTATCACCAATGATTAATTCCCTTTGTCCTCTTCCAATTGGAACCAAACTATCAATTGATTTTAATCCTGTTTGCATTGGTTCATTAACTGACTGTCGAGGGATAATTCCAGGAGCCTTAACCTCTACTCTGCTCTTCTGTACACTTTTATCTAATGCACCTTTACCATCAATTGGATTTCCCAAACCATCAACTACTCTACCTAGTAGTTCTTTTCCTACTGGTGTATCAACAATATTTCCAGTTCTTTTTACAACATCACCCTCTTTAATATTTCTATCATCACCAAAAATTACAACACCAACATTTTCGCTCTCTAAGTTTAAGGCCATACCTTTAGAGCCATCAGAAAATTCAACCATCTCTCCAGCCTCAACATTGTCAAGGCCATAAATTCTAGCGATACCGTCTCCAACTGATAAAACTTGACCGACTTCAGTAACCTCAGCTTTATCTCCAAAATTTTTGATTTGTTCTTTTAATATCTTTGTAACTTCTGAAGGATTTATTTCCATTTATGCCTCTATCATTCTATTTTCGATTTGTTGTAATTTGCTTTTAATTGAGGTGTCCACCATAGTACTCCCTACCTGTACTACGAGACCTCCTATTAAACTTTCATCATGCTTGTAGTTTAATTTTATTTTTGAACTAAAATTTTTAGTTAATTCTTCTGTAATTTGCGAAATTTCTTCATTAGATAACTCTTTAGCAGACTTTAATTCTGCTTTTAACTCACCTCTTTTTTCTGAACAAATTTCAATAAAACTTTTAAGAATTCTTTCTACAAAAAAGAACCTTCTTTTTTGAATTAAAAAACTTAAGAAGTTTTTTAACAATTGATCAAATTTATAATTTTCTGAGATTATATTAACTATTTTTAATAAATCATCTTGGCTATTAGTTGGATCTTTTATTAAATTAGAAAAATCTTGACTTTGTTCTAATAATTTTAGAATTGAAAGTGATTGCTCTTCTATTTGAGACGTAACACTACTCTCAGTAGATAATTCATAAAGCGCAAGAGAATACCTTTCTGCTGAAGTAATTGAAAATCCTGTGTCTTTGCTCAACTCGATACCTCTAAAATGTTGAAGATTATTTTAAAATCACGCTCTAATTAGCATATGACCTTTACGTCTTCAAGTGACTGATTGACGAAAAAGTCCTCTTTTTTAGGCCTAATTGAAGTTAATTGGATCAACATCAACTGAAAGTTTTATTCCATTAGAAAATTTGTATTTTGGAACTAATTTTGCAATAGCATTTTGTAGCTTCATAGATTTTGAGCCTCTAATTAAAAATCTAACCCTAAATTTTCTTTTCAATCTAAAAATAGGAGCATCCACTGGACCCAGTATGTTTCCCTCAATATTATTTTCTAAAAAATTTTTAAAGTCATAAGCCTCTTTTTCTAATTTTTTTTGATTTTCACCAGTCATAATCAGGGAAATAAATCTTTGATAAGGTGGAAGTTTATTTTTTTTTCTAATTTCTAGTTCTCTTTTTAAAAATATATCAGGGTTTTTATTTGTAATTTCTAAAATCATATTCTTATTATTATTATAAGTTTGAAAATAAACTGTTGCAGGTTTTCCTGTTCTTCCAGCTCGTCCTGATAACTGATGATACAATTGCAAATTTTTTTCTGCTCCTCTTAAATCATTACCATTCGCTGACAAATCAATATCAACAACAACAATACAATTTAAACTTGGAAAGTGAAATCCTTTAGAAATTAATTGTGTCCCAACTAATATCTGACTTTGATTATTTATAATTCTTTCTAATTTATTTAATGAGTCTTTTTTATTCATTGTATCGCTTGAAAAAATTTCAACTTCCTTATTAGGAAATTTTTTTTTAACTTCCTCAGATATCCTCTCTACACCAGGTCCACTAAAGACAAAATTGCATTCACCCTCTTTTGAGCAATCTCTTTTTAAATCAGTTTTAAAACCACAATAGTGACATAATAAATTATTTTTATTTTTATGATAAACAAGGTTGATAGTACAATTTGGACAAGAATAGCTCGTTAAACAATTTTTGCACAACGCATGAGGTGAAAAACCTCTTCTATTTAAAAAAAATAAAACCTGATCTTTTCTCTCAAGGTGAAAATTTACTTTTTCAATTATTTTATCTGATAACCACGATTGTTTTTCAAGTTTGGTTTTATTAAGATCTATAATTTCATAATTTGGTAATGAAGCATTTTTATATCTCTCTGTAAGTCTTGATAAGGAATATTTTCCTTTTTGAATATTTTCAAAAGTTTCAATTGATGGAACAGCTGTAACTAAATTAATTGGTATATTTTCAAATGAAGCTCTAGAGATTGCCATATCTCGTGCATTATAAGTTACACCTTCATCTTGTTTAAACGATTGATCGTGCTCTTCATCTACAATTATCATACCTAGATTTTTAAAAGGTAAAAATAATGATGATCTTGCTCCTATAATTGCTTTAACTTCTCCATTTGATATTCCGCTCCAAATTAATTCTTTCTTTTTTTTTGAAACTCCTGAGTGCCACACTGCTGCGTTAAAACCAAAATATTCATTAAATTTTTTTTCAAATTGACCTGTTAAACCTATTTCAGGTAACAAAATTAACCCCTGATATCCTTGTTTTATAAGGTTTTTTAAAGCCTCAAAATATACAAGAGTTTTACCTGATCCTGTTGTCCCTTGTAATACGTGTACTCTAAAATTTTGGTTAGTGCTTACCATTTCTTCATAAGCTTTGGTTTGATCTTTGGTTAATTTTATGGATGTATTTTTGATTTCACTTTTAAAATTATTATAAGAACTAAGCTCCTTATTTTCTATTGCATGACTACTTAATAAAATAAGCTTTAGAGCCATTCCTTTTGGAATAATATTGTACTCTGAAAACCAGTTTAAAAATTTAATAGTATTTTTTTTTAGAGGTGTCACATCTAACTTCCTCAAAACTTTTTTTATTTTAAATGTTTTGTTGCTTTTTTTTTCAAATTCATCCCAAACTACACCTGTAATTTTTGATTTACCAAAAGGAACTTCCACGTAGTCTCCTAATTTGAGATCAACACTACTTTCATAAGTAAATGGATGATCAAAAATATTAGGTAAAAGAATCGGAAATTTCATATTTTTATAATATGAAAAAAAATTAAGAGTGTATTGCTCTTTTATCTACTGATAATGCAGCTTCTTTAACTGCTTCTGAAAATGTTGGGTGCGCATGACATGTTCTCGCTATATCTTCTGAACTTGCACCAAATTCCATAGCTACACCTATTTCAGCAATTAACTCTCCTGCATGAGGACCTATAATATGAGCTCCTAATACTTTGTCTGTTTGCTCATCTGCTAATATTTTTACAAATCCCTCAGCATCATCAATTGCTTTAGCTCTAGAATTTGCCATAAATGAAAATTTACCAACTTTATACTTTTGATTAAGTTCTTTTAATTGTTCTTCTGTTTTTCCTATAGATGCAACTTCTGGAGTAGTATACACAACACCAGGAATTGTATCATAATTAACATGTCCAGATTGTCCTGCAATATTTTCAGCAACTGCGATTCCTTCATCTTCAGCTTTATGAGCAAGCATTGGTCCTACTATTACATCGCCAATAGCAAAAATATTTTCGACATTTGTTTTAAAAGTTTTATCAGTTTTTATTCTTTTTCTTTCATCTAAATCAATTCCTACTGCATCTAAATTTAATCCATCTGTATTTGGCTTTCTTCCAACAGAAATTAACACCACATCACATTCAAAATTGTTTTTATTACCGTCTTTATCTACTGTTGAAACAACTGCTCCGTTTTTATTTTTCTGAATTGTTTCAACTTTGTTTTGCATATTAAATTTAATACCTTGTTTTTTTAAAATTTTCATAAACTCAGAAGAAATTTCTTTATCCATTCCAGGTGTAATATGATCTAAGAATTCTACGACCTGAACTTCCGAACCTAATCTTGACCAAACTGAACCCATCTCTAAACCAATGTATCCACCTCCAACTACAACCATTTTATTTGGTACTTTCTCTAATTTTAAAGCCCCTGTTGAGGAAACTATTACTTTTTCATCAATATCAATTCCAGTTAATGAAACTGGCACAGATCCGGTTGCTATAACTGTTTTTTCTGACTCAATAATTGTCTCATTATTCTTGTCATCTTTAATTGAGATTTGATTTTTTGATTTAAAACTTCCGTGACCTCTAAAATAAGTAACTTTGTTTTTTTTTAAAAGAAATTCAACACCTTTGGTCAATATTGTTACAGCTTTATCTTTACTTTTCATCATCTTTTCAAGGTTAAGTTTCACCTCACCTATCTCGATACCCTTATTAGACAGATTTTTTACTTTATGAAATTCTTCAGAAAGATTTAATAAACTTTTTGAGGGTATACAGCCAACATTTAAGCAAGTCCCTCCTAATGAACCTCTCGATTCTATACAAGCTGTTTTTAAACCTAATTGTGCAAGCCTAATTGCACAAACATAACCACCGGGTCCTCCTCCAATAACTACAGCTTGAAATTTTTCTGACATTTAAATATCCAAAAATAATCTTCTAGGATCTTCTAGATTTTCTTTAATCATTTTTAAGAAAGAAACAGATTCTTTGCCATCAATAATTCTGTGATCGTATGAAAGAGCTAAATACATAATAGGTCTTATTTTTATTTCACCATCTACAACCACTGGTCGCTCTACGATGTTATGCATTCCTAGAACACCTGATTGAGGCAAGTTTAGAATTGGAGTTGATAACATTGAACCATACACTCCACCATTGCTGATTGTGAATGTTCCTCCTTGTAAATCTTCAATTGTTAATTTTCCGTCTCTAGCTTTTTCAGAAATATCTTTAATATTTTTTTCAATATCTGCAAATGAAAGCTCATCTGCATTTCTTAAAACTGGAACAACTAAACCTTTGTCAGTACCTACAGCAAAACTAATATTATAATAGTTTTTGTATATAATTTCATCACCATCAATTTCAGCATTAACAGCAGGGAAATGTTTTAATGCTACCACACATGCTTTAACAAAGAATGACATGAAGCCTAATTTTATTCCATACCTACTTTGAAAATCTTGTTGATTTTCTTTTCTCATTTCCATGATATTGGTCATATCAACTTCATTAAAAGTTGTAAGAAGTGCTGCATTTTCTTGAGCTTGTTTTAATCTTTTAGCAATTGTCTGTCTTAGTCTGGTCATTTTAATTCGTTCTTCTTGACCATATTGAATTTTTCTCTCTGATGGTTTTGGATTTGCACCCATTAAACTTATAAGGTCTCCTTTTAGAACTTGACCATTTTTTCCTGATCCTTGAACTGAACCAATATCAATATTATTTTCAGTTACAATTTTTCTCACAGCAGGAGACAAAGTATCGTTTCGATTTTCTCTAATTGGTGCCGTGTCTTGACCAACTTCCTCAGTTAAAACTAAAGGCTTAGGTTTTTTAGTTTCTTGTTTTTGTTCCTCAAAAATTTGTGGTTCTTTTTTATTTGTATCTAATTGAATAACATTGTTTTCGATAGGAGTTTCTTTAACTTGTTTAGGCTCTTCTTTCTTTTCAGTTGATGTCCCTTTAGCTGAACCGTTTTCAGACACTGAGCCCAATAAAGCTCCAACTTCTACTGTAGAGCCGTCTTGTGAGTTAATTTCTGTTAAAACACCAGTTATTGGTGATGGAACCTCTAAATTAACTTTATCAGTTTCAAGCTCCACAATTGGTTCATCAGCTTCAACTGCTTCTCCAGTTTTTTTTAACCATTTTGCAACCGTTGCTTCTGTAATACTTTCACCAAGTACTGGAACTACTATTTTTTCACTCATTATAATTTAACCAAACACCTTATTAATTATTTCTTGTTGCTGAGAATTATGCCTCTTTGCATATCCAGTTGCTGGAGTTGCATCAGGGCTCCTTCCTATATAAGAAATTTTATTATGTTTAGCCTTTAAAGTATCTAATGTCCATTGAATATAATCTCTCACTGAAAACCATGCTCCCATATTCTTAGGTTCTTCTTGGCACCAAAAGAATTCAGCATTTTTGGAATAAGGTTTAAGTTCATTTACCAAAGCCTTTGCTGGAAAAGGATAAAGTTGTTCTATTCTAAACAAAATTACATCGTCTCGTTTTAATTTTTCTCTAGCATCAAGTAAGTCAAAGTAAACTTTACCCGAGCACAAGATAACTTTTTTAATCTCAGAACTTTCTTTAAGTTTAATAAATCCATTTGATTTTGGATCAATTGCATGATCCCACAACACTCTGTGGAAAGTATTTTGTTTATTAAAATCCTCTAAGTTAGAAACACAGTATTTATTTCTGAGTAATGATTTTGGTGTCATTATAATTAGTGGTTTTCTAAAATCTCTATGCATTTGACGTCTTAATGCATGATAATAATTGGCTGGAGTTGTGCAATTCATCACTTGCATATTATCATTTGAACATAACTGTAAAAATCTTTCCAATCTAGCAGATGAATGTTCGGGACCTTGACCTTCGTATCCATGAGGTAACAACATTACAATTCCTGAAGCTCTGTTCCACTTTCTTTCACCTGATGCTATGAATTGGTCAATCACGACTTGAGCTCCATTTGCAAAATCTCCAAATTGAGCTTCCCAGATAGTAAGAGTATTTGGTTCAACTAAACTATACCCATATTCAAATCCCAAAACAGCGAGTTCAGACAAAAAACTATCAACAACTTCGAATTGTTTTTGATCTTTTGAAATATTGTTTAAAGGAATATATCTAGAGTTATCAACTTGATTTCTTAATACCGAATGTCTTTGACTAAAAGTTCCTCTTCCAGAATCTTGTCCAACCAATCTAACCGGATAACCCTCAACTAATAAAGAACCAAAAGCAAGTGCTTCAGCTGATGACCAATCAATTCCTGTTCCCTTTTCAACAGATTTCTTTCTTGCATTAAGTATTTTAGAAATGGTTTTATGAATATTTTTTTCAACTGGTACAGAATTAATCTTTTCTGAAATTAATTTTAAATTATCTTCATCAAAACCTGAAACTCCTCTTTTATCTTTACCTTTCTCAGGTTTGTATCTAGACCATGTTCCCTCAAACCATTCTATTTTGGGATTATAATCTTTTGCACTTTTATACTGATCATCCAATAAATCCTTAAATGACTTAACATTTTGATCTAGTAATTCCTTGGTAATCGTATTTTCACTAACTAGTTTACTTCCATAAATCTTATAAACACTTGGGTGAGCTTTAATCTTCTGATACATCAATGGCTGAGTAAATGATGGCTCATCTCCCTCATTATGACCAAATCTTCTATAACAAATTAAGTCAACCACAACATCTCTGTTAAACTTTAATCTGAACTCTGTTGCAATTCTAGTCGCGTAAACAACTGCTTCTGGGTCATCTCCATTTACATGTAAAATTGGTGCTTCAACCATTTTAGCAACATCAGATGGATAAGGTGATGATCTTGCAAACCGTGGGCTTGTAGTAAAACCAATTTGATTATTTACAATTATATGAATAGTTCCACCAGTGTTATGTCCTGGCAGACCTGACATAGCAAAACATTCAGCTACCACGCCCTGTCCAGCAAATGCTGCATCACCATGAATTAGTATTGGGATAACTTTGTTTCTCTCTCTATCTTTATGAAAAAATTGTTTTGCTCTAGTTTGCCCTAAAACAACAGGATTTACTGCTTCAAGGTGGGATGGGTTATCTGTCAAACTAACATGAACAGAATTTCCATCAAACTGTCTGTCAGAAGATGCACCAAGATGATATTTTACATCACCAGCACTATCCTCAGTTTCGTCACTAAATTCTCCAGCAAATTCATTAAATATTCTTTTATAAGATTTTTGTAATACATTTGCTAAAACATTTAATCTTCCTCTATGAGACATTCCAATTTTAACTTCTTTTATTTGTTGTTGACCACCAATTTTAATTATTTGCTCTAGCGCAGGTATTAAACTTTCTCCACCATCTAACCCAAATCTTTTTGTACCAACATACTTGGTTGCTAAAAATTTTTCAAAACCTTCTGCTTGAACCAATTTATTTAATATCGCTTCTTTTCCATTTTTGGTAAACTGAAGAGCTTTGTCATCTTGTTCAATTCTATCTCTAAACCATTTTCTTTCATCAGGATTAGAAATATGCATAAACTCATAACCTATTTTTCCACAATAGGTTTTTTTCATAAATTTTAAAATTTCTTTAATATTGGCATACTTTTTATTAATCACTCCATTTAAGAAAATTTTTCTTTCATAATTTTCTTTTTTAAAACCATAAAACTCTGGATGAAGTTCATCCAAATATTCAGATTCTCTCATTCCTAAAGGATCAAGTTCAGCTAATAAATGTCCTCTTAATCTATAAGCTCTGATTAAAGCAACAGCACTAATTGAATCTTTATTTGAATCTGCAAGTAATTGGAAATTGAACTTTTCAGAGGTGTCTATTTTTTCGTTATTTAGGCTGTTATTTTCATCTTCATCTATTTTTTTTTGAAGCTCATCAATATTTACTTTGATTTTTTCTGGTCCCCATGATGGTCCATTTATTTCATTGGCAATCACTTTTATCTCATCACCAATTCCTTCAAAATAATTTAACCAACTTTCAGGAAGATCTTTATCTTTGTTGATAAATTTTAAATACATTTGCTCAATAAATGCACTATTTGATTTGTGTAAAAATGAGTTTTTTTCGAAATCGAAATTTTTTGATGATGACATCTTTATTATTTAATATATCCCTCTAAAAAATATTTTTCAATTAGACAGTTTATCAAATAAAGTTTTACCAATTATTGATGGTGATTTTGCGACCGTAATTCCACATTCTTCCATTTTTTTTATTTTATCCTCTGCGCCACCTTTTCCTCCAGAAATAATTGCACCTGCATGCCCCATTCTTCTTCCTGGTGGTGCAGTAATTCCTGCTATAAACCCAACTGTTGGTTTTTTAATCTCATGGTTTTTCAAAAATTCTGCCGCTTCTTCTTCTGCAGAGCCTCCTATTTCTCCAATCATTAAAATTGATTGTGTTTCTTCATCATTTAAAAAAAGATCTAAGCAATCAATAAAATTTGTACCATTGATTGGATCACCTCCAATTCCAATGCAAGTTGACTGCCCTAATCCATTTTCAGTTGTTTGAGCAACTGCTTCATACGTTAAAGTTCCCGATCTTGATACAATACCAACTGAACCTCTTTTGTGAATATTACCGGGCATAATTCCAATTTTACATTCATCTGGAGTTATAATTCCTGGACAATTTGGACCTATAAGTCTGCTATTAGATCCATCTAATTTTTTTCTAACCTTAAGCATGTCTTGAATTGGAATTCCTTCAGTAATACAAACAATTAATTCAACAGATGCATCGATAGCTTCTATAATTGCTGCGGCGGCAAATTTTGCAGGCACATAAATCATAGTGGCGTCTGCCCCAACGGCATCTTTAGCTTCAGATACAGAATTAAATACAGGTCTATCTAAATGCTTTTGACCTCCCTTTTTAGGAGTAACACCTCCTACTAAATTTGTTCCATATTTTATTGCTTGCTCTGAATGGAAAGTTCCATGCGCACCCGTAAAACCCTGACAGATTACTTTTGTTTTTTTATTAACTAATACTGACATTTATTTAATTGCCTCTACAATTTTTTTAGCAGCATCATCTAAATTTTCTGCTGAGATTAATTTTAAACCTGAATTATCTAAAATTTCTTTTCCTTCTTTAAAATTTGTTCCTGCAAGACGTACTACCAAAGGTACACTAATATTTATTTCTTTTGCAGCATCCACAACCCCTTGTGCGAGTACATCACATCTCATTATTCCTCCAAAAATATTTATTAAAATTCCCTTAACATTTTTGTCTGAAAGAATAATTTTAAATGCTGCAGAAACTTTTTCTTTTGAAGCTCCACCCCCAACATCTAAGAAATTAGCTGGTTCTTTACCATATAATTTAATGATATCCATAGTTGCCATTGCTAACCCTGCTCCATTAACCATACATCCAATACTTCCATCTAACTTGATATAAGCTAAATCATGTTTGCTAGCTTCAATCTCAGTTGGATCCTCTTCATTTAAATCTCTTAATTCTTGAATTTCAGGATGTCTAAATAATGCGTTTGAGTCGAAATTAACTTTTGCATCTAAACAAACGATCTTTCCCTCTTTTGTTAAAATTAAAGGATTTACCTCAACCATATTTGCATCTGTACTAATAAACATTTTATAAATTGATTTGATTAGTGAAATTGCTTGATCTTTAGCATCACTGTTTAAATCAAAAATTTTAATTACTGACTCACAATCTGAGTCTGATATTTCTTCAGCTATATCAACTTTAGTTGTAATAATTTTTTCTGGATTTGAACTTGCTACTTCTTCAATATCCATTCCACCTTGATCACTTGAAATAAATGCAATCTTTGAACTCGCTCTATCAACTAAACATGATAAATAGAATTCTTTTTCTATATTAGAGGATTCTTCAACGTATAATCGCTTAACTTCTCTGCCTTCTGGTCCAGTTTGATGGGTTACCAGTGTTTTACCAAGCAGCTCATTTGCCGAATTTTTTAATTCTTCAAGTGTATTTAGAATTTTAACTCCTCCAGCTTTACCTCTACCACCAGCGTGAATTTGGGCCTTTAAAACATACTTTTCGGTTTTTAAATTTTTTGCTTTTTCAATCAAGTCATCAACATTTGTTGAAAAAACTCCTGCTGGAACTATTGCTCCATATTTCTTTAAAATTTCTTTTCCTTGGTGCTCGTGAATATTCATTATTATTTTGAAAGATCTGGATCTATTTTAGATGCAGCTTCCCAAAGAGCTTTAACAGCATCAATAGAGTGCATAAACTCTTTGTTTTCTTTTTCATCTAAATCCACTACTTCAATTTTCTCAACACCATCTTTACCAATTACAACTGGTACTCCTGCATAAACATTTTCTACTCCGTACTCGCCATTTAACTGCACTGCACAAGGTAATAATTTTTTTTCATCTTTTAAATATGATTCAGCCATTTGAACTCCTGATGCTGCAGGTGCGTAAAAAGCAGAACCTTTTTCTAAATACTTAACGATTTCTGCTCCTCCGTCTCTAGTTCTTTGATTGATTTCTTCAACTCTCTCTTGAGAAATCTTTCCCTCTTTAACAAGATCTAATAGAGGTTTGCCAGATACTTTTGTAAATCTTGGCATTGGAACCATAGTATCTCCATGACCGCCCATAACCATTGCTTCAATCTCTCTTACAGGCACACCAAACTCTAAAGATAAAAATAATTTAAATCTTGAGCTATCTAAAATTCCTGCCATACCGACAACTTTATTTGCAGGCAAACCTGAAAACTTTTGAAACGCCATAACCATTACATCTAAAGGGTTAGTGATACAAATTACAAAGGCATTCGGCGCATTTTCTTTTACTCCTTGAGCTACCTGTTTTATAATTTTTAAATTTATACCAAGAAGATCATCTCTACTCATTCCTGGCTTTCTAGGAACCCCTGCAGTAATTATGATAACATCAGAATCTTTAATATCTTTATAATCGTCTGTACCTGATAATTTTACATTAAATCCATCAACAGATGATGATTGAGCTATATCTAATGCCTTTCCTTTAGCTATTCCACTTGCAACATCAAATAAAACAACTTCATCAACAAGCTCTTTTATTCCGATTAAATGTGCTAGTGTTCCACCTATTTGGCCTGCGCCAATTAAAGCTATTTTTTTCATTTATTTCCTCTTATTTCATTGTTGGCATTACAAATTCTGCGTTTGTACGCACACCTGAAGGCCATCGTGATGTTACTGTTTTAAGTTTAGTATAGAATTTTATTCCTTCCATCCCATGCATGCCGCTATCTCCAAATAATGATCTTTTCCAGCCACCAAAACTATGAAAAGCCATAGGAACTGGGATTGGAACATTAATACCAACCATTCCTACTTGAATTTTACTAGCAAATGTTCTGCCTGCATCACCATCTCTAGTATAAATGCTTACTCCATTTCCGTATTCATGATCATTGATTAGTTTTGCAGCTTCTTCAAAAGTTTTAACTCTAACTACAGATAGAACAGGACCAAAAATTTCTTCTTTATAAATTCTCATGTCTTTTTTAACGTGATCAAATAAACAACCACCAATATAAAATCCATTTTCATAACCTTGGAGCTTTAAGTTTCTTCCATCAACAACTAATTTTGCTCCCTCTTCAACTCCTAAATCAACATAACTTTTTACTTTTTCTAAATGCTCTTTTGTAACTAGAGGTCCCATCTCTGAAGTTTTATCCATACCAGGTCCTACCTTTAAGGCTTCTGCTTTTTTAGAAAGTCTTGAAACCAGTTCATCACCAATATCTCCTACAGCAACAGCAACGGATTGAGCCATACATCTTTCACCTGCAGATCCATAAGCTGCACCCATCAAGCCATTTACTGCACCATCCAAATCACAATCTGGCATAACCACTAAATGATTTTTTGCTCCTCCAAGTGCTTGTACTCTTTTTTCATTTTTAGCCGAATTTTCGTAAATATATTTTGCAATTGGAGTAGATCCAACAAAGCTTACAGCTTTAATATCTTTATTTTCTAAAATTGCATCAACAGCTTCTTTATCACCATTAACTACATTTAATACTCCCTCGGGTAATCCAGCTTCACTCAGTAACTCAGCTAATCTAATTGGACATGAAGGATCTTTTTCTGAAGGTTTTAATATAAATGTATTTCCGCAAGCAATTGCTATTGGAAACATCCACATAGGTACCATTGCTGGAAAATTAAATGGAGTAATTCCAGCTACTACCCCTAAAGGTTGTCTCATTGACCAACTGTCAACATTTGTTCCAACGTTCTCTGAATATTCGCCTTTTAGCAAATGAGGAATTCCACAAGCAAACTCTACTACTTCAAGCCCTCTTGTTAAAGATCCTCTAGCATCCTCAAAAACTTTTCCATGTTCTGATACTATTAGCTTTGTTAACTCATCAGAGTTTTTTTCTATTAATTCTTTAAATTTAAATATTATTCTTGCTCTTTGTAGAGGAGGTTTTGCAGACCAAGTTTCAAATGCTTTTTTGGCTGCCTCTACAGCTTGATCTAAATCAGATTTACTTGCGAGTCTTACCTCTGATTCCTGTTCTCCTGTTGCAGGATTAAATACTTTTCCTTTTCTATTAGATGAACCTGGAATTATTTTTCCATTAACGAAGTGCTCTATTAAATTCATGAATACGGTCTTTTAAATCAAAAAAACTTAATAGTCTATTTAAACATTGGCCGTAGCTAACATTTTTTTAATTTCTGCAATTGCTTTTGCTGGATTTAGGCCTTTAGGACAAGCATTTGTACAATTTAAAATAGTATGACATCTGTAAAGTTTTAATTCATCTGCAACTTTTTTTAATCTTGCTTTTCTCTCTTCATCTCTACTATCAACGATCCATCGGTATGCTTGTAGAAGGACTGCTGGACCTAAATATTTATCTCCATTCCACCAATAACTTGGACAAGATGTTGAACAACATGCACACATAATACATTCATAAGCGCCATCAAGTTTTGCTCTATCTTCTTGGGATTGATAAATTTCTGTTGTTTCTTTTTTGGAATTATTTTTTAGCCAAGGTTCAATAGATTGATACTGTTTATACAAACCATCTAAATCACCAATTAAATCTCTTTTAACTTTCAAGTGCGGTAGCGGATATATATCTATGTCCCCATCAATTTCTGAATGTGGAGTTGTGCACGCTAAACCATTTTTGCCACCCATGTTCATAGCACAAGAACCACAAACTCCATGAGCACAAGATCTTCTATAAGCTAATGTTGGATCAATTTCGTTTTTAATTTTATTTAAAATATCCAAAACTTTTGAAGGACAGTTATCCATATCAACTTCATAAGTATCAATTCTTGGATTTTCTTCAGTAGAGGGATCCCATCTATAAACATTTACTTTTCTAAGATTTTTAGAACCTGTTTTATCTTTAAAATATTTGCCTTTTTTGACTTCAGAATTTTTTGGTAAATTCAATTGCGCCATTAGTATACCCGCTCTTGTGGTGGAAAATATTGAACTTCATTGGTCAAAGTTGACTTGTGAACTGGTCTGTAACTAATTTTTGTATTTTTCCCATCACACCAAGCAAGGGTATGTTGCATAAACTTTTCATCATCTCTTTTTGGATAATCGTCTCTTGCATGCGCTCCTCTGCTTTCTTTTCTGTGATATGCAGATTCTACTGTCGTTACTGCTTGTCTAATTAAATTATCAAATTCTAAAGTTTCAACTAAATCAGTATTAAACACTAAAGATCTATCTTTAACAGAAACAGAGTCAATTCCATCATAAGTTTTTCTAATATCGTCAACACCTTCTTTTAAATTTTTTTCTGTTCTAAATACTGCGCATTTAGATTGCATTGTTTTTTGCATTGAAAGTCTCAGCTCTGCAGTACTATTACTTCCATCTGCATTTCTTAACTTATCAAATCTATCTAAACATTTTTGTGTCTCAGACTCTGGTATTTCTTCATGAGGAGTTCCAGGTTTAACTAATTCTGCCGCTCTTTTTGCTGCTGCTCTTCCAAATACTACTAAATCAATTAGTGAATTAGAACCAAGTCTATTTGCACCATGAACAGAAACACATGCTGCTTCTCCTATAGCCATCAGACCTGGAACAGTTTTTTCTGAACCATTAACAGTTAAAACTTCAGCTTTATAATTTGTTGGAATTCCTCCCATATTATAATGAACTGTTGGTACAACTGGTATAGGCTCTTTAGTTACATCTACATTTGCAAACAATCTTGCAGCATCAGTAATTCCTGGAAGTCTACTTTCAATAATATCTTTATCTAAATGACTTAAGTTTAAATTAACATGATCTTGATCTTTTCCAACACCTCTTCCCTCATTTATTTCAATAGACATTGATCTACTAACAACATCTCTTGATGCTAGATCTTTTGCATTTGGAGCATATCTTTCCATAAATCTTTCACCCTTAGAGTTTGTTAGATAACCACCCTCTCCTCGAGCACCCTCTGTTATTAATGTGCCATGACCATATATTCCTGTTGGATGAAATTGAACAAACTCCATATCCTGAAGGGGTAATCCAGCTCTTAAAACCATTGCATTTCCGTCTCCTGTACAAGTATGTGCAGAAGTAGCTGAATAATAAACCTTCCCATACCCACCAGTTGCTATAATTACAGTATGTGCTCTGAATCTATGAATTGTTCCATCATTTAAATTCCAAGCAATTAATCCCTTACACGCTCCATCTTTCATTAAAAGATCTAATGCAAAATATTCAATAAAAAATTCAGTGTTATGTTTTAAGGCCTGTCCATAAAGTGTATGAAGAATCGCATGACCAGTTCTATCTGCAGCAGCACATGTTCTTTGTACAATTCCGTTTCCATAATTTTTTGTCATTCCACCAAAAGGTCTTTGATAGATTTTTCCTTCTTCAGTTCTACTAAATGGAACTCCATATTTTTCTAATTCTAAAACTGCTTTTGGAGCTTCTTTACATAAATATTCGATACTATCTTGATCTCCTAACCAATCTGCACCTTTGACCGTATCATACATGTGCCATCTCCAGTCATCTTCTCCCATGTTTCCAAGCGCAGCTGAGATGCCTCCTTGTGCAGCAGATGTGTGACTTCTAGTTGGAAATACTTTTGAAATACAGGCTGTTTTCAATCCAGCTTCACTCAATCCAACAGCAGCTCTCAAGCCAGATCCCCCAGCTCCTAAGACAACTACATCATATTCATGATCTATAATATTATAAGCGCTCATTATTTTAGATTAAGTAAAATTATTATTGTTAATAATGGTATAATTATAGCAGAAATATAGAGAAGTCTGTTTGCGACATATTTGGTTTTTTCGTTGGAAATATAGTCCTCAAAAACCTCACTAATACTTAAAGCAGAAAAAAAATAAGCAAAAATTAAAAATATACTAAATATAAACTTATTTGTTTTATTTGAAAAAAAACTAACTACTTCAGAATAATTTCCATCATAAATTGATATGAAATTAATTATAAACCAAAACATTAAAGGGACTAAAATTATTGATGATAATTTTAAAAATACCCATTTTTT
Organism: uncultured Pelagibacteraceae bacterium; assembly: GCA_902595105.1. Lineage (GTDB taxonomy): Bacteria > Pseudomonadota > Alphaproteobacteria > Pelagibacterales > Pelagibacteraceae > Pelagibacter. The sequence continues at coordinate 43,875 of CACJPA010000005.1, forward strand.
TGTAGCTAAATTCATATTAAAAAAAATTTTTTCCAATTAAGTAAAATAAAATTGTTAAAATTAATGAACCAAAGATCACCATCAAACCTGTGATACGAGTAGTCTTTAGTTCGTAGCCATGACCCATATCCATAATTAAATGTCTAATTTCACTGAGAATTTGAAAACTAAAAGACCAAGCTAATCCTATTGCAACAAATTTTCCAAGAAACGAATTCAAAAAAAGATTTATCAAATCATATTTAGGTTCTCCTAAAACTAACCAAGAGGCCCAGACGCAAACTAAAGTTATTGCTATGATATTAATTATTCCAGTAATTCTATGTGAAATAGATACAAGTGATGATATGTGCCATCTATAAATTTGTATATGAGGAGAAAGAGGTCTTTTACTTTCCATAAAAATTATTTTTTATTAATGTCTCCGCAATTTCAACTGCATTTAAGGCTGCACCTCTAAGTAAGTTATCTGATACAATCCACATATTTAAACAATTCTTTTTAGTCTTATCCTCTCTAATTCTAGAAATAAATGTCTCATCTTTTCCTGTCGCTTCAAGTGGAGTTGAATATCCTCCATCTTTTCTCTCATCAATTACTTTGCAGCCTTCCATTTTTTCAAGACATTCTTTAATTTGATCAATTGTAAATTCTTTTTCTAATTCTAAATTTACAGCTTCAGAATGAGAAACTAAAACAGGTACTCTTACACAAGTTGCTGATAGTTCAATATTTTGATCTAAAATTTTTTTAGTCTCATTAGTCATTTTTAATTCCTCTTTTGTATATCCATCATCAGCAAAAACATCGATATGTGGAATTAAGTTAAATGAAATTTGTTTAGTAAAATTTTTTGACTCAATTTTTTTGTTTTCTAATGCTAGTTTTGTCTGTTCAACTAATTCGTCCATTGGTGCTTTGCCTCCACCAGATACAGATTGATAAGTAGCTACAACAACTCTTTTTATTTTAAATAATTCATGAATTGGTTTTAATGGTAAAACTAATTGTGCAGTTGAGCAGTTAGGGTTAGCAATAATATTTTTTTTTATATTTTTTAAGTCATCAGCATTTACTTGAGGTACAATTAAAGGAACATCAGGATCCATTCTATAAAAACTAGAATTGTCTATTACAATGCTGTGATTTGCTGCTTTAGAGGCATAAGCTTCTGAAATTTTTCCACCTGCTGCAAAAAAAGTAATTTTTGCTTTTGAAAAATCAAAAGTCTCTAAATTTTCAACTTCTATATCTTTACCTTTAAAATTAATTTTTGAACCAGCACTTCTTGCAGATGCAACTAAATAAACTTCCGAAATAGGTAAATTTTTCCTCTCAAGCACTTCTAGTACTTTTCTTCCAACATTGCCTGTGGCTCCGACTATAGCTATATTCATGATGAGGTTGTTATACTAAATGAAAGGTAAATCGCAAACTTTTCCAACGCAATTATGTCCATTTACAACAACTTTTATATTTTGCTCAGGATTCCAGTATTCTTTTTGCATCATAGCTATACCAATTACTTTTTTAAAGTGAGGTGAATAGCAGGCAGATCTTAATTCTCCAATTACGTTGTTGTTATCATCTGTCAAATCTAGAGAGCCAGTTACACTAATTTCATTTATATCAATTTTAATACCCATTAACTTTTTGGTAATTCCGTCTTCTTTTATTTTTATTAATTTCTCCTTACCCAAAAATTTTACATCACTATCTAAATTAACATACTTATCGAAACCACACTCAAAAGGGTTATCATTGTTATCCATATCGTTTCCAAATGATAAAAGTGCACTTTCAATTCTCTCAATTAAATTAGGGCAACCAGGTTTAACATTAAATTCTTTACCAACTTCAAATAAATGATCATATAACTTTTGACCAGATTCAGTATTTTGAACATAAATTTCATAACCACCTTGCTTAGACCAACCTGATTGTGCAATTAAATGATCAACTCCTTCAAAATTAAAATAATCAAATCCAAAAAATTTTAATTTAGTAATTTTTTCACCAAATACTTTTTCCATTAACTTAAATGATTTTGGGCCTTGAACAGCCATAATGTCTACATTTGGTTCAAAGATTTTAACATCAAATTTATTTCCAATTGCTAATCCTTTTGCAAATAAAATTACATCAGAGTCTGCAATAGATATCCACCACTTCTCCTGATTTAATCTCAACACCACAGGGTCATTAATTAATCCGGCCTGGTCATCTATAATTGGACAATAATAACATCTACCATCTTTAGATTTAGATAAATCTCTACAAGTCATTAATTGAACTAATTTAGCTGAATCTTTTCCTGAAATTTCAACCTGCCTTTCTGCGGCAACATCCCAAATTTGAACATGCTCTTTTAAGTGATGATAAGAATCTTCTACAGATCCAAACGCCGCTGGTAGCAACATATGATTATAGATTGTATAAGCTGTGACACCTTGTTTTTCTATTCTTGAGGTATAAGGTGTACCTCGAAGTCTTCTAGATTTTGCTATTGAATAATTTTTCATTTTTTTAAAAATTCTAAAACCTTGTCCCGCATTTCAAAAGCTTTTTCAATCATAATCATATGTCCACATCCTTCAATTACATGAACAGTTGAATTTTTGATCAATTGAGAAAATTTTTTTCCAGAATCTAAGTTGACCATTTTGTCTAAAGAACCAAAAACAAACATTGACGGAACTTCGATAGATCCAGCTGCAGTTGATCCATTTTTATAATTATTACAAGCTATAAGATCCACAGCAAGTATTTCACTTATATCTTTTGGGGATTGAATAATTCTTTCAACTGGATTTCCACCTATAAATTTTTTTGAACCCTCATATCCCCACTTCATCATTAATTTTACTGCATCAGAATCTCCGTTTTCTGCAAGCTCAATCAAATCAGGATGAACAGGCATTTTATTAGATCCACCTATAAAAACTAATTTTTTTAATCTTTCTTTGTATCTATGAGAATACTCAAGTATTTCTAGACACCCCTGTGAGTGACCAACTAAAATTAAACTTTTAAGACCTAAAGTATCAAATACAAGTTCCAACCACTCTGCTATTTCTTCAATAGTTTTTAAACATGGGCCTTCAGAATTTCCATGCCCTGGTAAATCAATAGATAATACATTGAAATTATTGTTAGAAAAAAATTGCTCACTCAATGACCAAACAATATGTGATAAGCCACTTCCATGAAGAAAAACAATGGTATCTTTGTTTTTATCTATACCTTTACCGTTGTCTGAAGCAAAAATACTTTTATTTTCGATCTCAAATATCAATTAAATTCCTAAACTCTTTTTCTCAGTTCAAACTTCTGTATTTTTCCAGTTGATGTCTTAGGTAGTTCACAAAAAACAACCTTTTTAGGAACTTTAAATCCAGCTAAAGTTTCTTTACAGAAATCAATTAATTCTTTTTCAGTAACAGGCTTATCTTGAACCATCTCTATAAAAGCACAAGGAACCTCCCCCCATTTTTCATCTGGTTTAGCAACTACGGCTGCTATTGAAACTGAAGGATGTTTAGATAATGTATTCTCAATTTCTATTGATGAAATATTTTCTCCACCTGAAATAATAATATCCTTAGATCTATCTTGAATTTTTACATACCCATCAGGAAACATAACTGCCAAGTCACCACTATGAAACCATCCATTTTTCATTGCTTTGTCAGTAGCTTCTTTGTCTTTAAAGTAACCTTTCATTACCACATTTCCTCTAATCATGATCTCACCGATAGTTTTTCCATCTTTAGGAACTTCTTTCATCGTATCTGGATCTAAAACGGTTACTCCTTCTGTATTAGGATACCTTACTCCTTGTCTAGCTTTAATCTCATTTTGTCTATCCTCATCTAAGTCGTTCCATCCATCATTCCACGCACATTGAGTAACATGACCATATGTTTCGGTAAGACCATAAACATGCATAACCTCAAACCCAAGCGATTTCATTTTTTTAAAAATAATACTTGGAGGAGGTGCTCCAGCAGTTAAGACGTAAACTTTATGTTTTAATTTTTTTTTATCACTTTCAGGAGCTCCTGTTATCATGTTCAAAACTATCGGTGCTCCTCCAAAATGAGTAATGTCATATTTATCAATAAGTTCAAAAATTTTCTTAACATCAATATTTCTTAAGCAAATTGTTCTTCCATTTAACATTGGAACTGTCCATGGATAGCACCAGCCATTACAATGAAACATAGGCACAACTGTTAAAAAGTTTAAACGATTAGGCATGTTCCAAGCAACAGTACTTCCTGTAGACATTAAGTACGCGCCTCTATGATGATAGACAACACCTTTAGGATTGCCAGTTGTACCTGAAGTATAACTTAAAGATATTGCTTGCCATTCATCATCAGGCATTTTCCAATCAAAGTTCTCATCTCCGGTATTTAAAAAACTTTCGTATTCTAAATCTCCAATTTTTTCTAATTTTGATTGATCAGCATGTTTGTCATTAACATCTATAACTGTGATTTCTTTATTTAAATTTTTTAAAGCTTTTTTTACTTCTACATGTAATTGTCTATCTACTACCAATACCTTTGCATCACTGTGATTTAAAATATAATTAATTGTGTTAGCATCTAATCTTATATTTATTGTGTTTAAAACAGCTCCTGTCATTGGAACTGAATAGTGCGCTTCAAATATTTCGGGAGTATTAAAAGCTAAAAAAGATACCGTATCTCCTTTTTTGATACCAATTTTAGAAAGTGCGCTAGCAAACTTTACCGCTCTTTTATATACTTCATTCCAAGTATAGCTTCTATCCTCATAAACTATAGCTTCATAATCAGGATAAACATCTTTGGCTCTTTGCAAAAATGTTAATGGTGTTAATGGAACGTGATTTGCATTATTTTTATCTAGATTTATATCGTAATGATTCATTACTAATTAAATTTAAATTTCATTATATTGGAGCTACCTGAAACTGCAGATTTGTAATGATATTCTGCTCTTGGTAATACCTTTTCAAAGTAAAATGTAGCTGTGTTAATCTTTTCTGAATAAAACTCTTTATTTTCCTCATAATCTTTAAAACTGATTTCTAAAACTTTTATCCATGAAAAAGCAATTGAAATATAACCAAGTGTCTTTAAATAATCATTTGCGGCTGCAGAAACGTCATCTTTCTCTATTTTACTTTTGTCAACAATCCATCCCGTAAACTTTGTTAAGATATCAAGATAATAAGTAAGATCTTTTGTAAAAGATTTAACTTTGTCATGTTTAGTTTCACATTCAGATTTTATCATTTCTAAAAATTTAGAAATTACATCACCATTTCTATTTATAAGTTTTCTAAATACTAAATCAGCAGCTTGAACAGAATTTGTTCCTTCATATATTGGAGTGATTCTATTATCTCTATATAATTGTTCAATGCCCTGGTCTTTGGTGTAACCATATCCTCCATGGATCTGCATAGCGTCGCTCGTAATCTCCATGGCTAAATCAGTAAATAAAGATTTAACTACAGGTGTCATCAACGAAACAAAATCAGAAGCTTCCTGTTTAATTTTTTCATTTGGATGATAAAGACTAACTTCAGTTTGTTGGGATAACCAAAAGCATAAAGCTCTTTCTCCCTCAATTATTGATTTCATATTTAACAAAGTTCTTCTTATATCCGCATGTTCAATAATGAAATCCGCACCATTAGTAGATTTAGAATTATTAGTTTTTCCTTGTTTTCTCTCTTTTGCATAAGCAAGTGAATTTTGGTAAGCAATTTCTGAAATACCCAATCCTTGTATTCCAACTACAATTCTCTCTAGATTCATCATAGTGAACATTGCATTTAAGCCTTTGTCCTTAGGACCAATCATATATCCTGTTGCCTCATCAAAGTTTAAAACACAAGTTGCTGAGCCTTTGATACCCATTTTTGTTTCAATAGATCCTGTTGATATTCCATTTCTTTGCCCAACAGACCCATCTTGATTTACTAAAAACTTAGGTACTAAAAATAAACTTATTCCTTTTGTTCCTTGAGGAGAGTCGGTTGATCTTGCTAACACTAAATGAATAATATTTTCTGTTAAATCATGATCACCTGATGTGATAAAAATTTTTTGACCACTTATTTTATAAGTTCCATCAGATTGACCAACTGCTTTTGTTTTAAGTAAACCTAAATCAGTACCACAAACAGGTTCTGTTAAACACATCGTGCCACTCCACTTACCTTCTACAATTTTTGGTAAATATTTATCTTTTATTTCATCAGTAGCGTGATGATGAATACAATTATAAGCTCCAATACTTAATTCGCTATATAGTTTAAACGACAAACTTGCAGAAGATAGCATTTCATCAAAAAAAGCACTGACTGTCTTTGGCATTCCTTGACCACCATATTTCGGATCACATGATAATGAAGTCCATCCATCTTCGATGTATTTCTGGTAAGCTTCTTTATATCCTGGCGGTGTTCTAACAACACCATTTTCTAAAACTGCTGGATTTTCATCACCTGCTTTGGCAAGTGGTAAAATTAAATTTTGATTTATTTTAGCTGCTTCCTCTAAAATATCTTTAACCAAGTCTGAACTTACTTCATTATACCTTTCAAGATCATTGTAATTTTTGTTATCTCTTAATTTTTCATAGAGAAACATCATATCTTTGACGGGTGCAGAATAACTTGGCATTTGAAAACCTTAGAATAATTAGTGATTTATTGCAATTTTGAAATTATCGCATCGCCCATTTCTGATGTGGACACTTCTTTCATGCCTTCAGAAAGAATGTCTTTTGTTCTTAAGCCATCATTTAATACTGCTTGCACTGATTTTTCTAAGGCATCAGCTTCATTATCAAGATCTAAAGAATATCTTAATGCCATTGCAAAACTCAATACAGTTGCAATTGGATTTGCTAGACCTTTTCCTGCAATATCAGGTGCTGAACCATGTATTGGTTCATACATTGCTCTCATTTCTCCATCTTTATTTTTTGCACCTAAGGATGCTGAAGGCAATAACCCTAAAGATCCTGTTAGCATTGAAGCTTGATCTGAAAGCATATCACCAAATAAATTATCAGTAACAATTACATCGAATTGTTTTGGATTTCTAAGTAATTGCATTGCACAATTATCAGCAAGCATGTGACTTAGCTCAACATCTTTATATTCCTTTTCGTGAAGTTCTTGAACTTCTTCTTTCCATAGTTGTCCAGCTTCCATTACATTAGATTTCTCACAAGATGTAACTTTGTTTGATCTTTTTCTAGCAAGATCAAAAGCAACACGTGCAACTCTAGTAATTTCACTAGTAGTATAAGTATGAGTATTTATTCCTTTTCTTTCACCATTTTCTATTGGTTTAATACCTCTCGGTTCACCAAAATAAATTCCACCTGTTAATTCTCTTACAATCATTATATCTAACCCCGAAACCACTTCTGGTTTAAGTGTTGATGCACCAACTAATTGCTCAAAACATATTGCAGGTCTCAAATTTGCAAATAACTTTAATTCTTTTCTTAATTTTAATAATGCTCTCTCAGGTTTTTTTGAAAACTCAATATTATCCCACTTAGGTCCTCCTACAGCACCAAGCATTACAACTTCACTTTCTAAAGCTTTATAAAAAACTTCATCTGTTATAGGTGTACCGTGTTTATCATAAGAACATCCACCAGCAAGATCTTCGTCTATTTCAAAATCTAAAGATTTTTTATCATTGAACCAGTTAATTATTTTTTTAACTTCTCCAATTACCTCAGGACCAATACCATCTCCTGGTAATAAAAGAATTTTTCTTTTTTTTACTTTAATCATTAAAAACCCAAGGTCTTTTATCTTTTAACCGATTTTCAAAATTTTGAATTTTGTCAGATTTTTTTAAAGAAAGCGCAATGTCATCTAATCCTTCTAACAAACATTTTTTCTTAAATGGATCTATTTCAAATTTAATTTCATTGTTTCCATAAATAATTTTTTGATCATTTAAATCCACAGCAATTTCCTCTTTTCTATTAGCATATTCAGAAAGTTCTTTGATTTTTTCTTCTTCAAGGATTATTGGTAAAATTCCATTTTTAAAACAATTACTATAAAAAATATCAGCATAACTTGAACTAATCACACAAGTAATTCCAAAGTCCAACAAAGCCCATGGAGCATGCTCTCTTGATGATCCACATCCAAAATTGTTTCCTGCAATTAAAATTTTAGAGTTATTAAATGGTTCTTGGTTTAATACAAAATCATTAATTTCTTTTCCATTGTCGTCATATCTCATTTCAAAAAATAAATTTTTTCCAAGTCCAGTTCTTTTTATTGTTTTTAAAAATTGCTTAGGAATAATCATATCTGTATCAATATTTACAATTGGTAAATATGCTGGAATACTTTTTAGTGTATTAAATTTTTGCATTTAATTTTGATACTTTCTTACATCATCTAAATTACCGGAGATTGCAGCTGCGGCTGCCATTCCGGGACTTACTAGATGGGTTCTGCCACCTCTTCCTTGTCTTCCTTCAAAGTTTCTGTTTGAAGTAGATGCGCATCTTTCCTCTGGTTTTAATTTATCTGCATTCATTGCTAAACACATAGAACAACCTGGCTCTCTCCATTCAAATCCTGAATTTACAAATATTTTATCTAAACCTTCTTGCTCTGCTTGTTCTTTAACTAATCCTGAACCAGGAACTACAATGGCATCTACATGTGATGATATTTTTTTGTCCTTTAAGATTTTGGCAGCTTCTCTTAAATCTTCAATTCTTCCATTTGTGCAGCTTCCAATAAATACTTTATCTATTTTAATATCAGTCGCTGCCATATCAGGAGTTAATCCCATGTATTTTAGTGCTCTCTCAATTGAGTTCTTTTTATCCTCATCTTTTTCATTCTGAGGGTTTGGTACTTTTTCATCAATTGTAATTACATCCTGAGGCGATGTTCCCCAAGTAATCATTGGTAAAATCTCATTTGCATTAAGATTTATTTCTTTGTCAAAACTTGCATCAGCATCTGTTTTTAAACTTTTCCAGTATTCCAGTGCTTTTTCCCAATTTTCTCCTTTTGGAGACATGGGTTTACCATTTAAATATTCAAATATTTTTTCATCTGGGGCAATTAATCCAGCTCTTGCACCACCCTCAATAGTCATATTGCAAATAGTCATTCTCTGTTCAACACTCAAAGATCTTATTAGATCTCCAGCATATTCAACTACACAACCTGTTCCACCTGCAGTACCAATCTTTCCGATTATTTGAAGTATTACATCTTTAGATGTTACTCCTAATGGAAGTGTTCCATTAACATTAATTCTAAAATTTTTTGCTTTTTTTTGAACAAGTGTTTGCGTTGCTAAAACATGTTCAACTTCAGATGTTCCAATACCAAAAGCTAAGGAACCAAAGGCTCCATGTGTTGCTGTATGACTGTCTCCACATACAATAACTGTTCCTGGTTGAGTAAAGCCTTGTTCTGGTCCAATAATATGAACAATTCCTTGTCGTTTATCATCCATACCAAAAAGCTGTACACCAAATTCCTTACAATTTGATTCTAATGTATCAACTTGTATTTTTGATTCCTGATCTGATATCCCTTTAGTTCTATCTGTTGTCGGAACATTATGATCAGCAACAGCTAGAGTTAAATTAGGATGACGAACTTTTCTATTTGAATTTCTTAAACCTTCAAAAGCTTGTGGACTAGTAACTTCATGAATTAAGTGTCTATCGACAAACAATAAAGCTGTACCATCCTCTTGTTGATCAACAAGATGATCGTTCCAAATTTTATCGTAAAGGGTAGTAGACATTGAAAAAAAAATTATTTTTTTTCTGAAGTACCTTCTGTTGATTGTTCAGTTGTAGCTTCATCTGTTTTAGGTGCTTCTTCCTTTGGAGCTTCTGCTGCTGACGTTGCTTCTGCTTTAAGAACTTCCTCTTTTGGAGCTACTGTTGGTTGTGCTACATTTTCTTCAGTAACTGTTTCAGGTTTTACATCAACATCAATACCAATTTTTTTTCTAATTTTTTCTGCAATCCTTGCTGATTTACCTGTTCTATCTCTTAGATAGTATAATTTTGCTCTTCTTACTTTCCCTGATCTAATAACTTTAATTGAGTCAATTAGAGTTCCATAAAGTGGAAATGTTCTTTCAACACCTTCACCAAAGGAGATTTTTCTAACTGTGAAAGACGAATTTAAATCTCTGCTTTTTTTCGCAATGCAAACACCTTCAAAATATTGAATTCTCTCTTTTTTTCCCTCAGTAATTCTAACACCTACTTTAACTACATCTCCAGGGTAAAATTCAGGTATTTTTTTTTCTGAAAGTATTTTTTTAACGTTATGTTGATTTATCTCTTCAATTGTTTTCATAGTTATATTTATCAAATTAATTCTTCTTATATTTTTCCCATAAATCTGGTCTTCGGACGCGTGTTATAGCCTCAGATTGAGATAAACGCCAGTCTTTAATTTTGCTATGATCTCCTGACAAAAGCACTTCTGGAACAGCTTTTTCCTCCCAAATTTGAGGTTTTGTGAACTGCGGATACTCTAATAATCCATTTTCAAAACTTTCGTTTATCGTAGAATTCTCATTTCCCAGAACACCAGGTAAAAGTCTCAAAATACTATCAATCACCACAAATGCTGCTGACTCTCCTCCTGATAAAATAAAGTCTCCAATACTAACTTCCTCTATGTTTCTGGTGCTTAACACTCTTTCATCAACTCCTTCGAAGTGTCCACAAATTATTGAAATCGATTTTTCCTTTGATAATTCTTTAGCATAATTTTGATCAAATTTTTTTCCTCTAGGAGATAAATATAATATTTTTTCTCCTTCATTTTTATTTTGGTCTAATGATTTTGCTAACACATCAGGTTTCATTAACATACCAGAGCCACCACCGTAAGGAGTGTCATCTACTGTTTTATGTTTATCCTTAGCAGCATCTCTAATGTTTACTACTTTTAAATTCCAAATGTTTTTAGACATTGCTTTTCCATATAGTCCTTTAGACAAAGGACCAGGAAAAACATCTGGATAAAGTGTAAACACTTGAGCTTGCCACATAAATTGTCCTTAGTTTATTTTTTCTCCTCAGCTGGAGCTTCTGCTGCTGGTGCTGCGTCTGCTTTAGGAGCTTCTTCTTTTGGAGCTTCTGCTGCTGGTGCTGCGTCTGCTTTAGGAGCTTCTGCACCATCTTCTTCTTTTTTATTTCTTTCCTTTTTAGGAACCGCTTTATTTGGATTATTTCCATTTGCAGGCATAGGAATTAAATCATTTTCACCTAAAATTCTTGCAACTCTTGTTGTTGGTTTGGCACCTTGACCTAACCAATATTTGATTCTTTCAGCTTCAAGACCTACTCTTTCTTTTTTATCTTTAGGAAGTAGTGGGTTAAAAAAGCCAACCTTTTCTATAAATCTTCCATCTCTTGGGAAACGACTGTCAGCAACAACAACTTTGTAAACTGGTCTCTTTTTAGTACCTCCCCTTGATAATCTTAGTTTTAACATTTGTTCTCCTTATTTTATTATTTTAGTTTATTAAATAGCTCTGGTGGTATCCCTTGATCAGACATACCTTTCAGATTTCCTTTTGACATCTTTTTCATCATTTCAGACATCATTTTAAATTGCTTAAGCAATTTATTGATAGTGGCTGGATCTGTACCAGAGCCATTAGCAATTCTTTTTTTTCTAGAACCATCAATTACTTTTGGATTCTCTCTCTCTTTTTTTGTCATTGATAAAATTATAGCTTCATTTTTTGTAATAATACTCTCGTCAATACCAGCTGAGTCCATTTGAGATTTAATTTTTGATACTCCAGGCATAAAAGACATAATCCCTTCAATGCCTCCCATTTTTTTCATTTGTCTTAATTGTGAAAGGTAATCCTCCATAGAGAATTGACCTTTTTTTAAATTTTCTTCAGCTTTTTTAATATTCTCTTCACCTAAATCTTGAGCAGCTTTTTCTACAAGAGATACAATATCTCCCATTCCTAAAATTCTATTTGCTATTCTATCTGGATGAAATACTTCAAAATTTTCTATTTTTTCACCTATACCCAAAAATTTTATTGGAACATTCGATACATACTTCATACTCACAGCAGCTCCACCTCTGGCATCTCCGTCAGCTCTAGTTAAAATTATTCCGGACAAGTTGACTGTATTTTTAAACTCTTTCGCAACCGAAGCCGCAACTTGACCCGTAAGAGAGTCTGCTACGAGAAAAGTTTCTGCTGGATTAATTATGCTCTCAATTTGTTTAATTTCGCTCATCATTTGTAAATCAATTTGAGTTCTTCCAGCTGTATCAAATAAAATTATATCTGCTCCATTTAAATTTGCAGCACTCATTGCTCTTTGACAAATATCAGTCGGTTGCTGACCTTCAATAATAGGAAGTGTCAAAATATTATTCTGTTCACCTAAAAATCTAAGCTGTTCTTGTGCTGCTGGCCTATAAATGTCCAAACTGACCATCATCACTTTTTTCTTTTTGTTATCTTCTAAATATTTAGCTAATTTTGCAGTAGAAGTTGTTTTACCTGAACCCTGTAAACCAACCATCATCATAGGAACTGGCGGTACAGCATTTAAATTTATGTCTGCATTGCTTGAACCTAGTAAGTTTACTAGTTCATCATATACTATTTTAACAACCATATCTCCAGGAGAAGTTGATCTTATGATTTCTTGTCCTAAGGCTTTTGGTTTAACGTTTTCAATAAATTCTTTCGCAACATCTAAAGAAACATCTGCCTCTAGCAATGCTTGCCTAATGCTTCTCAAACCCTCATCTACTTGAGCTTCATTTAAAGAAGGTGCTTTTTTTAAAGAAGAAAAAATTTCTTCAAATTTATTTGTTAAATTTTCAAACATATATTTTTTTGTTACGCATAGCAGCAACGCACTAGTGGGCGAACTCTCGCTGACTAGTGTCGATCTCTTTGTTTCCAAAGACACCGCAAAGTTAATGTTTTTGCGGAAACGGCAACAAACTATAATAGAGGTTCAAAAAGTCAATAAATAAGTTAAATATCTAATTATGAATATTAAAGCATTTAAAATGGACGGTTTAGGCAATGATTTTGTAATTATTGATAATAGAGAAAAAGTTACAAATCTTACTAAAGATCAAATTATTAAAATTTGTGACAGAAACTTTATAGGATGTGATCAACTCATATTAATTAATAAAGATCAAAAGTACGATGCTTCTATAGAATTTTTTAACTCTGATGGTGGTGTTTCTGGCGCCTGTGGAAATGGTACAAGGTGTATTGCTGAGCTATTGGGAAAAGAAAAAAATAAAAACACTATTATATTAACGACTTTATCCGGCCATTTAAAATCTCATATATTAGGAGAAAAATTAGTATCTACAGAAATTGGCTCGGGTAGAACTAAATGGAATGAAATTCCATTATCTGAAGAATTAGAAACGAAAAACTTAAATATTAAAATTGTTGACTCAAATAATAATGAATTTTTCGGAGGAACAGCTGTGAATGTGGGAAATCCTCATATAATTTTTTTTGTGGAAGACAATGAACAGTTTGAAATAGAAAAAATTGGTCCAGAAATAGAAAATCACAAACTGTTTCCAGAAAAATGTAACGTTACAATAGCAACAATAGCAAACCAAGAATTAATAAAAGTTAAAGTCTGGGAAAGAGGAGCGGGTTTGACAAAAGCATGTGGGACCGCAGCGTGTGCTACAGCCTATGCTGCTAACCAAGCAGGACTAGTGAGTAATAAAGTTGAGATTGAGTTTTCTACTGGAAGATTGACGATATCTATTGATGAAAATAAGAGTATCCACATGAAAGGTCCTGTTTCTGATATAAAAGAAATTAATATAGAAATTTAATGGGAATTTTTGAAAAATTTAAATCAGGATTTAAAAAAAGTGCTTCAGCTTTTACATCAGGCTTAAGAGATATAGTTGTCAAAAAAGAAATTGACGACAAAACTTTGGACAGAATTGAAGATTATTTAATTCAATCAGATGTTGGAGTAGCTTCTGCCTCAGAAATTAGAGAAATAATATCAAAAACAAAAATAGATCCAAACAAAGATTTAACTGTTGAGATAAATAATATTCTTAAAGACTACATAATCTCAGTAATGAAACCTCTAGAGAATAGTGAATTTTTTAAAAATAAAGAAAAACTTAATGCCATTTTAGTTTCTGGAGTTAACGGTGTTGGTAAAACAACAACAATTGGAAAAATTAGTAAAATATTAAAAGAAAATGGAAATAAAGTTATGTTAGCTGCATCAGATACATTTAGAGCTGCAGCCATAGAGCAATTAGAAAATTGGGCAAAAAAAATTGATGTTGAAATTACAAAATCTTCACAAGGTTCTGATCCTGCATCTGTAGCCTACAAGGCAATAGAAACTTCATTATCAAATAATTTTAATCAAGTTTTAATTGATACTGCTGGAAGATTACAAAATAAAAAAAACTTAATGGAAGAATACAAAAAAATTGCAAACGTGACCAAAAAAATAGATGAAAGCGCACCTCATGATGTAATTTTGGTTTTGGATGCAACTTCAGGTCAAAACGTTATAAATCAAGTTGAAGAATTTAATAAAATTATTCCAATTACAGGCTTAGTAATGACAAAATTGGATGGAACAGCTAAAGGAGGAATACTTCTAGCTGTAGCCAAAAAGTATAAAATACCAATAATTGCACTTGGTTTAGGAGAAAAGGAAGATGACCTGCAAATTTTTGAGGCTGAAAAATTTGCTGATGCGTTTACACAAATTAGTTAATTAAAGTACTTGATATTAAAGGTTTATAAAAACTACATCTATAATTATCCTTAAATCTGTAGTGTCCACAATCCTTTGCAATAGAGGAAATTATAAAATCAAATTTTCCATTAGTTGGATACAAATCCAATTTCTTTTCAACAATATCATATTTAAAATTTATTCTTAAACTTTTGACAGCACTTATCATGACTAATGTTTTGTTATCCTTTAATAAATAATAAGCAAAATCATCTGGAAAAACTGGAAAATTATATTCCTTTAAGAAATTTTTTGCTTTCCTCGGAAACCAATCATAGGATATCAGTGGTGAAGATATTTGAGTTTTGTAATCATAAATATAAAGATCTTTAGGAAAGTCATTTATATAGTTACTAACTTCACCTTTAGCCAATATGGCCTTTTCTCTTGGTTTAAAATACAAAGCAAAATTTTCATCATGTGAGTTCATTTGATCAATAAAAAATAAATTTTCAATTGAAGATAAGTTTTCTTTGGAAAAAGAAGATCCTGAAATAAGAAAGGTAAAAAAAATACAAGTAAATAATTTCTTCATGATTAGAAATTAATTAAAATTTTTGGAATAAAATTGTTTTGATTGTGGCTTAATTTAAACTTTTTATAAAGGAACCTAGTTGAAAAACCATATTATTGTCAAATTCCATCATGTGATCGTCATGTTTAGTAAAATAAGAAGACTTTGGGTCATTTGCTAAATCAAAAATCTTCTTTCCCATGGAAAATGGAACTATTTGATCTTTTTCACCATGCATAACTAATACTGGAATATTTATGTTTTTTATTTTTTCATCATTTTTATATTTGTCTTTCAATATTAAAGAGACAGGAATGTATGGATAAAAATTCTTAGCTGCAGCAATCATAGAAGTAAAAGGAGTTTCTAAAATTAAGCCAGCATATTTTTTGTTTTGAGTAATCTCTGTTGCAATTCCTGTTCCGAGAGACTCTCCATAAATTATTAAATCATTATCACTCAATCCTTGATTTTTAAGCCAGTTAATTGCGCTTTTTCCATCCTCATATAAAGCATTTTCAGATGGTTTTCCCAAATTTCCACTAAATCCTCGCCAAGCAATAATTAAAAAATTCACATCCATATTTTCAAAATGATTTAATTTATGAATTCTATTTTCAAGGTTTCCTGCATTTCCATGAAAATAAACAATGGTTTTAAACTTTTTCAAATCTTTTTTATGAAACCATCCTAAAAGATTAATATTATCTGTTGTTTGAATTCTAACTTTCTCTATTTCTACTTCTATTTTGTCACCTGAATAATTATTCTCTTGAGGATGATACATTAGGTTTCTTTGGAATATAAAAAGATAAGCCAATAAAAATAAATATATTACTAAGATACCAAGAATAATTTGCAAAAATAAATTCCTACGTTTTATTTTCATATTTTTTTTTATTTAATATTAAAAAAAATATATAAGAAATAATACTTAAGATTAAGAAAGCTGAAAAAGCCGATTTAAATGCAAATATTTCTGAATGACCTACACTCTTAACAATATCTATCACAAAACCCATCAGCCATTGCATTATGAATGTTCCTGCAAATATCAACAAATTGAATGAAGTTAGTGCTTTACCTGCAGAATAACCCGAAAAAGCTAAGCCAACAGCTGGCTGTGTGACAGATAAAAAAATTGAACTGAGTATAAATAAAGTAAGATAAAAAGCACCAGCTTTTGGTCCTAAAATTATTATTATTAACATAACACAAAAACCAATTGGTAAACCCAATCTAAGAATTTTTGTTGCACT
>CACJPA010000006.1 GCA_902595105.1 uncultured Pelagibacteraceae bacterium
TAAATTTCCTGGAAAACCTTGGTCAAGATTTTTGGATAATAATTGATAGATAATTTTAGTTTTTGAATGATAATTTATTTTCCATTCTAATCTATCAAATCCTATTTTTCCTCCATGTAATGTATTTTTTCCTTCATTGCCATCGAGTTTAAAATTTTTATTTTTAATCTTAAATCTTGAATTTGATATTCTACCTGCGTACCTGCCACAAGTTGCGCCTACATAAAAATTTTTACTCTCATAATTTTTTGTAGGACCTAAATTTAAGATTAAATTAATTTTCTTTTGCTTGTCATAAACCTCATACAAGCAAGCACCAATATTAATTGATTTAACTCTTAAATACCTATTCTCTATTGTTGAGCTTTGTACTTTCACAAAGCTTCTTACAACCAGCCTTTATCAACAATATAGGATTGATTTGTGCATCCACCTGATTGATCTGATGAAAAAAACAACACTGCTTGAGCAAGCTCATGAGGTAACAATCTCTCTTTTAAACACTGGTTTTTCATTAAATCTTTTTCAGACTCTTCGTTTAACCAAAGATCAATTTGTCTTTGTGTTAATACCCAACCTGGAACTACTGAATTAACTCTAATATTAAATTCTCCTAAATCTCTAGCAAAGGATCTTGTTAAACCAACGACGCCAGATTTTGCAGCTGTATAAGCGGCCATACCACCTTGACCTATCATCCATGAAGTTGATCCCATATTAACAATGACACCACCTTTATTTTCAATCATTGATTTTTTAACAGATTGAACTGTAAAAAAATAATGTCTTAGATTTACATTCATTCTTTCATTCCAATATTCTTCTGTAACCTCATCAATTTTATGCCTTGTGTCATTGGCGGCATTATTTATTAAAATATCAATTGGACCTTTTTGACTGATGATGTCTGCAATTGTCTTTTGAAGTTGTTTTATATTTAACAAATCACATTCAATAAAAGTTGGTATTAAATATTTTTTATTTTTTATATCTTCAATTAATTTTTTAGCTTCTGTTACATTAATATCTATAAAGTAAACCTCAGAACCTTGTTCACAAAAATGTTCAACAATCGAAGCACCAATTCCAGATCCTCCACCTGTTATAAATACTCTTTTGTTTTCTAGATCGTAATACTTTACTTTCATTTTTCTAATCCTCCACCTTTTATAAATGCTCTTTTATTTTTTAAATCGTATTGTATGCAAATTTTATTATCTTAAAATTTTTAATTCTGTTTTTTTTATTTTTAAGTAGTTATAGAGAATTTAAATTAAAAATATAGATTTTATTTAGCTTTATAACCTAAACCAATATTATTTATTTTTTTACTCGCATCCATAATTTTTGGATATTCATAATTTAATCCTAAAAGCTGTCGCACTTTTGGATTTGATTTATTTTTGAAATCTTCAGATAAATAAGTAACTAAATCTTCAACAGGTTTTATATACTTGGGAAGAAACTCTATCAGTAATGCAGCTCTTTGGTGATTTGATTTATTTGGTGATGCACCATGCCAGCAGTTACCATTAAAAAAAACTAAATCACCAGGATTAGCTATCATTTGTTGTTTGTTTGAAAAGTCATCATTTTCATTTGGATAGTGTAGTTTCTTTTGCGACCCTGGTATGTATGCAGTTGCTCCTGATTGTTCTGAGCAAATATCCAGAGGTATAGTAACCTGACAGTTTTGTGCAAATGAACTATTAAGACCCATAGGAAAAGTCTCACTATTATAAAAATCCCAATACGGATAATCGATATGGAGTTCCTGTCCTATAGAACCTGGCAACAATCTACTTGCGCAATAAGATCCACAAAAAAACTCTGAACCTAAAAGTTTAGACATTAAGCTAAAAATAATGTCATTTGTTATTAATTTGCTAAAAACCTCTCCTTTACCAAATAAATTCCATATCCTTTGCTGAAGTTCAATTTTATCAGATGCTTCAGCCTCAGCATTAAAGTGAGTTTCTTTTTGCTCTTGTGTGTCTGCGAAATGGTTAACAATGTGTCTTGCTTCTTTAATATCTTTTAAATTATATGCATTTTCAATAACGATAACTCCAGTTTCATGCATTAATTCGTTGATTGCTTCCGTAATATTAAAACTATCTCTTGAGAATTTACGCATTGATAAATTTTAAGTGAAAAAAAATTAAAAAAAAATAAAAAAAATTAATGCTCTAATTCTTTAGCTAGATCGCCAATTTTAGCACCACCTGCCATCAATCTTTTCACATCTTCATTACCAAGTTCTGATGACAATCCTGAACCAATTACTTCTCCTAAACTTAAAAAAGTATATCGATCAGCTATAAGACGTGCATGAATTTCATTGTGCGTAATAAGTATAATTGCAATATTTCCTAAACTTTGCACTTTTTTAATAGTTTTTAAAACTTCCATTTGCTGCTTTTGACCTAATGCTGAAGTAGGCTCATCTAATATTAGTATCTTTGCACCAAAGTAAATTGCTCTTGCAATAGCCAAAGTTTGTCTTTGTCCACCTGACATTGTTCCTACTGGTTGATTGGGGTTTGCAATGTTAATTCCAATTTTGGACATTTCCTCTGTTGTAATTTTATCCATCTCATCCATTTGCATTAAACCAAATCCGCTAGGTCCTTTTATTAATTCACGTCCAAGGAAAAAATTTCTTGTTACTGATGTTAGAGCATTGAGTGCTAAATCTTGATAAACTGTTCCAATACCTGCATCAGATGCTTGACGTGGTGTAGTGAAGTTAACAATTTCTCCATCTACTTTTATTTCTCCACTTGTCATTGGATGAACACCAGATAATACTTTGATCAAAGTTGACTTTCCAGCACCATTGTCACCTAAAAGTGCGTGAACTTCGCCCGGATAAACATCTAATGAAACCCCGTTTAAAGCTGTAAATGCTCCAAATTTTTTTACTAAATTCTTTATTTCAATTAATGGTTTTTTATCCATTAGATATTTCCCATAATTCGTTTTCTAATATTCTCATTTGTTAAAGCAGCAGTAACAAGAACTGCTCCAAGGAATACTCTGTAGAACGATCCATCAATTCCAGGAATATAAAAGAATGCTTCTTTTGCAATTCCAAAAATAATTGTACCTAAGATTATTCCACCTATTGTTCCAAAACCTCCTGTTAACACAACACCACCAATAACCGCTGCAGCAATTGCCTCTAATTCTTTTAAATTACCTTTAGCTGTATCCGCAGTATTAACTTCAAATACTTGACACGCTGCAAACATGGTCGCACAAAACGCAGTGAACATAAATAATGAAATCTTAACTTTATTCGTTGGCACACCATTAGCCTTTGCGGCACTAAGATTTCCACCAGTTGAATAAATCCAGTTACCTGCTTGAGTTTTACTTAAAATTAAATAACAAATAAATGCAATAAGTCCCCAAATCATTAAACAGGAATACATTCCTTTAGCAAAAATGTTTCCAAAGTTATTTACATTCCAATCTGCCGTAAAATATAACCAATTAAATACTGGCTCCATAATGTCGCCTCCAAAGAAATTAGCAACCGGTCTTGCAGTAACTATTGTATCTAAGTAAGCTCTTGCTATATCAATATCAGTAACTGCTTTTGCTGCAACATCAGGAACATTAACTCCAGCTTCTATTTTCTTTGTCAAAATTTCAACCATTGAATCATTTCCAGATTTTTTAGCTCCAGCTAATGATTTTTCTAAAGTTGCAACCATCTTTTCAGCATTCATGGCAGTTTTGTAAGCTGCAACTTTCTCGTTAATATATGTTAATCGTTCAGTTAATTTTGCAACCGTACTTGCAGGCACAGTGCTAAGAATTTCTAATAATTGGTCATTTGGTAAGGCTTTAGCCGCATCTCTTTCCATTTCTCCATGACCTGGAACATTTATAATGTTTTTAATATCCGGTAAATCTGTAACAGTTGTTGATCCAGCAGTTTGATCAGGAGCTCTATTAAAAGCTCTATATGATACCTCTGTTAAACCTCTTAAAAAGAAAAGTCCACCTAGCGTTACAATGAAAGAAGCTATTCCACTTTTAACAATTATCCATCCTTGTATCCATCCAAAAGATAGCGTCATACATAATGTAATTAAAATTGCTAGTAGTGGCGAAACATCTTTAATTTTAAATAATGTGTATCCTTCAAAATGAAAACCTCCTTCAAAAGATATGTAAGGAATAACAACAGCAAAACCCCATTTTAGTATCATTGCCATACAACCTCCGGCAAAACCGATCATTGAACCAACAGAAAGATCAAATTCACCTGCAATGATTAACATTCCAGCAGCAAGTGCAACGATTCCTAATTGTGCAATTACCCTAAAATTATTTCTAATTCCCAAAGCATTAAAACCTTCACCAGAAAAAGGGTTAAGAGAAAATTGTCCCTCTGGAATAGAAAAGTATCCCAACATACAAAAAAGTAAAACCATAACTCCAAAAGGTCCAACCTCTGGACGAGACGTAAATGCAGAGTACCATTTTTTTTCACCTTGTCGGTCGGACTCTTGTCTTGGTTTTTTTGTTGTTGATGTATTCATTTATAAAAGACTTATTAATTTTGTTAAAAAAAAAGGGCCGATTGAATAATCGACCCTTTAAATTATTATAGACTATCTGTCAATTCCTGCTAAAGCAGCAACTGAAGAAGCGTTAGACTTGTCTACGAAGCCAGGTCCTGATGGGATGTTAGCTCCTGGTAAAAGTCCAGCACTGTTGTTGTACAAGTGTAATACGATAACTGGCATATAACCTTGTAGTCTTTGTTGTTGATCGATAGTGAAAGAAACTCTTCCAGATCCGATTAAGTCCATAACTGCAGGACTCAAGTCAAAACAAGAATGGTGTACAGTCATACCAAGATCAACTAAAGCTTTGTCAACAGCTTCACAAACGTGTGGTCCTACTGAAAGGATCGCATCGATATCTTTGTTAGCTTGTAAAGCAGCAGTTGCTCTAGTTTGAATAGTTGCAGGGTCAGATGTAGTATCAGTCATTTGCATAGGTACAGCTGAACCATAACCTTCACATCTGTCTACAAGAGCTGTGTTGTATGCTTCTTGAATCATACAAAGTGCTTTAGAAGCACCTTCAGCTTTTGCTCTTTCACCAGCTTTTTGTCCAGCAAGTAATTCTGGCTGACCAACATGCATTAAAGCACCTAGGCTAGCAGAAGACTCTAAACCAGAGTTCATTGTAATTACTGGAACACCAGCAGCAACAGCAGCTTTAATAGCTGGGCCTAATGCATCTGGATCTGGTAAAGAAATTACCATACCATCTGGTTGAGTAGCTGCAGCAGCTTGAATTGAGCTTGCCATATCAGCCATATCAGCAGAAGGGTTGTAGATATATTCGAAGTCAGCACCGATTGCTCTAGCTGCATCTTCACCACCTTTTTGAACTACTGGCCAAAAAGGATCTTTTCCTTCACCATGAGTAATCATGACATATCTTTCAGCGAACGCAGAAGTTGCAAATAATGCAAGAGCTGCAATCGAAAGTATAAGTTTTTTCATTATTTCTCCCTTTTTATTTATGTTTTTAAATTAATTTAAAAAAGGAAATATACCCACTTTGAACAAAGTTCATAACAAAAAATTTAAATACAACTTTTAATTGATTTTTTTTTTTTAAATTTTTTTCCCAAATTTACTTATGTTTAGAAAATTAGAATTTTTCTAGATTAATTCTGATCGGAAACTAAACACTAATATGTCGCGCTTCTTCCTAATCTTGCAGCACCTCTAACGCCACTAGCATCACCATATCTTGGTTTTAAAAAAACACCTTCGTATTCTCTTCCAATTACAAATTTTCGTACAAGTGAATCTATTTCATGTAAGAAATCAATTTCGTTTGAAACTCCTCCTCCAAATATAAAAGCATCAGGATCTAAAATATTTATTATACTTGAAAGTGACATTGCTAAATTGACTTTAAAATCGTCTATAAACTTTTCAGCATCTAAATCATGTTTTCTATTTAATTCAAAAATTTCATTTGTTTTTAAATTTTTTCCATAAAGTTTTTTAAATCTTTTTGCTAAGCCTAAGCCAGATAGAAAACTCTCAATCTCAGCTTCTCTGGGGTTTGACGAGTCGAAGTTTTCCTTCTTAGCAGCAAAATAAGGAATTTGATTATGACCCCATTCTCCTGCAACACCATTAGGACCACTTACAATTTTTTTATCAATTACTAAACCACCTCCAACTCCAGATCCTAAAATAATTCCATAAACAATCTTGTAATGTTTCCCTGCTCCGTCTATGGCCTCTGATAAAGCAAAACAATTTGCATCATTTTCACAAAACACTTCTTTACCAAGTGCTTTACGTAAATCATTTTGAAAAGGTTTTTTTTCTAACCAACTGATATTAGGAACGTTTTTAACCAACCCTGTTTGAGGAGAGTGGACTCCAGGATGACAAACACCAATTGGAAGTTCTTGTTTAAACTCTTCTTCTAATTTTTTATGAATATCTCTTATTGCAGTTATAATCTGAGTGTAATTTTTTGGGCATGATATTCTAGATCTATGTTTTTCTTGTCCATCTTTTTCAAGTACAACACTCTCTATCTTTGTTGCACCAACATCAATACCTACTTGCATAATTATTAGTAAGTTGCTCTACCACCACTTAGATCAAATACTGCGGCTGTTGAGAAAGAGTTTTCTTCGCTTGATAACCAAGTAACTAAAGAGGCTAATTCCTCTACTTTAGCAAATTTGTTTCTTGGTATTTTTGAAAGCATATAATTTATATGCTCCTCAGTCATTTGATCAAAAATTCTAGTTTTTGCTGCTGCTGGAGTAACACAGTTTACTGCAATATTTTTTTGAGCAAGTTCTTTACCTAAAGATTTTGTTAATCCAATAACTCCTGCTTTTGAAGTACTGTAAGCACTTGCATTTGGATTTCCTTCTTTACCTGCAATAGATGCAATATTAACAATTCTTCCATAATCATTCTTAGCCATAAATGGAACAACTGCTTTGCAACAATAAAAGACTGCATTTAAGTTTAAATTAATTACCTTATTCCACTCTTCAATTGGATATTCTGCAACGGTAGTATTCATACCTGCTACACCAGCATTATTTATAAAGATATCAATCTTACCATGTGATTTTTCAACTTCAGATAATTTTGAATTAATTGTTTCATAGTTGCTTACGTCAACTATTTGATAAGTTAAATTTTCAGAATTTACTTTTTCTAATGCTTTTTTAGCTTCACCTTCATCTATATCCCAAATTACTACCTTAGCACCAGAATCGATAAATCTTTCAGTAATAGCTAATCCAAACCCTTGGGCTCCACCTGTTATAATTGCTACTCTGTTGTTTAAATCAAATTTAATCATCTTTATTTTTTAATTTTTTTTGCTCTTATTAAAGGAAAAGCTAAGGCAATTAAAGATAAAACAAAGAATGTTAAAGCTATTGGTCTTGTGAAAAACATTAACCAATTTCCATCAAATATAACTAGAGATTGTCTCAAAGTACCTTCAACTAGCTCTCCTAAAATCAATCCAATGATAACAGGGACAACTGAGAAACCGTATCTTCTCATGAAAAAACCAAGCACACCAAAAAATAACATTATCCAAACATCAATTATAGATTGATTTAGCGAATAGGTTCCACAAACTGAAACTGCAAAAATCATTGGCCACAATATTTTATTTGGTACCAATGTTATTCTTGCAAAAATTTTTGCACCAAAAAAACCAAATATAAAAAACAACACATTGGCAATTAACATTGCTCCAAAAATTCCATATAAAAAATCAGGTTGTTCTCTAAATAAATCAGGTCCAGGTCTTACACCATGTATAATTAATCCTGTTAAGATAACAGCTGTTGTTGCACTACCTGGAATTCCTAGTGCAAGTGTTGGAACCATCGCACCACCTGTTGCTGCATTGTTCGCAGCTTCTGCACCCGCAATACCCTCTATAGATCCTTTTCCAAATTCCTCTGGTTTTTTTGAAAATCTTTTTGCCTCTGAATATCCAATTAAAGAAGCTACTGTTCCACCTTCAGCAGGCAACACTCCAATAAAAGAACCAATACCACTAGATCTTAAAATTGTTTTCCAAGTTTTTTTGTAATCATCTTTAGTTGGAAGTTTGATTGCCTTTAAGGCTATTCTATTAAATACCTGATTAATTAAAGTTGATTGTGTTAACATTTCACTCATTGCAAACAACCCAACTACTACCGGAATAAAACCAATCCCTTCTGTTAATTCATTAATTCCAAAAGTAAAACGATCAATTGAGGTCATAAAATCTTTACCAACTGTTGAAATTAAAATTCCAAATGCACCTGCAATCAAATTCTTAATTGGACTTCCCTCTCCAATTGATGCAAGCATTGTTAAACCAAAGATAGCTAATGCAAAATATTCTGGTTGACCAAATTCATATGCAAGCTGAGCCAATATAGGTGCAAAAAAGACAAGGATTATAACGCTAAAAATACCTCCAACTGTACTTGAAACAGTTGCCATTCCTAAAGCTCTTCCAGCCTCTCCTTTTTGTGCTAAAGGATAGCCATCTAAACAAGTTGCTGCAGCTGCTGGAGTTCCTGGTGTATTTATTAAAACTGCTGTTATTGCACCACCGTAAGTACCAGCACAATAAATAGAAGTTAACAATACTATTGCAGACAATGGATCAAGTGTCATTGTAAATGGTAAAATTAATGCACCACCTGTTGTTGGTCCTAGACCAGGTAGAACACCCAATATTAAACCAAACAAAGTTCCAAAAAATAAAACTAACAATAGCTTTGAGCTAAACAAAGGAGCCATCATTAATAATAAATTATCCATCTAGCTATAATAAATATTAGTTATAATTCCAGGTGGAAATCTTAAACCTAAAATTGTTTCAAAAAATACAAAGACAATTACAGGAAATATAATTCCAACAAGTAATAAATATAATATTCTTTTCTCTCCCCAATAATAAGAAACAAAAATAGATAAAGCCGAAATTGCTAAAAAGAAATCTAATGTTTTTGAAATCACTACAAAAATAAAAAAACTTAGAAGAGTTAAAAAGAACGATTTAGGTAATTTTTTTTGAATCTTCCAAGGATTTTTAGTTGCTAAATAATAGATCAACAAAGTCATAACTATTATTAAAACCAAAAGTGCTTTTGGAAATGTTGCAGGTTGTATTCCTCTATTTAAAATTGGAGGAACAATATCAAAAGTAAAAGTAGTGATTAATAATGCTACAGATGTAAATATAATTACAAAAGAGACTTTAAACTCGTCTCTAAAAAAAAAGGGCAAACTTTTGTTTGCCCTTTTTTGTTTTTGTACATTTTTCATATGCAAATGTACTTTTAATTAGATTAGTTAATGTAACCTAAAGCTTTTAACTGAGCAGTCATTTCAGCAAGCATTTCTTCCATTTGCTTACCCCACGCGTCAGCACCAACTACACTAGTGTCATCAAGACCAATTTCAGTTAAGAAATTTTTGTAATAGTTGTGGCTCATAGCTTTCATCATTCCAGCTTCTAGTTGTTTAACTCTTTCTGCTGGAGCACCTTTTTTAGTTACGAAACCTCTAACAGTAGATAAAGAAACAGGAATTCCTAATTCTTTAGCTGTTGGAGAGTCTCCAATTTTAGCCATTCTATCGTTTGCTAAAACAACTGATACACAAAGTTTACCTTCGTTGATTTCAGTTAATGCTTCACCTAAGTTTAAAACACCTACATCGATATCACCTTTGATGAGGTTAGTTTTAATTGGTGCTACACCTTTGTAAGCAACAATAGTTGGATCTGTTAATCCACCTTTTTTAGTAAATGCAATTGCACTAACATCATCAATACCACCAGTGTGTGTTGTTCCATATTTTAGTGATTTTGATTTTTGCGCGCTAATGAATTTTTTAGCATCTTTAATTTCATTGTTACAGTTTACAACAAATAATTGAGGATCGTCAGTACCTCTTGCTAAAGGCTGCATATCGCTCAATTTAACTTTAGTTTTTCCTAAAGCCATTGATACTGCGTGACCAGTAGTCCAAGTTAAAGTGTGGTTACCATCTGCGGGTAAAGACATCATGTAATCCATAGATGCTGCTCCACCACCACCTTTTTTGTTAACTAACTGCATATCTTGTTTAAGAACTCTTCTTGCTCTTAATAACATCATTCTAGTAGTAACGTCAGTTCCACCACCAAAACCAGCGTGAGTAATTGCTTGGATTGGATGCCCATCAGCTTTTGCTGAAGTGATCATTAATGGAAGAGCTACAACAAAAAATTCAGTTACTAAAAAAGCAGCTGCTAAAAATAGTTTAAAGCTTTTTTTCATTATTTCCCTCTTTAGTTTATTTAGTTTATATATATAATTTATATACGAATATTTAATCATACTCTTACACAGAACGTAAAGTAAAAAATGGAACAAAATAAAAGTAACATTGCTCTTTTACTCGGGGATCCAGCAGGAATAGGACCTGAGCTTATTTCAAAACTATTAAAGGAAGAAGTTACTAATAAAGCAAATATTGTTGTAATCGGTGAAAAACAAATTTTTGAAAGTGGAAATAATGTAACTGGCAACTCTCATCAACTTGAAATCGTAGAAGATTTCGATCAAATTGATTTTAATAAATCAAATAGATTTTTATTAGATATTTCAAAAGGTAAAAATCATAAATATAAAATAGCTGAACCTTCAAAAGAATCAGGTGAAAGTGTTTTAGAAGCTTTAGATTTAGCACTAACTCTCGCTAAAGAAAAAAAAATTGATGCAATTAATTTTGCTCCAATGAATAAGACAAGTTTAAAACTTGGAGGAAACACTCATTCAGATGAATTACAATTAATGGCTGAAAAATTGGATGTCAAAAGTTTTTGTTGTGAGTTTAATGTAATAGACAATTTTTGGACTGCAAGAGTAACATCTCACATTCCTATTAAAGAAGTTGCACAACACATTACAAAAGAAAATATCTTAAAGCCGATTAAATTAATTAATGAAGTTATGGAATTGAATGGTGTAAAAAATCCTAGAATAGCAGTTCAAGCACTTAACCCACATGCAGAATTTGGCACTGAAGAAAAAGATGAAATTATTCCAGCAATAGAAGAGGCAAAAAAACTTGGATTTAATACGGATGGACCATTACCGTGTGATACATCTTTTGTAGTTGCATATAAAAATAAAAATCATGATTGTATGGTTGGCATGTATCATGATGCACTTCAGTCTGGACTGAAAGCATTTGGTTTTGATAGAGGAGTTACAGTTCAAGGCGGATTAACAGTTCCTGTAACAACAACTGCACATGGATCTGCATTTGCAATTGCTGGCAAAAATGAAGCTAACTTAGCCCCGATTTTAAATTCATTTAAAATTGCATTATCAATGGCCGAAAATAAAAAGAAGTTAAGCTAAGCTTTAAATTAAACCAGCATCTACTGTAAAATTTTGTTTAGTACATCCGGATGAAACATCTGATGCCAAATATAAAACCATTCTTGAGACATCCTCGGGTAATACTTGTTTTTTAAGACACTGTTTATCTAAAATTTCTTTTTTAAATTTTGGATTTAACCATAGTTTTGACTGTCTTTTAGTTGCAACTGAACCAGGGGCAATGGAGTTTATTCTAATATTGTGTTGTCCTAAATCTCTAGCTAAAGATTTAGTTAAACCATAAATTGCTGCTTTTGAAGTACTATATGCTGGAAACATTACTGCTCCTCTAATCCAGCTAACAGAGCCTAAATTAATTATTGAACCACCTTTGTTTTTAATCATGCTTTTTTTTACTGCTTGAATAGCAAACAAATAATGCCTCAAATTTATTGCCATTCTTTCATCCCAGTATTTTTCTGTAACTTCCTCAAGAGTATGTCTTTGGTCATTTGAAGCGTTATTTACTAAAATATCAATTTGACCTTTCTTTTTAATAATATTCTGAATTAGAGATTTGTATTTTTTTACATTTTTAATGTTGCAAAATTGAAAACTAGGAATTTTTTGTTTTTTCTTTTTAATTTTCAAAATTAATTTTTGAGCTTCTTTTTTATCTATATCAAAAAAATAAACCTCAACACCTTGCTCACAAAGATGTTCTACAATTGATGCTCCAATACCAGATGCTCCGCCTGAAACTAAAGCACGTTTATTTTTTAAGTCAAAATATTGAACTTTCATATTTTGATTATAAATATTATTTCAATATTTTCTTTATATCTTTTGTTAGGAATAAACTTGGCTTTTTGCATGTAGTTTTAATTATTTGTGGTTTATTTGTCTTACATGCATTCATTGTTGATTGAATAATATCTAAAACATGAAGAGATAGTTCTCCATTACATTTATTTATTTTTTTATTTTCAATTGAATAAGCCATTTCCGCTAGTCCTGCCCCACGGTAATTTGCATTTGTAGGAGACTCGTTTGCTCTAGAACTCTGTGATCTTATGTTGATTTTACCAAGATGCATTTTATTTGTTTTATATTCTTTCCAAGGGTCCCCTAGTTTATTGCAAACATAAACAGATCCGCCAAACATATTTGGGTCTGGTACAATCATGGAACCTTTGCTTCCATATAATTCAATGTGATTTCTTTGATGTGCAATAACATCGAATGATAAAGTTAATCTTATAATTGTGCCATTCTCAAACTGGATTGTTGATAAATATGTTGTTGGACATTCAACTTTAAAAGTTTTATTTTTTTTAGGTCCTATTCCAATTATTCTTCTCTTTACTCCTTCCATTATGCTGCCAGTTACTTTTTTAGCTGGTCCCAATAAATTCACTAAAGCTGTTAGATAGTAAGGTCCCATATCTATAACTGGACCACCTTCTTTTTTAGCAAACCAGGGTTCTGGATTTGGATGATAGGATTGAACACCTGGGAATGCAAAAATTGCATTTCCTAATGAAATTTTACCTAATATATTTTTTTCTACTAACTCTTTTGATTTTTGAATTCCACCACCTAAAAAAGTATCAGGTGCATTTCCTATATAAAGTTTTTTCTTATTCGCGATTTTAACGAGATCTAAACCATCTTTAAAATTAATGGCCATAGGTTTTTCAGAATAAACATGTTTACCATGCAATAATGATTGCTTAGCAACTTGATAATGAGCTTTTGGAATGGTTAGATTTAATATGATTTCTATTTCTTGATCTTTTAATAAATCTTTTACTGACAATGCTTTAATTTTGTATGCCTTTGCACATTTAATTGCATTAGTGTGATTAATATCAGCACATTTAATTATCTTTATATTATTAAAATATTTTTCAGCTCTAAAGTATGTTTCGGAAATATGACCACATCCTATAAGACCTACTTTGTATACTTTGTTCATAAAGGATTAAATACCTTGTCTTTGCTTGCTTTTTCCTTCTTTGTAAAGTTTTAAAGCTTCTTCATTTTCTTTAGTATTTGGAATTTCTAAAGTTGGGCTATCCCAAAAAGATGAACCTTCGACCCATTTGTAAGCATGGGTTTTAATTGAAATAACATAAGTCACATCAGATGCTTTGGCTCTTTTAAATGCAGCTTCAAGATCTGAAATTGAAGTAACGTGTTCAGATTTTGCGCCCATACTTTCTGCATGTTTTGCAAAATCTACGTCTACTAAACCAGGTGTATTAGAACTCTTTAATAAGTTGTTGTACTCTTTACCACCTTTGAATAATTGCAATCTATTAATAACTGCAAAGCCTCCGTTGTCACAAACAATTATAATCAATTTATTTTTTGTGATTACTGAAGAATAAATGTCAGTATTATTTAATAGATAAGATCCATCTCCTACAAAAGAAATTACTTCTTTATCTGGATTAGCCATTTTAATTCCTAAAGCTCCAGATATTTCATAACTCATACAACTAAAACCCCATTCTGTTTCG
Organism: uncultured Pelagibacteraceae bacterium; assembly: GCA_902595105.1. Classification (GTDB taxonomy): domain Bacteria; phylum Pseudomonadota; class Alphaproteobacteria; order Pelagibacterales; family Pelagibacteraceae; genus Pelagibacter. The sequence goes on from CACJPA010000006.1 coordinate 13,939, forward strand.
TGAGTATTGAGTTCTCTTGGTCTCCAAACTTGAATTACTTCACCTACTAAACCTCCTGCAGCTGTAACCGCAATATCAGTTGGATCAGAATTTCTATAGATTGCACCAATTGCTTGAACATAACTTGGGACTTCCTGATTGGTTGGAGCACTCTCTTTATCTATATGTTCATTCCATGACTTAAGCTCAGTTTGAGATTTTTTATTCCAATCTTCTCCTGCTTTCCAATCACCTAAAGCTTGAGAAAGTTCAGTCAACGAAACTTTTGCATCTCCAACGACTGCTTGAGCTAAGTGTTTATTGGCATCATATCTTGATACATTGATAGAAACTAATTTGAAATTTTCGTTTTCAAAGTTTGCCCATGATCCAGTTGTAAAATCAGCAAGTTTTGTTCCAACAGCAATAGCAAGATCAGTTTCTTTAGCTAATGTGTTTGTGTTTTTTCCTCCCAGTCCTCCAATTTGACCTGCAAAATGCGAATGGTCTCTCTTCATTGTTGAATAACCCATTACAGTTTGTGTAACTGGAATGTTATGTTTGATTGCAAACTGACTTAATTCTTCCATTGCATCTGAATAAAAAACTCCACCTCCAGATATTATGATTGGATTTTTTGAAGATTTAATTTTCTTAGCTGCTTCTTTAATTTGAAACTCATCTGGTCTTGGTCTACGAATTGTGTGAACTCTTTCTTGAAAAAATTCCTCTGGATAGTCAAAAGTTTGTCCTTGGATATCTTGACTTAACGCAATACAAGCAGGTCCACAATCAGCAGGATCTAACATTGTTTGAACTGCTATTGGAAATGATTGAATTATTTGTTCAGGTCTTGTGATACGATCAAAATATCTTGTAACTGGTTTAAAAGCATCGTTTGCAGTTGTGCTTGGATTGTTAAAATGTTCAACTTGTTGCAATACTGGATCTGGCATTCTATTTGCATAAGTATCACCAGGTAAAAATAAAATTGGCAATCTATTACTCATTGCAACTGCTGCTGCTGTAACCATGTTGGTTGCACCTGGACCAACCGACGATGTTGCTACAAAAATTTGTTGTCTTCTCTTAGCTCTAGCATAACCTATGCCAGTTAAAGCCATATTCTGTTCATGATGACCTCTATAAGTTGGTAATTCTTTTTGATTTTCTTCAAGTGCCTGGCCTAAACACGCTACATTTCCGTGTCCAAAAATTCCAAAGACACCAGGAAAGAGTGGTTCTTTTTTACCATTAATTAATATTTTTTGAGCAATCAAATATTTAACGATTGCATGCGCACAAGTAAGAGTAATTTTTTTCATAATTGGGTTTATTTTTTTTATGTATAATGTTTATATATATTTATATTTATAAATTAAAAAACCCAACTTAGTAAACCTTAAAAAAATAAAAATTATGTATAGCAAATTTGGACAATTCATTGATGGAAAATGGCAAGAAGCAGAAAAAAAAGAAACATATGATGTAATCAATCCTGCAACAGAAGAAGTGATTGGAAAAGCATCAAAAGCATCTTCGGCAGATGTACAAAAAGCATTAAAGTCAGCTGAGAAAGGTTTGGAAGTTTGGAAAAACACTGCGCCGTGGCAAAGAGCATATGTGCTTAGAAAAATTGCTGATCTAATGAGAGAAAAAAAAGATGTTATTGCAAAATGGTTAACTCTTGAAGTTGGTAAACCTCTTACTGAAGCAGTTGGTGAAGTTGGTGGTGGAGCTGATATTTTTGAATGGAATGCAGAGGAGACAAAAAGGATCTATGGTCAAACTCAACAAAGTAGATTTCCAGATACAAGAGTTCATGTTTATTATCAGCCAGTAGGAGTTGTTGCAGCTTTAGTTCCATGGAATTTTCCAATAGTTTTAGCTTCAAGAAAAATTTCTACTGCTTTAGCAGCAGGTTGTTCTGTTATATGTAAACCAGATGTAATTACTCCTGGAGCTGTTATGGAATTAGTTAATATTTGTAAAGAAGCTGGAGTGCCAGATGGTGTAGTTAGTCTTTTATCGGGTGATCCTGCTGAAATATCAAATGAATTAATGGAATCTGATATTATTAAAAAAGTTTCGGTCACTGGATCTACTAGAGTTGGAAAAATTATTTTAAAAAAAGCAGCTGATAAAGTTCAAAGAGTTACAATGGAACTAAGCGGACACTCACCTTTTATTGTATGTGAAGATGTGGATATGAACAAAGTAGCCGACATAGCAATAACTGGTAAGTTTAGAAATAATGGACAAGTTTGTATTTCTCCAAATAGATTTTACATCCAAGAAAATAGAAAAGATGAGTTTGTTAATGCTTTCATGGAAAGAGCAAAAAAATTAAAAATTGGTAACGGTATGGATGAAGGTGTAGATCTAGGACCTTTAACTACCGCTAAGAGATTAGAAGAAATAGAAAAATTAGTTGATACTACAAAAAAAGAAGGTGCTAAAGTATTGATGGGTGGACAACGACCTTCTGGTTTCAACAAAGGATATTATTATGAGCCAACGGTATTTGATGATGTAAAAGATAATTTTACAATAATGAAAGAAGAACCTTTTGGCCCACTAGTTCCGATTTTAACTTTTAAAACTTTTGATGAAGTAATTGAAAGAGCAAACGATAATGATTTAGGATTATGTAGCTATTTGTACACAAATTCTATGGATAAAGCTCACATTGGATCAGAAAAATTAGAGTCTGGATGTGTAGCAGTTAATACCGGTGTTGTTGCAATAGCTGAAGCACCTTTTGGAGGTATAAAGCAAACAGGTTATGGACGTGAAGGTGGTTCTGGGGCAATAAAAGATTACCTTAATGTAAAATACACACACATGGGATTAAAAATATAAAAAATGAGAAAAAATAAAATTAAACAAATGATGAAAGACGGCAAATCCGTCATTAATGGTTGGTGTGCAATTCCAAGTACTGCATCTGCAGAGGCAATGGCTCATCAAGGTTGGGACTCATTAACAATAGACATGCAACATGGGTTGGTTGATTACAGTAATGCTCTTCCAATGCTTCAAACAATTTCAACAACAGACGTAACTCCACTTGCTAGAGTTAATTGGAATGAACCAGGTCAAATAATGAAAATTTTAGACGCGGGTTGCTATGGAATTGTTTGTCCAATGGTAAGTAACAGAAAAGAAGCTGAAAATTTTGTTCAAGCTTGCATGTATCCACCTGATGGCTATAGAAGTTTTGGTCCAGTAAGAGGCTTAATTTACGGTGGTGCAGATTATGCAGATCACGCTAATGAGGAAATTCTAAAACTGGCAATGATAGAAACAAAAGAATCTTTAGAAAATTTAGACGAAATAATGTCTACACCAGGTGTTGATGGTATTTATATTGGGCCTGCAGACTTAAGTTTAGCAATCGGTGAAAAACCTGGATTTGATCGAGCTGAAACAACAAAAGCTTATTCTGAAATTTTGAGAATTCTAGAACATGCAAAGAAAAATAATATTTTTGCTGGAATTCACAATGGTACAACTGAATACGCAACAAAGATGATTGAAAAAGGTTTTGATTTTGTAACAATAGCCTCTGATTTGAGAGCTTTAAGTGCTGGTGCAAAAGCAACTGTAGATAAGATGAAAGGTTCTTTGTCTAAAAAAGACAACGACGCTACTTATTAATCAAGTTGATTTAAAAATTCTTCAAACTGACTTTTATCTAAATTAGATGATTGTTTCTTACCTGGAAATTTTCCAGTCATAGAATCTTTTTTAAATGCTTTAAGTGCTTTAATTCTCTCAACTTTAATTTCATTTCTAAGTTTTAATAAGTTTCCATAAGCTTTAGAGTGTCTTGGAGGATTTTCGGTGTCACCACAAATATCTTCCATAAATAAATACATCACATCTGCATTTCTTCCAGAACCTAATGAGACAGTAACAATATCTGTTCGTTTAGAAATTTCTCCCATTACATTTTCAGGTATTACTTCACACTCAGCAGAAAAAGCTCCTGCATCCTCTAATCTTTTAAATTTTTGAAATAACTCATAAGCCTCATTTGCGGTTTTTCCTACTGCTCTTAGTCCACCTATCCAAGTAGATTTTCTTGGAACTAATCCTAAGTGACCCATCACAGGTACATCTTCTTTTGCTAACATTTCTACTATGTCCATACTTCTTGGTGTCATCACAGCATCAGCACCATTTTCTAAAGCTTTAAATGCTCCACGCATAATGTCATCTGCTGTAACAAATTCATTCAAAACTAAGGCTGCAGTTAAAAAAAGATTTTTAGATCCTTCTCTTACTGGAATAACATTTTTGGCGTTAGAAATAATCATATCAAAGCCAGCTGTTTCTGCTGCAGTGGCTTCATCAACAGTATTTGCAGTAACTTGAGTAAATTTTTTTTTGCCTTTAGCCGTTTTTAAATCACCTACTGTAGTTGATCTTTTTGCTGGTTTTGCCGCCCATGTGTATACATTCTTCATTAAACACCTCTATAAAGAATATCTCTTCGATCGATAAATTCCTCAAAAGTCTTGATAGTGACAACCGATGGTAAAATAAAAATTGACCTTTTGTCCTTTTCGTTTCTAATAATTCTAAAATAACCCTTTTTGATTGCTGTATCGATATAAACATTAGAAGTTAAATAAGATTTCTCTATAACCCTTAAAAGTTCATTTTTAGTGATAGATTTATTTTTATAATAAGCAAGCATTACCATATGCAACATGATCCAATGCTGAGGAGTAAGAGAAAACCAATTTAACAAATCATTTGCTAACCTTCCCTCAAAATCTCCAAGAGAAATTTCAGCTAATTTAATTCTCTTTTGAGTTAATTTTGGAATTCTCTTCTGTTCTTCAAAATTTTTTGGATACTTAAACTGTCTTTTCATTTAAATAAACTTAAACTTATTAAGTTTTCTATTCAATAATATTTTTACTTAATAGCTCTTTATAAATGTTATTTACTCTATGCACTTCTGAAGCAGTATTAAAATATCCCTCATATTGTATTTCGTCTGGTGTTACATCAAAATGATAATGACCAGCATCTTTATCATCGTCATAAGAATGAAAATGCGTATGTTCACCTGACTCTCTTAAATTCAGTTCTCCTCCTGTAGGATCTCCAGTCCAAAGAACTGTATAACATTGTAATTTTGGACCAACAGGTTCATAAAATTGAAGAAAATCTTTTACGCACTTCATTTGTTTTGGGTCATAGTATTCATGTTTAATGTCTTTATAATCTGGTTGAACATGAGATCTTACTTTTCCTTCTAAAATTCTAAACACACCTGCAATAGCAATATGTTCATTTTCTTTAAGATTTAAATTACTTGATAATGAAGACCTCATTGCTTGCGGGAGTGAACCTTGATCTCCTGATCTTCCTTTGATTTTTATTCTTATTACTTTACCTTGTTTACCATCTGTATAATAAATATTTCCAAGTCCTCCATGTTTTCTTGCAGTATATTTTTCAACAATACATTTTTTATCAGGACTTACTCTTGCAATTATAGATCTAGACTCATCAGTAATTAAATTTTCATTAATTACCAATTCTCCACAATGACCATCCAAACACGACATTGCACCAGACCCAGCACCTAAAGCGTAAGATTTTTCTGATCCAATCATTTTGGAAATTTCTTGGTAATCAAATTCAGCACCAATAAAATTAGGATCATGCATGTATGGCTCACCACCAACATCTATTATTTTTTGATTACCGCTTATTCCTTCAGATGGACAATCCCACTCTCGAAGATTAGGACAATCCACAACTTCTACTTCAACATTTTTAAAATTTTTAGATAAACCTTTTTTTAATGCATCTGCTACATCTTCAAGTGAATGATTTGTGAAAGTCCCCTTTTCTATTTTTAATTGCATAATGTAAATAAGCTATAATTTATTTTGCATATTGTCTATAGATAATATATATAATTTCTATACATAAATAATTTTAAAAAGGTAACGATGATAAATAAAGATTTAAAAGTAGCTGTATTAGGTGCAGGTGCTATGGGATGCCTGTTTGGAGGATTGCTGGCTGAAAAAGGATTAAATGTAACTTTAATTGATGTTTGGAAAGAACATGTCGATGCAATTAACAAAGATGGTTTAAAAATGGATGGTCATGGTGGAGATCGTATAATTAAAGTTAAAGCTACTTCGGATCCATCTTCGTTAGATAAAATGGATGCAGTAATTGTTATGTGCAAAGCAACAGCATTAGAACCAGCATTAAATAGTATAAAAAATATTATTGGCGAAAAAACAGTCTTCATGTCTTTTCAAAATGGTATTGGTCATGAGGCAATAATTCAAAATATCGTTGGAGGTGAAAAAGTAATCGGTGGAACAACAACACAGGCTTCAAATATTTTAGGACCAGGTCATATAATGAACCACGGTGCATTACCTTCATGGATTGGTGAATATGAAGGAGGAATAACAGAAAGAATTTCAGAAATAGCTGATACTTTTACTGCACATAATTTAGAAATGATTGCAGCTGAAGATGTAAAAAAAAGAAAATGGATGAAACTTTTTGCTCTGACTGCAATTGGTCCTCTTTCAGCTATCTTTGATCTACATCACACCGATCTTTACGTAAATAATAAAGCTAACGATGTATCGAGAGGACTAGGTAAAGAAATCATTTTAGAGACGAGAGAAGTAGCGCTTGCTGATGGAGTTAATGTTTCTGAAGATGAATGTCTATTTATGTTCAATAAAATTGTAGATTCTATGCAAACAAACAAATCTTCAATGGCTTTTGATGTTCAGTACAAAAGAAAAACAGAAATTGATTTTATTAGTGGTGCTGTTTCAAAAATTGGAAAAAAACATGGAGTAAAAACACCTTTAAATGATCTTATGTATAAAATGATTAAGGTTAAAGAAGGTATGTATAGTTGATGCTTAAAATCAATCGATTAAAAAAAATTAAAAGTAATTTTCCTGTACTAGTTGGAGACAAAATTGTCGAAAAAAATAAATGTAATTTATTAATTGATGAGATTAGTAAATCTAAAGCCTTTGACGACATGATTATGGGTGGTCGAAGTAGAATTAATAAAGGCTCAAAAAATTTTAATAATTATATTAAATCTTCAAATAATTCTGCAAAACTCTTCAAACTTTTTAATAGCAAAACATTTTATAAAAAAATTGAAAATCTTTTTTCTAAAAATTTTAAAGATGGATCTTGGATAAACAGTCACAAGCCAAAAATATTTAATCAAAAAAAATTTACCATTAAAAAGAAATTAAATTCAAGTGAATTAAAAAAATTATTAGGAAACAATTATACTAACCCAAAAGTTAATTTAGATATTGATTTTTCAGTTTCTAAGGGAGGATACAGATTGCGTCCTCATAGAGATGACATCACAAGGTTGTACAATTTCTTAATTTATCTAACGGATATTCCAAAAAAAAATGGAGGATCGCTAACAATTTATAGAAAAAAGTCTAAGAAAAATTTAAGAAAAAGTTTCAGAAGATTTCCAAAAATGAGTGAATTGGAAATAGTCAAAGCATTCACCCCAAAGAAAGGAACAGTGGTGTTTTTTCAATCTACACCAAATTCTTATCATGGGGTTAAGCGTTTTATAGAAAAAAACTGTCCAAAAAGATTTTTTATTTATGGAAGTTATGCTCTCAATAAACCAGTTATTTGGAATTATAAAGGAACTGCTTACTATCCGCACATCATCAGTACCAAAAAAAGAATGTTAACTTCTTTTCATGATGCAAACTATTTAACAACTGCTCCTAAGAATTGATATTGTTAATAAATTCTACTAGGTTCTATTAATGGCAAATAATCTACAAAAGAAATTATTTGAACAAGGGTATTTGAGAGTAAAAAATGTTCTTAACTATCAAAGAGATTTAAAGCCAATCCTTAATGACATGGAATTTGTAATGGATTGCTTAATCCAAAAATTTGCAAAAAAAAAGGATGTAAAAAAAGTTCTTAATTTAGATTTTAAAAAAAAATATTCACATATATCAAAATTAAAAATTGATGATTTAGATCAATATTTTAATACGAGATTACCAAGAGATCACGTTAAGAAAGACAGTGATTATTTTGCTACTCAATCTTTATGGAATTTGATTACTAATAAAAACATTTTAGATGTTGTTGAAAAAATTTTAGGAAAAGAAATCATGTCTAATCCAGTGCAAAATACTAGAATTAAACAACCTGAAAAAAAATTACCAAAAGGTTCGGTATTTGATGGTTTAAGTGGAAGAACACCTTGGCATCAGGATGCTGCTGTTCTTAATACTAAAGGACAAAAATTAACTGACATGGTTACTGTATGGATACCTTTTACAAAAACTACAAAAAAAAATGGGTGCATGATTACTGTTAAGAAAATTAATAAAATGGGATTATTAAATCATATTGCTGGTTATAGAGGTCAAGTAGAAATTAAAGACAGTAAATTACTAGATGAAATGAAGCATATTCACTTAGAAGCAAATGTTGGGGATGTAATTCTTTTACACAAACATTCAATTCATTGTTCTCTGCCTAACAGATCAAATGATTTTAGAATAAGTGCAGACCTTAGATATAACGTAGCCGGCCAACCTTCTGGAAGAGATCCGTTACCAAATTTCTATGTAAGAAGTAAAAATAAAAAAAACCTTAAAATTCAGAATTTTAAACAATGGTTGGCTCTTTGGGAAAAAGCAAAAGAAAAGTGTATCCCTCGTAAATACGCTTTTAAATATCCTCTTCCTACTTTTAAAACAAATAAAAGAGATCTTTCAAAATTATTATAAAAAAAATTAATTATGAAAATTTTAATAACTGAATTTATTAATAAGAATAGTTTAGACGAATTAAATAATACTTTTGAAATCAAATTTGATGAAAAGCTTTGGGAAAAAAAAGAAGAACTTAAAGAAATCATTAAAGATTATGATGGTTTAATTGTCAGAAATAAAACTCAAGTAAATAAAGATATTTTATCTAATGCTAATAATTTAAAATTTATAGGAAGATTGGGTGTTGGTTTAGACAACATTAATACTGAATTTTGTAAAACCAAAAATATTCATGTCCAACCTGCAACTGGCATGAACGCAGACTCTGTAGCTGAGTATGTGATTTCATCCTCGATGTCTTTGATAAAAAAAATTCCTATGTTTCATCATGGAACGGTCAAAGGTGATTGGCCTAGAACAACTATTAAATCTGCTGAAATAAATGGAAAGTGTATTGGAATAGTAGGTTTTGGTACAATCGGTAGAAAGGTAGCTGACTATAGTTTGAAAAATGGCCTAAATATTTTGGCTTATGATCCTTACATTAAAAAATTAGATGATAATGAAAAAAATTATAAATTATCTTCATTGGAAGATGTATTTAAAAATGCAGATATTATTTCTTTGCACTTACCATTAACAGAAGAGACTAAAAATTTAATCAACAAGTCTTCATTCTCTAAAATGCAAAAACAGCCAATAATAATTAATACTTCTAGAGGTAGTGTTGTAAATGAGAATGATCTTATAGATGCTTATAATCAAAATATAATTTCAGGATTTGCATTAGATGTGTTTGAAAATGAACCTATTAAAAAAGATTTATACGAAAGAATAACTTCTGAAATGAATTGTATTTTAACTCCTCATATTTCAGGTGTAACAACAGAGTCAAATATAAGAGTTAGTAATTTTATAGTTAAAAAGGCGATAGATTTTTTTAAGTAATTATCTCGTTTAATTTAACTACTCTCCCAAGTTTAATTGATGTCTCAGCAGCTTCTCCAACAGCAACTGCAATTAATCCATCATTCAAAGATACCTCTGGCTTTAATTTATTTTTTACTGCATTTATAAAGGCTAAATGCTCATAATAAGTTGAACCATGATGATGTCCTGCTTCAAGTATTTTTGGATCTACACTAACACTTTCTTGTTTAATTTTTCCATCTCTCATACCAATTCTTACATCAGAAGTAGTTTTTCCAGACTCGTTTGAAGGAACTGAAGTTTCAATTTTACCAATATTTCCTGTTGCAGTTAACTCTTCTTGCATTTCAGAATTTTCAGCAAACATACAAAGCTCAAGCATACTTCTTGAGCCATTCTCAAAATTAACAATTACATAAGCATTATCAATAATATCTGGTTTTTTCCCATCATACTCTTCATCTAAATGATTTACATCTTGTCCCCCACTTGCATAAACACTTATGGGCTCACTCTTAACAATAAAACGCATTAAATCAAAAAAATGACAACACTTTTCAACTAAAGTTCCTCCAGTATTTTTTTCAAATCTGTTCCAATCATTTACTTTTTTTAAGAAAGGAAATCTGTGTTCTCTTATTGTCAATGTTTTTAGGTCACCAATTGTTTTGTTGTGAATTTCTTTGATAAATTTTGAAACAGGAGGCATATACCTATATTCCATTGCAATCCAAAAAACTGAAGGGTAATTTTTAGTAAGTTTTTCTATTTCTAAACAATCTTTGGTCTTAGTGCACAAGGGTTTTTCAACCAATATATGTTTCTTAGTTTTAATTACATCTTTTAAAATTTGAATATGAGTAAAATTAGGAGACGAAATTATATAAACATCAACTAAATTTTCTTTTATCAGATCTTGATGATTTTTAAAGCAAACAACTTCTGATTTGAGTAATTCTTGGCACTGCTTCAAGGATTCCTCATGTGGATCAGAAAGAGCAACTACTTCAGCTTCATCTATTAAAGATAAATTTAAAATATGTTCTCGAGCCATTGTGCCAGCTCCAATAATTCCATATTTAATTTTTTCCATATTTATTATCTATCAGTTTAATTAAATAAATTTAATCAATTGTTAATCCACTTGGTACTTTTTCTGGTTTACCGAGTGGTCTTTGATTTCCACTTTTACCAGTTAGAGATTTTAAAAAAGATACTAATTGGTCAATTTCTTTTTCACTCAAATCTATTGGTTTGATATCTATACTTGAAATGATTCTATCCTGTTCTCTTTTGTCTGAAAAAGTTACAAAATCAATTTGTTCTAGCCATGGAGCCTTTGGTAAATTTGCATATTGAGGTTTCCAATTTTTATTCATAGCTACTGGATTTAAATGATGTTTAATTATGCCTTTAAGTGTTGGATAAGCACCATTATGGCCATAAGGTGCTGTTAAAGAAACATTTCTTAGCGCAGGTGTCTTAAATTTATACATGTCATTCACATCATCTGTTTCAACCATTCTACCAACATCGCGCGCATAAGGATCAAAAGGTCTAGTTCTACCTGGTCCAAATTGTGGAATGCCTATTGAATGAAATTTTTGATCAGACAATAATGATCCAGAATGACATGAGCTGCAATTAGCTTTGCCATAGAATAAATTCATACCAGCAATCTGATTTAAATTTAAAGCTGTTTTATTTCCATTTAAATATTCATCAAATGGAGAGTCAAATGATGTCCATTCATGAATTTCAAAAGCTGCAATTGAGTTTACTATATGTGTGATATTTATATCTAAAGCGTTATCTACATCATCAAAAGCATTTTTAAACATTTCAACATATTCAGGAACTCCTCTTATTCTATGAGTAATTACAGGCCAAACTCTATCAATTCTCATACTGTCTTTACCAACTTTTGACACAAGTCCTATAATTTCATTTTCACCTGGATTTCCAGCCATTTCGAATTGTCTTGTCATTGGAAATAAAGCTTGTACAGCAACTATATTATCAAGACCTTTTGGAAGCAGTTCTTGTGCTGGGGTATTAAAACCATTACCAAATATGTCAGATTTAGTCACTCTTCCATCGTGAAGTAGTGTTGTAATATCTTTAAATCCTAAATTCCATAATGCTAGAGCATTTCTAGGAATACGTTTTTTAATTTTATCATCTCCTGATCCAGCTGTTCTTTCTAATCCAATACCATGTCCACCTTCACCAATTCCTAATGAAAGTCCATCAGACCCTCCTAGATCATGGCTATGACAAGTTGCACAAGCAATATTACGATTGGCTGATAAAATTTTATCATGAAATAAAAATCTTCCAATTTTAACTTTTTCCATATCAATTTTATGAAAATCATTACTTGTCAAAGGTTTTGGTAATTCAATTGAATATGTTTTGTTTGCTGAAATTAAAAATGGAATTATAAATATTAATATTTTTATATGTTGAGATACTTTTTTATAATTTTTTTTATTCCATCTATAGTTTTTGCAGAAATTGAAAATGCTAGAGATTTGATGGAAGCTGGAAAATTTCAAGAAGCTATGGAAGAGCTGATGCCAGCTGCTCGATCTGGAAACGCTGATGCTGAAGAGCTTATTGGAATTATGTATGCAATGGGTCTTGGAGTTGAACAAGACGATGTTAGAGCTTTTGAATGGTATCTTAGATCTTCGATGAAAGGTCATCCTGGTGCTCAATCGGGTGTTGGATGGTATTATGAAGTCGGTAGAGGACTCCCTGCTCCTGATCTTGTTCGAGCTTACATGTGGTATGGTTTGTCTGCTATTGGAGGTGATCCCGATGCTGCGATTTCTCAAGAGGAAGTGATTAAAAAAATGACTCCTGAACAAATTGAAAAAGCGCATATACTTATTAAAGATTACAAAGCTTGGATTTATCCGTTTAGGTAATGAGGCGAATAATTAAATCCGCCCCATTATTTAATTAAGATTATAAGTCTTTGTCGTATGCACTTGATGCTCTTTTCTCAGCATCAGCAACTGCACTAGTTAAAGCGTCAAAGATTTGTCCACCACCTTTAACATTTGACTTAAACCAATCATAAACTGGACTAGCAGCTTTTTTAAAGCTAGCTTTTTGTGCTGGAGTTGGAACATATAGATCTCCACCACCTGCTACAAAGTCTTCATATGCTTTGATTGATTTTCTTTTTGGAGATGCAAATGTTGCTTGTTGCAATGCATAAAATCCATCCGTAATAACTTTCTTAAGTTCTTTTGGCATAGATTGATATTTTGCATTGTTCATCCACCAAAGTGCTCCCATGTATGCATGACCATCTAAAGTAACATATTTTAGACCCGCATCTGGAAACTTCATATTCATAATGTCAGTTATTCCATTTTTAGAACCTTCAACTACACCTGTTTGAAAAGATGTAAATAATTCTGGCCATGGAATAGGAGTTGGTGATGCACCTAAAGCTCTTACAAGCTCTTGAGGTAAATCAGCTACAACAGTTCTGATTTTTAGACCTTTCATGTCAGATGGTTCTGCAACTCTTCTTTTTGTGTTAGCAAAATTTCTCCATCCACCAGTGTTTCCAATAGTCATTAATCTAATTGTATCACTTGAATCTTTAAGAGCCATTTGTCTCATAGTTCTTACAAAATCACCTTGCATAACATCTTCAGCAATTCTGTCATCTGCCATTAGATATGGTAAATCTAAAACTTGAACATATGGGAATACACCAGCTGCTCCTCCAGAAGTAGAAATGTAAATATCGATACTTCCATCGGAAACACCTTGTAAACATTCTGCTCCTTTAGAACATAACTGTGTACCTACAAAAAGTTCCACAGATATTTTTCCATTTGATGCTGCTTCTACGTAGTTTTTAAATACTACTGAACCATCATAGTCTTCATCTTGATCATTAGAGTTCATTGTCATTCTTAAATTGTAATCAGCAGCTGAAACAGAAGCTGTAAAACTAATTAAGAATAATAATGAAAAAAATGATTTAATTAATTTACTCATTATTATTTCCCTCTCTTTAAATATATATTTAAGTATAGAAACTATACCTAATTTGTACCTCTGTGTCTATTATCTAAAAAATTTTAAACTATTTTGCAAAACCTGTAAGCAAAGGAATGGTCATTGAGATTGACGGGAAGTATGTAATTAAAAATATTACAATAGCTTCAACTGCTAAAAACGGCAATATTGCTTTTGATATAGTTTCAACTCTTTCTCCAGAAACTGAGGATGCTACAAATAACACTAAACCCATTGGTGGTGTTGCTAAACCAACAGTTAAGTTAACTGACATAATAATTGCAAAATGAACTGGGTGTACACCTAGTTCTACAAACACAGGTCCAAGTATTGGTCCTAAAATAATTATTGCTGGACCTGCATCTAAAAACATGCCGACAACAAATAGTAAAATATTAATAAGAAATAATAAAATATAAGGATTGTCGGTCAATCCCAAAACAAATTCAGCGAGATATTCTGGTGCATGAGATAAACTAACAACTGTTTTGAAAGCCATTGCAGCACCAACCAAAAGTAATACTACAGATGAAACCATTGCAGCTTTTGTCATAACCTTTGGTACATCTTTCCACTCTAAAGATTTTAAAACAAACAAACCAATAAACATTGCATAAGCAGCAGCAACTGCAGATGCTTCTGTTGGAGTAAAAATTCCTCCAAGTATACCCCCCAGAATTATGACTGGGGTCATCAATGGGAAAAAAGCTTTCAAAGAAGCTTTTCCTCTTTGACTCCATGTTGTCTTTTTTGTTACGGCAGGAAAATTATATCTTTTAGCCATAAACTTAATTGTAACCATCAAACTAACACCAACTAAAATTCCAGGAATAATACCTGCTAGGAATAAGGCGGCTACACTCTCTCCCATAACGTATGCATAAATAATCATTATTCCTGATGGTGGAATAATTGGACCAATAACTGAGCTTGCTGCAGTAATTGCTGCTGAAAATTTTTTAGTATAACCTTGTTTCTCCATTGCAGGAATTAACATTGAACCGATTGCAGAAGTATCTGCAACTGCAGATCCAGATAGGCCAGCAAAAAGCATCGAAGTTAAAACGTTAACATGTGCTAAACCACCTTTTAAATGACCCATCATCGCTTGGCTAAATTCTACTAATCTTTGAGTAATTCCTCCCCTATTCATTAGCTCACCAGCTAACATGAAAAATGGAATTGCCATTAAAGGAAAACTATCAATACCATTGTAAATATTTCTATAAAGCATTGCTCCATCTCTAGATTGATCATTCAGCCAAAGTAAAATTCCAGGAGCAGCCAACAATCCAAAAAATACTGGTAATCCAATTAACAAAAATAATAAAAACAAAGGGAGAAACCAAATTAACATTATTGTGTCTCCAATTTTTGTTTATCTAAATCTTCAGGTAACTCTAATTTTGTAAAATTACTTAAAAAATTTCTTAAAATTAACTCTATATTTACTGAAATCAAAAAAACAATTCCAACAGGTAAGGACATATACATCCAAGCTAATTTTATTGGCTCAGCTTTGCCGCCAATTAAATTAAATGGAATTTTGATTGAAGCAGAATTAAATATCCATCCAGCATTAATATGCTTTAAACCTAATTCAAGTCCAATGATCAAAACAAACAAAGATATAATTAATAGAAATAAAGTTAATAAAGTGGATATGATTTTAGGTAAAAATCTTTCCAACATATCAATAGAAACAAAACCTCCCCACCTATAGGCTGAAGGAGCGATTAAACCAGTCATCCATAACATTAAAAATCTTGCAACTTCATCTGGCCAAGGTAAGGCATTGTTGAGAACATATCTAAAGAAAACCTGGATCATAATTACGACAACCATTAAAAAAATTGCGATCCACGCAAATTGTCTTCCAATTCTAAGAAAAAAAGTATTAATCTTTTCAAGAAAGTTAAAAATATAAAGTAGAGTTTTTATAGTTAAATTCACAACTAAATTTATTTTAATAAGAAAATAATTACAACTTTTTAAAAAACTATTTTACATTGTTTGATATTTTTCGTATTAGGAAAGCCTTCAATAGAAAAGCTTAAATAAAATTATGAGTAATAAAAAGAAGATTCTAGTTATCCAAAAAGTTCATGATAAAGGCATGGAATTAATTAATAACCATCCTGATTTTGATGTGGAAGTAACTGACGATGTTTCAGTAGAAAATTTAAAGACTAAAATAAAAGATTGTGATGGCGCTTCAATTAGAATAGCAAAACTACCAAGTGAGGTAATTAACGAGGCAAAAAATCTTAAAATAATTTCTAGACATGGTGTTGGCTACGATAATATTGATTTAAAAACAGCCAAAGAAAGAGATATAAAAATTGCTATTACAGCTAATGCAAATGCAGTTACAGTTGCTGAGCATGTAATGTTTGTTTTGCTAAATATTGCAAAGAGAAGAGAGCTTTATCATACGACAGTTAAAGAAGGTAACTTTAAGGACCGAAATAAATTACCTAAAACTATTGAAGTATGGAAAAAAAATTTCCTAATTATGGGATTTGGTAGAATAGGTAAAGCACTTATTAAACGGTGTTTGGGATTTGAAATGAATGTATTCGTCTACGATCCATTTGTAGATAAAGACACAATAGAAAAGCTTGGTGGAAAAAAAGTTGATAATCTTGAAGAGGCAGTAAAAACAATGGATGTAATATCTCTACATATGCCTTTAACAGAAAAAACAGAAAATCTTATTAATTATGATTTACTTAAAACGATGAAGAAAAATTGTATCATCATTAATGCTGCTAGAGGTGGAATTATTCACGAAGAAGATCTTGATAAGGCATTAAATGAAGATTTAATTTTTGGAGCAGGAATTGATGTATTTAAACAAGAACCACCCGAAATTGACAATCCTCTTTTAAAAAATGAAAAAGTTTATTTAAGTCCACATACTGCAGCATTTACTGATGAATGTATGACAAGAATGGGTGTAGAAACAATTCAAAATATAATTGATTATTTTGATGATACATTAGAAAAATCAAAAATTGTAAGACTGTAGTAAGAGATTTAATCTAAAAGTTAAGCTTTATTATTTATTGAAAGTTAACTTTTGTAAATCTCAATACCACTAAGATTTAAAGTTTCAGTTAAATACTTGTATCCTATCTTTGCATACTCAAATGGGTTTGCTTTTGCAGGATCTTGTTCCGCCTCTACCACTAACCATCCAGAATAATTTTTTTCTTTTAACACATCGAACAAAGGCTTGTAATCAATACATCCATCACCTGGAACTGTAAATGCACCCTCTAAAAAGGCTCCTCTAAAACTTAAATCCTCTTTTAAAGATTTTTCTAAAACGCTTTTTCTAATATCCTTGCAATGCATATGAATTAATCTTTCACTAAAATCATTTAATATTTTTAAAGAGTCTCCCTGAGCAAACAACATGTGACCAGTATCTAATGTAAGTTTTACACTATCATGAGTGTTCTCAAGTAATCTTACTGTATCCTCTTCAGTCTCTATTACGGTTCCCATATGATGATGATAAGCAAGCGGCATACCCTCGTCTTCAAGATATTTTCCCATTTCTGAAATTTTTTTATAATATTTTTTAGACTCTTCGAGATCCATTTGAGGTCTTGTAGATAATTTTCGATTTGGGTCTCCTTGAATAGAGCCAGAAACTTCAGCAAAAACCATACAAGGTGAATTACAATCTTTAAAAAGTTTTAACTGATCTTGAATTAAATTTTTTTCTTCATCAACACTATTTGTTCTTAAATTAGCTCCATACCAACCTGAGCAAAGATTTAATTTAAACTCAGTAAGTTTCGGAATTAATTCTTCTGATTTTTTTGGAAATTTACCACCAGATTCAATTCCAATAAATCCTGCCTGACTAGCTTCAGACAAACATTGTTCTAAAGAAGTGTCACCACCCAATTCTGGCATATCATCATTACTCCATGCAATTGGTGCTATTCCTAATTTTACTGACATACAAAAATTTATTAAAAAAGTTAAATGGATATTTAAATGATGATGTTATGTGCATCAAGAAAATTATATTTTTAATTTATGTTTAATTCATCATTAAAAAATGTTTCTTGATTTTGTTTTTTAATTCTGTTCTATATTCTTATGATTAACTTTTCTTTAATGGGAGCAGGACGGATTGGAAAAATGCACGCTAAATTTATAGCAGCACATCCAAATGCAAAATTAAAATACATTTATGATGTTAATTCTCAATTTGCTGAAGAAGTAGCAAAATCAACAGAGTGCTCAATTGCATCTTCACCAGAGGAAGCAATCAATTCAGATGAAATAGATGCGGTTCTTATAGCGTCTGCAACACCAACTCATACTCAATTTATTACAATGGCAGCAAAAGCAGGAAAGGCAATTTTTTGTGAAAAACCAATTGATTTAGATATTAATAAAGTAAATGAATGTATGGAAAATATTAAAGGGATAAATGTTCCTATTCAAATAGGATTTAATAGAAGATTTGATGCTAGTCATGCAAAGGCACAACAAGCAAGAGTAAAAAAAGAAATCGGCGAATTAGAAATGGTTGTCATTACAAGTAGAGACCCTGAGCCTCCAGGTATTGAATATTTAAAAGCTGCGGGAGGATTTTTTAGAGATACTACTATTCATGATTTTGATTTAACTAGATTTATATTGGGTGACGATCCTGTGGTTCAAGTATCTGCATTCGGAGATGCTTTATTTGATAAAAATTCACAACAGGTAAAAGATCTAGATACTGCAATGTTTATATTAAAATCAAAAAAAGGTGTTTTAATTCATATTAATAATTCCCGAAGAGCAGTTTATGGGTATGACCAAAGAGTCGAAGTATTTGGTAGTAAAGGAATGGTTATCTCTGATAATCAAACTCCTACTTCTTTAGAGAGATACACAAATTCATCTACAAATGAAAAAGAACCAATACATTTCTTTTTTATTGAAAGATATGAACAAGCTTATAGAGATCAATTTAATGAGTTTGTAAAATGCATTAAAAATAAAACAAAACCTTTAGTAGGATTTGAAGATGGTAGAAATGCATTGATAATAGCTAATGCAGCATATGAATCATTTGAAAGTGGTAAAGTAATAGATATAAAATTCTAATGTCTAATAAATATATATCAGAACAATCTAACCAATTTAAAAATAAAATAATAATTGTAACAGGAAGCACTCAAGGAAGCGGAGCAGAGACTGCAAAATTGCTAGCAAGCAGAGGTGCTAAAGGAATAACTATCTGTGGAAGAAATAAAGAGAAAGGAAACAAGGTTAAATCTGAAATAGAAAGCATAGGTGCAGAATGCCTATACGTTCAAGCAGATTTAGAGAAGCTTGCAGATTGTAAAAAAATAATTTCTGAGACTGATAAAAAATTCAATACTGTAGATAGTTTTATCAATGTTGCTGCTTTTACTGAGAGAGGAACGATCTTAAGCACAACAGAAGAAAATTTTGATAAAAATTTTAATGTAAATGTAAAAGCTCCTCTTTTTATGATGCAAGATGTTATCAAAATAATGATTAGAGATAAAAAAAAAGGAACTATTGCTCATATTTTATCAATGGCAGGATATAGTGGCATGCCTTTCTTAACTGCTTACAGCTCTTCTAAAGCAGCATTAGCAGTAATGATTAAAAATGTTGCAAATTCAGTTTCTGGTCATCAAATAAGAGTAAATGGAGTAAATTTAGGTTGGACAGATACACCAGCAGAAACAGTAATTCAGAAAAAATTTCACAACGCAGATGATGATTGGTTAAAAAAAGCTGAAGCAAAAGTTCCTTTTAAAAGATTAAACAAACCTTTAGATGTTGCTAGGATTTTAGCTTTCTTGTGCTCAGATGAATCGGGAATTATGACTGGAAGTATTATTGATTTTGATCAAACGGTTGCAGGTTGGCATTCTTATTCGGCGTATGACACTAAAATATTAGATGATAGTATTTTAGGTGAGTGAGCCTAATTTAAATTAATTTATGAAAAAAAATAAAATTAAAGATACTGGTGTTGAAGTTACTGAATTGAGTTTTGGAACATCTTCTTTAGGGAGTATGCCAGATACTTATGGCTATGAAGTACCACAACAAAGAGCTCAGGAAGTGTTAAAAAGATTTTTTCAAGGTCCGGTAAATATGCTTGATACTTCAAGAAATTACGCAATGGGAGAAAGTGAAAAAAGAATTGGGACAGCAATAAAAGAAAATGGTGGGTGGCCAGAAAAATTTGTTTTATCAACTAAGATCGATAGAAATATGGATACATTAGTTCTTGATAAAAAAAGAACGAGAGAGTCTGTTGAAGAAAGTTTAAGAACTTTAAACGTTGATTCTGTAGATGTTTTATTTCTTCATGATCCCGAATACGTAAAAGATATAAATGACGTAACTAAAAAAGATGGGGCATTGGATGAATTGTTTAAAATTAAAGAAGAAGGTTTGGCAAAAGCAGTTGGTTTAGCTATGGGAAGAATAGATATTATGTTTCCTATCTTAAAAAAGTGGGACTTTGATGTCATAATAAATCACAACAGATACACGTTGTTAAATAGAGAAGCAGGTGAAATGTACAGCTATGCCCATAGTAAAAATATATCTATTTTCAACGCAGCCCCTTACGCAGGTGGTGTTTTGGCAAAAGGTCCAAATAATTTTAAAAAAATAACTTACCAGGATGCTACTGAAGAAAAACTTGCACCAGTTAGAGAAATAGAAAAAATTTGTAAAAAATATAATGTCGAAATGGGTGCTGCAGCTTTACAATTTTCAATGAAAGATAAAAGAATAACATCTACCATTTGTGGTGTTACTAGCGTTCAGAGCATTGAGAAAAATATTTCTTGGGCTGAAACAGATATACCACAGGAATTTTGGAATGAAGTTTTAAAATTACCTTACTCAAGCAAAGATCCAGAATCTGAAAGAGTATACACCCCTGGTTAAATTAAAAAATTTAATTTAAAATAATTCTAATAGTGAAGCTTCAAAAAAAGATAATAATTAAAAACTAATCTGAAGTTTCATATAGAGTGGGAAACATTTCACCCTCAACAGGATCTCCATTTTTATAACCTGCTTCTTGCATTGCTTTTCTGTAATTAAAACTTGTCCAATCTCCATCATAACTTATTTTTGCATCTTCTTTGGAAACTCTTAAAGTATATCGGCTTAAAGTTTTATCAGGAATACTCTCATTCAAACTTCCATGAAGTGTTCTCATATCAAAAACTACCGCATCCCCTAATTCACAATCCCATTGTAAAAACTCATATTTATCTTTGTTTCCTAAAATATCTGGAGGTAATTCATATTTTTTTCCATTAACCAAACATTCGTTACCTTCAATTTTATGCCCATCCTTAAATAAAACTCTTAAAAACAATTTATTCCATAAATGTGATCCTTTTACCCAAACAACTCCTTCATCTTTTCTAGTGGGTTGCAAGGGTAACCATAAAACACACATAGTACCATCCATATCGAAATAACTTATGTCATGATGGAATGGAGTAGATGATTTAGACCCTGCTTCTCTAAGAAACCAATTATCCATTACCAAATTGATTTTTTTAGCTGACATTAACTCAGATGCTATTTGAGCATATGGAGAATTATAAACAAAATCTTTAAATTCAGGCACTAAATGCCATGTCCAATAATCCTCTATATATTCAGGAACACCTTTTTCTACAGTGTGAGATTTGAACCTTGGACTAGGTTTCGCAATATCCCTTTCAATTCCTTTTTGCAGTTTATTAATCCACTGAATATCAAATTTATTTTTAAGAAAAACAGCACCTTCCTCTTTAAATTTTTTTATTTCATCATTTGAAAGAATTTTGTTCATATTATTAGTATTAGAATATAATATAAATTAACCTTTATGAATATTCTTAAAGATACCTTTGGTCGAAAATTTCCATACATAAGATTATCAATCTCTGATGTATGTAACTTTAAATGTGGCTACTGTTTACCAAATGGTTACAAAATAGACAAAAGTGACAACAGAACTTTTATAACTAAAGAAGAAATTGGAAGACTTGCAAAAGCTCTATCAGAATTAGGTGTGTCTAAAATAAGAATAACTGGAGGAGAACCTACGGTTAGAAAAGATTTTTTAGATATCATTAAAATAATTAAAAAAAATTCAGGTATTAAGAAAACTGTAATTACTACTAATGGATATCACCTGAATAGAATTGCAGATGATTTAAATGAAAGTGGGCTTGATGGCATAAATATTAGTATTGATAGTCTTGATCCAGAGACTTTTAGAAAAATTACAGGACATGATAGATTAAATGAGATTTTAGAAGGAATAAAAAAATTACAAAAACTAAATTTTAAGAATATTAAAGTTAATGCAGTTCTTCTTAAAGGCGTTAATGATAAGGAAGAAGATTTTAAAAGTTGGGCTAATTTTGTAAAAAATAATCAAATTGATTTTAGGTATATAGAATTAATGCAAACTGGAGATAATTTAGATTATTTCAATCAGTATCATGTATCTGCAACTAAATTTACAGATTATTTAAATGATAATGATTGGGTAATTCAAACATTTGGGAAAGACGCTGGTCCATCTAAGAATTATATAAATCCTGAATACAAAGGAAAATTTGGTGTTATTGCACCCTACTCAAAAGATTTTTGTAAGAGTTGTAATAGACTAAGAATAACTGCCAAAGGTGATTTAAGATTATGTTTGTTTGGAAATACTGGAATAAATATTAGACATTTGATGCAAAGAGATAACCAAACAGAAGAGCTAAAAGATTTAATTTTGAAACAATTAAATTATAAAAAAGAGTCTCACTATTTAGAAATAGGAGAAACAGGATTAACAAAAAATCTATCAACAACCGGTGGATAAAATGAAAAATTTAAAAATTGTAACTAATAATGATTTAAAAAACTGGGCAAAAGAGATTTTTGAAAAAAACTCATTTAAAATGATTGATGTTTCTGAAAAAAAAGAAACATTTCGAAGAGCTTTAGCATCAGGAAAAATTTATGTTGGCAAAGAGGTATTTGAACTTATTAAAAATAAGGAGATGCCTAAGGGTGATCCAATTACTTTAGCAGAGGTTTCGGCAGTATTAGGAGTTAAAAAAACTAGTGAATTAATACCTTTATGTCATCCGTTATCTATAGATCATACGGCTACTAAAATTATAATGAATGAGGAAGACTCTTCACTAGAGGTATACTGTGTGGTTTCTACTTATGCCAAAACAGGTGTAGAGATGGAGGCAATAATGGGTGTAAATGCAGCTCTAATTACAATTTATGATTTAAGTAAAATTGTAAACCCTCACCTTAGAATTGATAATGTAAAATTATTAATTAAAGAAGGTGGAAAAAGTGGATTGTGGAAAAATCCAGATGGACTTCCAAATTTTTTAAAAGATTTTTTCTAAAACTTTATGAAAGTTAAAATTGAGTTATTTGGTGCTGCAAGAGATTTTAGCGACCAAAGTTTATTAGAACTAGATCTGGGTCAAAAGACAACAATTAAGGATATAAGGAATAAAATAATTCAATATGTAGATCAGAAATTTTATGGAAATGAAAATTATATAAAAATCATTAACTCTTCAGCTTTTTGCTCAGAAAAAAATAATATTGTTAGCGACAATTATAAAATCACAAATAATGAAAAAATTGGTATTATACCTCCAATCGGAGGAGGTTAATGCTTCATACTGACATTGTAGATAGTAAAGTTAAAAAATTATCATTAATTGATGCTGAAAAATTTATAGCATCCAATGATTTTGGAGCTTCGTTAATTTTTAGTGGAACAGTACGTAGTCAAAACAATAATAAAAGTGTTTTAGGTATTACATATGACAGTCATGATACTTTGGTAATTAAGAGTTTTGAAGAAATTTATAATGAGGCTGAACAAAAACTAAATATTAAGAATAAGAGTGTTTTTATTGAACATGCTAAAGGTTACTTAAATTTAGGTGAAATTAGTATCATTATAGCAGTTGCTTGCATACATAGAGATGAGGCTTATGTTTTATCTAGGTATATTATAGAAGAAATTAAAAAAAGATCTCCTATATGGAAAAAAGAACATTATACAAATAATCAAAGTGACTGGTTAAAAGGTAACCCTATAGTTAATGAAAAAAATTAAATACTCAGAAATAACACCAGAAAATATTTATAAAAACAGAAGAAACTTTATAAAAAAATTTGGGCTCGCTGCAGGGTCTGTTTTTTTAAGTCAAAATTTAAATTTTTCAGCAAAAGCTGCTCCAAAAAATGAAGATTTAAAATTAACAGAATATAGATACGTAACGACATATAATAATTATTATGAATTTGGTACAGGTAAGTCTGATCCAGTTGAAAGATCAGAAAAATTTAAAACTACCCCATGGGATGTTGTTATTGATGGAGAGGTCGAAAAACCTTTAAAGCTCTCTATTGAAGAAATAACAACTATGTTTCCTTCAGAAGAAAGAATTTATAAGTTAAGATGTGTTGAGGGATGGTCAATGATTATCCCTTGGCTTGGATTTCCTCTAAATAAAATTTTAAAAAAAGTTTCACCAACTAGTAAAGGGAAATTTGTTAAATTTACTTCTATACTAGATCCAGAACAAATGATTGGACAAAGATTTCCAATTTTAGATTGGCCTTATAAAGAAGGTTTAAGAATAGATGAGGCTATGCACGATCTGACTATTATGGTTACTGGATTGTATGGAAAAAAACTACCCAATCAAAATGGGTCACCTTTAAGATTAATTGTTCCTTGGAAGTATGGATTTAAAAGCTCCAAAGCAATCGTGAATATAAAATTAGTTGAAAAAATGCCTACCTCCTCATGGATGAAAGCTTCTCCAAATGAGTATGGTTTTTATTCAAATGTAAATCCAAGAGTGGATCATCCTAGATGGTCTCAGGCAACAGAAAGGGTTATTGGAGAAAGTATAATCAGTCCAAGAATTCCAACAACTATGTTCAATGGTTACGGAGATCAAGTTGCGAATTTATATACTGGAATGGATTTAAAAAAATATTTTTAATGACA
Source organism: uncultured Pelagibacteraceae bacterium (assembly GCA_902595105.1). GTDB lineage: Bacteria > Pseudomonadota > Alphaproteobacteria > Pelagibacterales > Pelagibacteraceae > Pelagibacter. The sequence continues at coordinate 38,755 of CACJPA010000006.1, forward strand.
AAATATTTGAAGCCAGGTGTTTTCATTTTGAGTTTATTTCCATTTCTTATCATCACTTACAAAATTTTTTTTAATAAACTAGGTCCTGAACCAGTAAAAGAAATTACTCATTTTACGGGAGAATGGACGCTTATTTTTATTTGTTTAACTTTGAGCATAAGTCCACTTAAAAAATTTACTAAATTATCATTATGGATAAATTTTAGAAGAATGTTAGGTTTATTTGTGTTTTTCTACGCAACACTTCATTTGTTAACATATGTTGGATTAGATTATAGATTTGATTGGCAACCAATATTTGATGATGTTGTTAAAAAAAAATATGTATTCATTGGTTTTGCAGCATGGCTACTATTAATTCCTTTGGCAATTACCTCTTCAAGAAAAATGGTAATGTTACTTAAAAATAATTGGAAAAAATTACACAGACTAATTTATGTAATAGCCATTTTTGGTTCTCTCCATTATATTTGGTTATCAAAAACTATTTTTTTTAAGCCTTTAATATACTTTATAATAATAATATTGTTGTTAGCATTTAGAATAAAAATTAAAAATAAAAATATAAATTATGGATGATAATTTAAAAAAAGAAATTCAATCAGCTACACTTGAAAGATTAATGAAACATCTAGATGAAAGAAAAGATGTACAAAACATTGATTTGATGAATTTAGCAGGGTTTTGCCGAAATTGTTTATCTAGATGGTACAGAGAAGAAGCTGAGAAAAAGGGAGTAGAGATATCAGATCCTGATGCAAGGCAACATGTTTATGGAATGCCCTACTCTGAGTGGAAAGAAAAATATCAGAAGTAATTATTTTTCTTTTAATCTTGGAAATAATTCAACGAAATTACAGGGTTTATGATTTATATCTAATTGATATTTTAAAATACCATCCCAAGCATCTGTTACTCCTCCTGAAGATCCAGGTAAAGCAAATATGTATTTGCCATTTGATAGAACTGCGCAAGCTCTGGATTGAATTGATGACGTACCAACTGTTTTTAAACTAATAGTTCTAAAAACTTCACCAAATCCTGGAATATGTTTGTCTGCTATTTCATCAACAGCTTCAGGTGTAATGTCTCTTCCAGTCAAACCTGTGCCACCAGTTGTAATGATAACATCAATATCTTTATGATTGGTCCAATCTTTTAAAATTTTGACTATATCTGCTTTATTATCTTTACAAATTTTTCTATCAATTAATTGATGATTGGCCTCTTTAATTTTTTCAACCAAGATTGCACCCGATTTATCGTTATCAATTGTTCTTGTATCTGTTACAGTTAGTAAAGCTATATTTACAATCATAAATAAATTTTTTTAATGATTATACTTACAATATTTTTTTTTATAACTGCAATATTATATTCAAGTATAGGATTTGGTGGTGGCTCCACTTATCTTGCTTTGCTTTTAATTTGGGATGTCCCTTACTATATCTTTCCAATTTTAGCTTTGATTTGTAATATTATTGTAGTTTCTGGAAATTCTATAAATTTTTTAAAATCAAAGAATATTAATTTAAATTTACTTTATCCTTATTTAATTGGTTCCATACCTTTTGCTTTTATAGGAGCATCTATCTCAATTGAAAAAAATTTATTTGAGATTTTGCTTTTCTTTATTTTAATATTAGCTGGAATTTTTTTACTTATTGAGAGTAAATCCTTTAACAAAAAAGACATTATTGTTAAAAAAATACCACTAGTATTATCAATATTAATAGGATCGATTATTGGTTTTATGTCTGGTTTGGTTGGAATTGGTGGTGGGATATTTTTAAGTCCGATTTTATTTTTGATGAAAGCAGGATATCCAAAACATATAACAAGCACTGCGTCTTTGTTTATTTTGGTAAATTCAATTTTTGGTATAGGTGGACAATTAACTAAGGATATAGTCTTTAATGAATTTTTAAATTACTGGCCGCTATTTATTGCTGTATTAATTGGTGGCCAAATTGGAAGTTTTTTAAATATAAAATTTCTTTCAAACAAAATATTAGCTCTGTTGACTGCATGTTTGGTAATTTTTGTCGCTATAAGAATGGGCATAACACTTATAGCATAAGTTGAATTAATTATTTTTTAATATATTTAATCATTCATGAAAAATTTTAAACCATTTGGACCTTCAATAGGAAAATCTAAAATTTCTAGAAAATTTTTAAAAAAACTTAACATGGAAGTTGATACGAAAATTTTCTCAAAATCGAATGATTATAGTCCAAAACTAGTAAGTCAAATTAGAAAAGAAGTTCAAATTTCAAAAAATTTTATAAAAAAATATTTGGAAAAAGAATTAATAAAAAATATTAAAATTTTTCTTATGAAAGAAAATATTAAAAAAATTAAAGAAATTAAAATTTTAAACTTGTGGGTCGTTAGTCAATACAAAAATGAGTATAACCCTATACATTATCATGAAGGTGACTTGTCAGGAGTTGGTTATTTGAAAATTCCTAAATATATGACAAAAAATAAAAATGTTAAAAATAAAAAAATTAAAACCAATGGTACAATTGATTTTATAAATGGACAAAAAGCTTTTCTTTCTAAAAGTATTTTTAATTTGATACCAAAAACAGGTGATCTTTTAATATTTCCAAATTACTTAATGCATACAGCCTATCCATTTAATATTGAAGAAGAAAGAAGATCGTTTTCTTTCAATGCTAAAATAATTTTTACTAAATAATTTACAAATTTTAAAAATATTATATAAGTCTAATTGCCGATTTGATCCTATTGCAGGCATAAACTGCTAAAATGGAAATTTCCTACAGATCAAATTAGCAAGGTAGTTGAACTATATTGTGCACCTGCATATCGCTTAAGCACTAAAAAAGTGAGGATGAAATGAATAAAGATTTTTTTAAAACGACAAAAATTTTAGATGGTGGAATGGGTCAAGAATTGTTGGCTAGAGGAATGAAACCTAGAGGAACCTTGTGGAGTGCTAATGCTTTAGTCGATGAAAAATACCACAACTTAATCCTTAATATTCACAACGATTTTATAAAATCTGGAGCTGATGTAATTGTAACTACAACTTTTACTACACGAAGAAAAAGGTTAAAAGAAAATGGTTTAGAAGATCAATTTAAATACTTAAATCAAAAAGCCTGTGAAATTGCACAAAAAGCTAAATCAAAAAATCCTAATGTTAAGATTGCAGGCGGACTTCCACCTCAAAATTTAACCTATGAAGAAGACAAGAGAAGTGAAGAAGATATTGTTAAAGACCATTCGGAATTAGCAGAAATACTAAACCCTTATGTTGATTTTTTCTATTTTGATGTCTGGAGTAGTATCAAAGAAATCAAATGTGGAATTGAAGCTATTAAAAAATTTAATAAACAATACTTGGTTGGAGTTCATATTTCTGAAGGAAACTCATTACCAAGTGGTGAAAAAGTTTCTGAAATTAACGCAATAATTACCGAGAATTGCCTAGGAATAATTCTAGCATGTGTTTCACCTGAAAATTATGAGAATAATTTAGATGAAATTCAAAAACTTAAAGTTCCTTTTGGGTTTAAATTAAATGGGTTTATAACAACTAAACCAAAAGGTGGTTATACTTCTCAGTATAAAAAGAAAGATGGGACCAACCCTAATAATTTTTTAGGTCAAAGAAAAGATCTAGATCCTAAAAAAATATCAATTTTTGCAAAAAAATTTAAAGAAAATGGCGCCACTATTCTTGGAGGGTGTTGCGAAACAAACCCATCGCACATTAAAGCAATTGCAAAAATTAAGTAACATTTTTGTAATCTGCTTTTCTTGCTAAATATATACCAATAAATACAGCAATTAATGCAACTACAATTTTAGATGTAATTATTTCATTAAGAAAAATATATCCTAAAATAATTCCAAATATTGGAATGATGTACGAGACTTGCGAATGAAATATGAGTCCATTTGTCTTTAAAATTCTAAATCTTAACAACCATGCTATACCGGTAGGAAAAATTCCTAAATATATTACAGATATAATAGAGTCCATTGAAGGGTTTAGTGTCCAAGGTTTTTCAAAAATTAAGGTTAATGGAAAAAGTATAATTGTTGACCAAATTAAAATTGAACCTGTAACATTTTCATTTTCTTTGTTACTTATTTTTAAAGTTATTACTCCTCCTATTACATAACAAGTTGATCCAAGGAGAATTAAAAGTGCTGCAAGAAAGTTATTTTCATTTATTAAAAAATTATCTGAAAATAAAAAAACTATTCCTGAAAAACCTATTAACAAACCAATTGTTTTTAATAAATTAAATTTTTCTCCTTTTAAAAAGAAGTGAGCTAGAACAGTAGAACTCAATGGTGTTGTTGACATTAAGATAGCAGCCAAGTTACTTTGAACAAAATTTACTCCATATGATATTAGTATGAATGGAATAACTAAATTAATTAACCCTATAATTGCAAACCACTTCCAATCCTTTGAAAATGCTTCAATTTTTATTTTTTTATAAAAACATAAAATTAAAACTGGTATAGCTCCTAAAAGGGATCTTAAAAAACCTATTGTAATAGGTCCAAATGAATATGTGGCAATCTTTATATTAAAAAAAGCTGATGCCCATATTAATGATAATAAAGTCAATAATAAATAATCAACTAATTGAGGTTTTCTCATTCAGTTATCTCTTTTGTTTCACCTGAAGTTAATGCAATTAAATTTTCAAAATTTATTTCAAAAACTGCATTAGGATGACCTGCAGCAGCAAAAATTGAAGAAAATCTATTTAAAGTTTCATCTATTAAAATTTTTATTTTTTTTAAATGTCCTGTTGGAGATACTCCACCGATTGTATATCCAGTTATTTTTTTAACATCATCTGGATTAGCCATTGAAACATCATTTTCCTCCAAAATTTTTTTTAATTTATTTAATGAACACCTTTTGTCTCCAGAAACTAAACATAAAACAAAACTGTCACCTGCCTTAAAAAGTAAGCTTTTAACAATAGCTCCAACTTTACAACCTAGAGCTGTAGCAGCATCGTTTGCTGTTCTTGCGGTTTGCTCTAAAACAATCACTTTTAGCTCCGGGTTAAATTGTTTTAGAGATTTTTCAGCTCTTATAACTGGCTCTTTATTTAGTATCGAATTCACAAGTTTAATTAATTTAATATTTTAGTGACTAATTACACTACTTATGTGAAAATTGCATAGGTGTTATTTATTAAATAAGCAATATTTTTAAGTATTTTTTTGCTATTTAGGCCAAACAAAATTACATAGGAGACAAAATGAGTGCAGCAAACGTTTTAAAATATATTAAAGAAAAAGATGCAGAATTTGTGGATCTAAGGTTCACTGATCCAAGAGGAAAGCTTCAACATTTAACAATGGATGCTTCAATAGTTGATGAAGATATGTTGAATGAGGGTGTATTTTTTGATGGTTCATCTATCGCTGGTTGGAAAGCAATTAATGAGTCTGACATGATTTTAAAACCAGATACAGCAAGAATGTTTATGGACCCTTTCACGTCACATAATACTGTAGTTTTGTTCTGTGATATTCTTGATGCAGTAAAAAAATCTCCATATGAAAGAGATCCTAGAGGTGTTGCTAAAAAAGCAGAAGAATATTTAAAAGCTTCAGGTGTAGGAGATAAAGCTTTTTTTGGTCCTGAACCTGAATTTTTTGTCTTTGATGATGTTAGAATTAAAAATGATATGAATGAATGTGGATTTAAAATAGATAGTAAAGAAGGTCCATATAATTCTGGAAAAGAATATGAAAATGGTAACATGGGTCATAGACCTCCGGTTAAAGGTGGTTATTTTCCAGTGCCACCAGTTGATAGTGAACAAGATATGCGTGGTGAATATCTTAAAAATTTAAAGGAAGTTGGTATTAAAGTCGAAAAACATCATCATGAAGTTGCCCCCAGTCAGCATGAACTTGGGATGTATTTTGGAACTTTAGTTGATCAAGCAGACAATGTTCAATTATACAAGTACGTCGTTCAAATGGTTACACATTCTTTTGGGAAAACTGCAACATTTATGCCAAAACCAGTTGCGGGTGATAATGGATCTGGTATGCATATTCACCAATCTATTTGGAAAGGTGATACTCCAGTATTTTCAGGTGATGCATATGCTGGATTAAGTGAAACTGCTTTACATTATATTGGAGGAATTTTAAAACATGCTAAAGCTATCAACGCTTTTGCTAACTCTACAACAAATAGCTACAAAAGATTAATTCCAGGTTTTGAGGCTCCAGTTCTTTTAGCTTATTCAGCAAGAAATAGATCGGCATCTTGCAGAATACCTATCACTTTAAGTAAAAAAGGTGCAAGATGTGAAATAAGATTTCCAGATGCTTCTGGAAACCCATATTTGACATTTGCAGCAATGCTTATGGCGGGACTTGATGGAATTAAAAATAAAATTCATCCAGGGGAGTCTTTTGATAAAGATTTATATGAATTACCACCAGAAGAAGTAAAAGCTATTCCAACTGTTTGTGGATCTTTAAGAGAAGCAATGGAAAGTTTAGATAAAGATAGAGAGTTTTTAACTCAAGGTGGAGTATTCACTGACGATCAAATCGATGCTTACATAGCTCTAAAGTTTGAGGAAATTCATAAATTTGAACACGCACCTCATCCTGTTGAGTTTGAGATGTATTACAGTAGTTAATTTATTTAATTACTGTTTGGTTGTTGCAATTGTATCTTTGTTAATACCTTTTTTAACAACGTAGTCTTGAGTGCCGTTAGCACCGGTCTCTACCTCTTTACGAAGATCTTTAAAGAAAGTTCTTTCTTTAATTGTATCCTTTAGGTTTTTAACAAGATTTTTAAATTCAAATTTGTTCATACCTAAACATATATACTAGGTATGCATATCATGCAATACTGATATGCGTTAAATGGGAATATTCAACTTTTGCTAGATTTTAAAGGATTCCCCGCAACCACATCTCTCTGTTTCGTTAGGGTTATTGAATACAAATGAAGATGATAATTCCTCTTTTTTATAATCCATTTCTGTTCCAAGCAAATACATGATAGCTGCTGAGTCGACAAAAACTTTCACACCTTTTTCCTCGATAACTTCGTCATTTGGATTTACCTCTTTGGTATATTCCATGACATAAGACATACCGGCACAACCACCTGATTTAACTGAAACTCTTACGCCTAAAGAATCTTTTTCTGCATTTGACATGATTTCTTTAATTCTTTCTGCAGCATTATCACTTAATTTAATAATTTGATTCATTATAAATTTAACTCCAGTTTTGCAGCTTCTGACATCATATCTTTATTCCAAGGTGGGTCCCAAACTAATTCAAGATCAACGTCCTCAATACCTTCGACTTGCATGGCACCGTCTTTCACCTCTTTCGGCAAACTTTCCGCAACCGGACAGTTTGGGGTTGTCAAGGTCATTTTGATAATGGCAAACTTTTCATCTTTTACTTTGATATCATAAATCAAACCTAATTCGTAGATGTTTACAGGTAACTCTGGGTCATAAATTTTTCTTATTTCTTCAATGATCTGTTCTTTTTTTGACATAATTTAATTCTCTGTTTTTACTTCTTCTGTTTTTTCATCAAAAGCAGAAACCATTGTGTGCCAAGATAGCGTTGCGCATTTAACTCTCATTGGATATTGCTTAACACCAGATAAGCACATTAGTTTAGTTTTTTCATCTTCACTTAAATACTCAGATTTTAATTCAGGATTTTCTTTAATCATGCCTAAAAAATCCTCAACTATTTCTTTAGCCTCATGCTCATTTTTTCCTTTAATCAAATCTGTCATTATAGAAGCCGAAGCCATTGAAATTGCACAACCACTCCCTTCGAAGGATGCATCTTCTACAATTTTTTGTCCATTTAGTTTTAAATAAACATGAACATTATCACCACAAAGTGGATTGTTACCTTTGGCATCTTTATTAAAACCTTCTGTCTTTCTAAGATTTCTAGGATTCTTGCCGTGTTCTAATATAATTTCTTGATAAAGCTCTTTTAAATTCATTATAGATTAAATATTTTTTTACAATTGTTTATCGACTCATTGAGCTGATCTAAATCTTCTTTTGTATTATAAATACCAACTGATGCTCTAGCACTTGCTGGGATATTTAATTTATCGTGTAAAATTTGACAACAATGATGTCCTGCTCTTATTGCAACCCCATCTTCATCCAGGATGGTTGCTATATCATGAGGATGAACTCCTTCTACCGTGAAAGATAAAACTCCACCTTTATTTTTTGGATTACCTATTAGTTTTACTGAATTATTTTTTTGCAGTAATTCCTGCCCGTATGCAACTAAATCAGCTTCATGCTTCATTACATTTTCTATACCAATGCTTTCTAAAAATTTTATTGATTGATCAAAAGCAATCACTTGTGCTGTAGCCATAGTACCTGCCTCATACTTATTTGGCAATTCACCATAGGAAATCCTGTCTTTTTTAACCTCGTTAATCATTCCTCCACCACCTTGGTATGGAGGTAATTCTTCTAACCATTTTTTCTTACCGTAAAGAACTCCTAAACCTGTAGGTCCATACATTTTATGACATGAAATTGCATAAAAATCACAATCTAAGTCTTGCATATCTAATTTTAAATGTGGTGCCCCCTGACATCCATCAACTACAACAATTATTCCCTTTGAATGTGCAAGCTGGGTAATTTCTTTTACCGGTAAAATTGCACCTGTTACATTGGACAAATGAGTAATTGAGATTAATTTTGTTTTTGAAGTTATTTTCTTTTCTATTTCTTCAAGAGTAATTTCACCTTCTTCGTTTATTTCAGCAAAATTAATTTTAATATTTTTTGATTTTCTTAAGAAATGCCATGGCACATAATTTGAATGATGCTCAAGTTCTGTGATCAATACTTCGTCACCCTCCTGTAAATAGCTTTGACCTAATGTATTAGCAATCAAATTTAATGCTTCCGTAGCACCTTTTGTAAAAACAATTTCATTTTTTTCTTTAGCGTTAATATATTTTTGAACAGATGTTCTGGTATTTTCATATAAATTAGTAGCAGCAACTGCAAGATAGTGGACACTTCTACCAACATTTGAAAATTGTTTGGTATAAAATTCATTAATTCTGTCCACAACTATTTTAGGTTTTTGTGATGAATTTGCACTATCTAAATAAACTAGATCATTATTTTGAATTTTTTCATCAAAAATAGGAAATTCTTTTTTTATCTGTTCAATATTCATTCTTTAATTCCAATCATATTTTTTATTAAGTTTTTTATTTCTGAGTCAGTAATTTTTTCAACAACATCAAGCAGAAAACCATTTATTAATAGCTCTCTTGATTGCTGATAACTTAAACCTCTAGACATTAAATAAAATATAGAATCCTCATTTAAACTACCTGAAGCTGAACCATGCGAGCATTTAACATCATCTGCATAAATTTCTAATTCTGGCTTAGCATTAAACTCAGACTCTTTTTTTAGTAATATTGCTTTGCTTAATTGGTATCCATCAGTTTTCTGAGCATCTGAATTTACAAATATTTTTCCTTGATACACTGCTTTAGAATTTTCATCTAAAACACTTTTAATTAGTTGATAACTTTTTGTATTTTCAGTTAAATGATTTATTATTGATCTAATTTCGTGATGTTTGTCATTATTCAATGAAAAAACACCGTTTACAAAAGCTGATGCATAAACTCCATTCAAATTACAATTTATCTCATTTTTTGAAAAATTTGATCCAGAAGATAAAATAAATGTTTCAGAAATACTGTTTTTATCTTGATCAATATTGTTAAAAGAATACTTAATATTTTTATTTTCAAATTTATCTACTTTATAATTTTTTAAAACTGCATTTTCCTTTAATTCAAAGTTGTAAAATATATTTAAAAAATTCTTTTGAGATGTATCATTAAATAAATCAATTAATCGTAGAGAGCTATCTTTATCTAATTCAAAATTAAGTCTTAAATTAATGTTTTTAGACCAAATTTTTGAGTTTGTTGTATGATAAATAATAAGAGGTTTTACTAATTGATAACCTTTTTTTACCAATATTTTAAAACATTTATTAGTAAAGGCATTATTCAAGTCAGATAATGAATTGCTATTTTTAAATTCATTTATAGTTTCTGATTGATCAATTATTTCTATTTGATTTTTTTTTTCATATTCAAAGTCAATTTTTTCAATTCTTCCATTTATAAAAACTATTTTATTATGCTCTAATCCATCTACAAATACAGACGTATCGACTTTATTAGTAGACGCTTGATCATTGTAAAAACTAAGTTCTCCAATATTTTTTTTTATTATTTGATTAAGATCTGAAAATTTCCAATCTTCCTCTTTTTTGTTTGGAAAACCTTTGTCTATAAAATTTTCTAAACAAAATTTTTTTATTTCAATATCTTTTTGAGATAAACTTAAATTTTTTATACTGTTATCAAAATCTTTTTGTAATTGTTCTTTCATTTAATTAAAATTTTTCATATCCTTTTTTTTCTAATTCTAAAGCTAAATCTGGACCACCAGATTTTACAATTTTTCCATTCATCAAAACATGAACGAAGTCAGGTTTTATATAATCAAGCAATCTTTGGTAGTGTGTAATAATTAAAAATGAATTGTTTTTATCTCTCAATGTATTAACTCCATCTGCAACAATCTTTAAAGCATCAATATCTAAACCAGAGTCAGTTTCATCTAAAATTGATAGTTTTGGAGCTAGCAATGACATCTGTAAAATTTCATTTTTCTTTTTTTCTCCTCCAGAAAAACCGACATTTAATTGTCTATTTAATTTTTCCTCATCAAATTTTAGTTCTTTAGATTTTTCTTTTACCAATTTTAAAAATTCAATAGCATCAAGCTCTTTCTCACCCCTAGCTTTTCTTACAGCGTTTAAAGAAGTTTTTAAAAATATATTTGTATTTACACCTGGAATTTCTAGAGGATATTGGAAAGCTAAAAATATACCCTTGTGCGCTCTTTCCTCTGTTTCAAGCTCAAATAGATCTTTTTCTTCAAAAAGAACTTCCCCAGAGACTTCATAGCCCTTTTTTCCAGATAGAATATTTGATAATGTACTTTTTCCAGATCCATTAGGGCCCATAATTGCATGAACCTCACCAGGATTTATATCTAAGGATAGCCCGTTTAAAATAGACTTGTTATCAATTGTTGCATTTAAATTATTTATTTTAAGCATATTAACCAACACTTCCTTCTAGACTGATACCTACAAGTTTTTGAGCTTCTACAGCGAATTCCATGGGCAATTGTTGCAATACCTCCTTGCAAAAACCGTTAACAATCAAGCCAACAGCTTCCTCTGGATTTAATCCTCTTTGTTGACAATAATGTAACTGCTCTTCACTAATCTTAGATGTAGTTGCCTCATGAGCAATATTAGATTCAGAATTTTTATTTTTTATATATGGAACAGTGTGAGCCCCACATTTATTGCCCATTAACAAAGAGTCACACTGAGTATAATTAGTTGAATTTTTAGCTTTTGATGAAATATCAACTAATCCTCTGTAAGTCATATCTGAACTACCAGCCGATATTCCTTTCGAAATTATTTTACTTTTAGTATTTTTACCTAAATGAATCATTTTAGTACCTGTATCAGCTTTTTGATAATTGTTAGTAATAGCTATTGAATAAAACTCACCAACAGAATTATCTCCTTTAAGAATACAACTAGGATACTTCCAAGTAATTGCAGAACCTGTTTCAACTTGTGTCCATGAAATTTTTGAATTTTTTCCTTTGCACAAACCTCTTTTTGTTACAAAGTTATAAATTCCACCTTTACCATCTTTATCGCCTGGATACCAATTTTGAACTGTTGAATATTTAATTTCTGCATCATCAAGTGCAATTAATTCTACATTGGCAGCATGTAATTGATTTTCATCTCGCATTGGAGCTGTACATCCTTCTAAGTAGCTAACATAGCTTCCTTTATCAGCAATAATTAAAGTTCTTTCAAATTGACCTGTATTAGATGCATTAATTCTAAAATAAGTTGATAGTTCCATTGGACATCTAACACCCTCTGGAATGTATACAAAAGAACCATCTGTAAAAACTGCTGAATTTAATGTTGCAAAAAAGTGATCGCTTGTTGGGATTACTGAGCCTAAATATTTTTTTACTAATTCAGGGTGATTTTGAATTGCCTCTGATATAGGGCAAAATATAATTCCTTGTTTTGTCAATTCATCTTTAAAAGTAGTAGCTACTGAGACTGAGTCAAATACAGCATCGACAGCTATTCCATTTAATCTCGCTTGCTCTTGCAAAGGAATTCCAAGTTTTTTATAAGTTTCTAAAAGTTTAGGATCCAATTCATCTAAGCTCTTTGGCTTATCTTTCATACTTTTAGGAGCAGAGTAATAATATAAATCTTGATAGTCTATTTTTGGAAATTTAGGTTTTTGCCAATCTGGTTCTTTTAATACTTTAAATCTTTCAAAAGCTTTTAATCTAAACTCAAGCATCCATGCAGGTTCTTTTTTAATATTAGAAATAAATTTAATAACATCTTCATTCAAACCTTTTGGAGCTTGAATATTTTCTATATCTGTAGAAAAACCATATTTATAATCTTTTAAATTATTTATTTCTTTTTGTCTGTTATCCATTCTAAACTCTTGTTTCTTTATTGTTATTTAATAAATCTTTTAGGCTTTTATTTTCAAAGAATGTATTTATATGTATCTCTAACTCATCCCATAAATTATGAGTAATACACTTTGTGGCTTTACCGTTGCATCCTTTTTTTGATTCTTTTTTACATTGAACAGTTTTTACTTTTTCATCTACCGCATGAAAAATATTTGTTAATTTAATTTCGTTTGGGTTTTTATTAAGAACATATCCTCCTTGGGTTCCTCTAATACTTTTAACAATTTCATTTTTTTTTAGTTTAGAAAAAATTTGCTCTAGATAATCTAATGATATGCCTTGTCTTAACGATATATCTCTTAGTGATACAGGATTGATATTATCAAACCTTGCTAGATCAACTAATGCCATTACGGCATATCTTCCTTTTGATGTTAGTTTCATTTTTACCCTTAAATTCGAGCTTTTTATACATACCCGACTAAAATGGTCAAGTTTATAAAGTAAAAAAAGACTACCATTTTGTCGCTCAGTTGTGATAAACGTACCTTTTTTTTGAGAACAATAATCAATTGCACATATGGATAATAAAATTTTAGAAATTTTTATACCTGGACCTGCTGGTAGATTAGAAGCTAAGTATTATAAAAGTAAAAAAAATACTTCTCCTATAGCATTAGTCCTACAACCTCATCCACAGTATGGGGGAACTATGAACAATAAAGTAGTTGTAGATACATTTCACACATTCATGGAAAATGATTTTTCAGTTTGCAGAGTAAACTTCAGAGGAGTTGGGAAAAGTGATGGAGAATTTGATAATGGTCAAGGTGAGCTGGCAGATGCTGCTGCTGCATTAGATTGGTTGGAAAGAGAAAACTTTGATAACTCGCAATGTTGGGTTTCAGGATTTTCTTTTGGTTCTTTAATTGCAATGCAACTACTAATGAGAAGACCAGAAATAAATAGATTTATAGCTATATCCCCACAACCCAATGTTTATGATTTTTCTTTTTTATCTCCATGTCCAACGTCTGGGATGGTTGTATATGGAAAAAAAGATGAATTGGTGCCAATAGAATATATTACCGAATTGGATAAAAGATTAAGTGCTCAAAAAGGTATCGAAGTCGAATTCCAAACAATAAGTGAAGCAAATCATTTTTTTTCTAAAACTGATGATGCTTTAACTAAAACATTAGATAAATATATCAAAAAAGAAACAGCTTTATATTAATAATTATTTGCTAGCTTACCTCCAACGACCGGAGCATTACATCTTGTCGTATTTGGAAAAGAAATTGGTAAGTTTAATTTAGATCTAATAGCTAAATATGCAAATGCTTGTGACTCGATATAATCTCCATTTAAATGAAAATTATCAATTATATCAAAATTATTCTTATTTAAATTTGAATTTCTAATAATTGACTCAATCAAAAATTTGTTCTTTCGACCACCACCACAAAATAAATATTTATTAGAATTATCTTTATTTAAAAATTTTATTCCTTCTGCAATCAAATATGCTGTAAATTTTGTAATTGTTGAACACCCATCTTCAAAAGACAAACCTCTTGCAAAAGATATATCAAACTCTTTTACATCTAGTGATTTTGAATAAGATTCGATTTTGAAATTATCTATTGCTTGATTTAGAATTAGTTGATCAATTTTTCCAGATTTTGCAATTTTACCATCTTCATCAAACTTTAAATTTGAATTATTTCTGATCCATTCATCAATTAAACAATTGCCTGGACCTATATCATAAGCAATCAAATCATCTTCTAAATTGTTAGATATATCATTTATTATTGTAGCATTAGATATTCCTCCAATGTTAACAATACAAATAGGATTGTCTGAATTATCTCTTTCTTTATTTAAAAAATTATTAACTAATAATCTATGGTAAATTGGTGTTAAAGGTGCTCCTTGACCATTGTTATCAATATCTGCTTGTCTAAAATCATAAATTACTGATTTTTTTAATAATTGAGATAATAAATTTCCATCACCTAGTTGTTTTGTAATTTTTATTTGAGGGTTATGGAAAATTGTTTGACCATGAAAACCTATAAGATCAATTTCTATTCCATTTTTTATTACTATTTTGCTAATTTTTTCAGCATGAAAAATAGTTATAGCTCTCTCTAAATCATTCAATTCTTTAGAATAATTTATCAAATCTTCACTATTTTTAATTTTTTCTCTCATAGATGATAATTGCTTATAGAGATCATTGTCGTACTCAAAATATTCATCCAAAATTAGCTCTACCTCATCAAATCCATCAGAATTAATTATTGAAATATCGACTCCATCCATGGATGTGCCACTCATTAAGCCCATAGCTGAAAATAATTTTTTTTTCATTGATATTATTTTTAAAAAAAATTTGTATATAGTAACTATAGTCTTATGAATAAATTTTTAAAAGAATTTAAAGATAGAGGATATTTCTATCAATGTACTAGTGAAGCTGACTTATCTAATTTATTAGATAAAGAAAAAATTAAAGCTTACATAGGATTTGATTGCACTGCTGAAAGTTTGCATGTTGGTAGCTTGTTACAAATCATGTGTTTAAGGTTGTTGCAAAAAAATGGACACCAACCAATTGTATTATTGGGAGGTGGAACAACAAGAATAGGTGATCCCTCAGGAAAAGATAAAACAAGAAAAATTTTAGATGAAAGTGAAATTGAAAAAAATATTAAAAATATTCAAAATATTCTTAAAAAATTTCTAGATAATGATGATCCAAAAACTAAACCTATATATGTCAATAATTATACTTGGCTTAAAGATTTAAATTATATTTCTTTTTTAAGAGATATAGGGAAACATTTTACCATCAATAGAATGCTTACATTTGATAGTGTAAAACTAAGATTGGAAAGAGAACAGTCGCTTAGTTATATGGAATTTAATTACATGATACTCCAAGCCTATGATTTTTTAGAATTAAATAAAAAAGAACATTGTGTTCTACAAATAGGTGGTTCAGATCAGTGGGGGAACATTGTAAACGGTGTCGAGCTTATAAAAAGATATTCTAATAACCAAACTTATGGATTAACAACGCCATTGATTACCTTAGCCACAGGTGCAAAAATGGGAAAAACTGAAAATGGCGCAATTTGGTTAGACGAAAAATATTTATCTGCTTATAACTATTGGCAATTTTGGAGAAACGTTGATGACAGAGATGTAATAAAATTTTTGAAAATGTTTACTGATATTAATATAAATGAAATCAATACTTTAGAGGGAAAAAATATTAACGAACTAAAAATATTATTAGCAAACAAAGCTACAGCTATGTTACATGGAGAAGATGCTGCTCAAAATTCTGAACAAGCAGCAAAAGAGGCATTTTCTGGAAATTCTTTAGGGTCTAATTTACCAAGTGTTAAAATTGAAGCAAAACAATTGGAAAATAATATCAATATAATCGATTTGATAATTTTATCTAAAGTAGAAAATTCAAAAAGTGAGATAAGAAGATTAATTAAGGGTAAAGCTATTAAGATTAATGATGCTATAGTTTCAGATGAAAAATTTATTATTAATAAAGAGCTATTTTCAGAAAATTATTTAAAGCTCTCCATAGGTAAAAAAAGACACATTAAAGTTGAATTAGGTTAGTTTCTTTTAATTTTTTCAAGAGTTCTAGTTATAAATCTTGGTGTTAATGTTTTTATTGGGTTTACTGAAGTTTCAAGATCTTTTGGTGGTCCTTTTATTTTAAAACTTACTCCAAAAACACCTTCGCCTGTTTTATCACCAACTAAAATCTTACCTAATAGCGGAATTTTACTTATTGTTTTATTTACAGTAGTTGCTGGCACCAAAGTACCTCTTAGACTTATCAATTTTTCTTCTTCCACATAACCACTCATTAATATCGAAATAGCTGGGCCAATTGCATAAAGTTCATCTATTGTCATTAGATTTTTTTGATTATTGAATTTCATTTCAAACTCATCAAATCTTATTCCCTCTCCAGTTAAAATATCAGAAATTCCTTGTAGGGAAGCTAGTGTTAAAAGTTTTGTCAATGCTGGAACTTCTTTTAACTTAAAGTCATATATTTTAAGATTTGATACTGATTTTTTATTTTTTTTTGTCGATATAAAATCTAAGTTGCCATCATCGAATCCTTTTATAAATTTATATCTTTTTACTAATGGTTTTGCTTTAGATGAATAAAGTTTAGTTATTTTTTCACCGTTATCTGTTGTTTCAATAGAAAAAATTATGTTTTTATTATTTTCAAAATTTGCAGATAAATTTGCATCAACAACTTTATTTTCTTTGATGAAAATTAACCCTTGTAAATTTTTAACAAAATTAATTTCATCTATATAAAC
>CACJPA010000007.1 GCA_902595105.1 uncultured Pelagibacteraceae bacterium
TCATGAATTAAAGCATAAGCACTTGCAAATAAATAAAGTGCTGAATACCAGAAACGAACCAAATCTCCTTGAAAGGCTTGCTCGTACTCAAATATAAATCTAGATAGTACTATAAAAAACTCACTAGCTACAACGAGTACTGCTAACCAAATAAAACCCACAGATCTTGTGAAATATCCAACCACAAATGAGAGTAAAATTAATGGAAAATGGATAAATGTAATCCTAAAAGCTGGAATTGCTAATTTAATTTTAAAATATTCGCCAAATAATGGTTCAACTAATTTTTCAACAACCATAAATGAGATTATTAAATCTGCAACTCCAACAATTAACACGGCCCAAAAAGATGAACGAATTATATAAGCAGTTATTTTATTTAGAATTTCTGAGTCTGCTGTTAATGTTTGTTTTATAGATCTATTTACGTAAAAAATTGCCAAAAATATTGAAATTAAATAAAAAAATAACTGCAAAAAAGCAAAGTTTAAAACTGAGTCTGATAATGGTTTGCTTAATTTTTTAAATCCAAATAAACCGTAATGTGAAAATAAATTTTTTACCCCCGGCCAATCAAACCATACTGTTAATACATTATTAATTAAAAAAACAAATGTCGTAGCTAATATTGAGTAACTAAACACCCTTATAACTAATGACATTCTGTTTGTTTCAAACATAATCTGTGTGAATTTTAGTGATTATAAAAAGGGCCCTAAAAAAAGGGCCCCATTTTTAAAATTTATTTAAAATCTAACTTTAGCTAATTCCTAAAGCTCTATTTCTTTGACTAATATACGGTGAGTCAGACAAGTTAGTCCAAGAACCGATCTCTTTTCTAGCTTTCACGAAAGCAGCGTGAGTTCTAGCAGCAAGATCACTATGTTGTTGAACTTCGTCGTATACCTCTTGAGCACCTTTAGCAAAAGCATCGTAAACTTTGTCGTTAAACTTCTCTAGTTTAACACCATTTTCATTTACTAGTCTTGCTAGAGCTGCACCATTCTTAGCATTATATTCAGCCATTGTAATTTCATCTGCCCAAGCACAAGCAGTTTTAATTATCGTTTGGTCTGATTTTGTTAAGCTAGTGAACCACGACTTGTTAACACCACATGCCAACATTGAGCCAGGCTCGTGCATACCAGGATAGTAATAATACTTAGCAGCTTCATGGAACTTCATAGCTTCATCATTCCATGGACCTACCCATTCTGTTGCATCAATTGCACCAGACACAAGGTTTTCATAAATTTGTCCACCAGGTAGTGAAATTGGAGAACCACCAAGTTTTCCTAGTACTTGTCCTCCCAATCCTGGCATACGCATTTTCAAACCTTTAAGGTCATTAGCAGATCTAATTTTTTTATTAAACCAACCACCCATTTGAACTCCTGTATTTCCTGCTATGAAACTTTGAGTACCGAAATCATCAGTTAATTCATCCCAAAGTTCTTGCCCACCACCATGATGGATCCAAGCATTGATTTCAGAGTAAGTGAAACCAAATGGACATGCAGTAAAGTATCCAAATGCTGGATGTTTTTTAACCCAGTAGTAGTCTGCACCATGATACATTTGTGAGTTACCAGAAGCAACTTCATCAAATGAGTCAAATGCTTTAACTCTTTCATTTGCAGCATAATAAGTAACTTGTATTCTACCGTCACTCATATCTGATAATCTTTGTGCAAGTCTTTGTGCACCAGTTCCTAGACCAGGAAAATCTCTTGGCCAAGTAGCTACCATAGCTGCCTCAACTCTTTCTTGAGCAACAGCTGGAGCAGCCAAAGATGATGCAGCTACAGCAGCAACACCAGTTGCAGCAGCAGCTTTAAAGAACTTACGTCTTGAAGGCGATTTGCCTTTCAATGATTTTTTTTCTTTAATCATTTTTTCTCCTCTTAGTTAATTAACTGGACGGATTTAATTATAATTATTCTAAAGAGTCTAGATCAAAATGGTAACAGATACCTTAAATACAATCAGAAGTGGTATTCAAAGGTTAATTATTGCATTCTTTCTCTATCCAATTAGCAACACCTAACAATTTGTGATCATCGAATTTTGCTCCAATTAACTGAACACCCAATGGCATTTTACTTTCTCCTTTTAATAGCGGGAGTGAAATACATGGAGTTCCTAAATAAGACCACACTCTATTGAATTCTGCAGAGCCAGTGCTCTTTAAGCTTTTAGGTGCAACACCAGGGCTAGAAGGCGACAACACCCCATGACATTTCTCAAATACTTTTTCATGATACTCATAACTTGTTTTCATAAAATCTATGGCTTTGGCATATTCTTTTGCCGAGTGTTTATTACCTTTGACAATCGCATCCTGCATAGGTTTAGATAATTTTTTTTTATACTTTTCATAATATAGTCCAAAATTATTTGCCAAATCTGTTTCATAAATAATCTGATGGTATTTATGAATATCTTTAAAATAAGATGGTGAATCAAAAATTTCGATATTATTTTTAAAAGATTTAATAAAATATTCAAAAACTTCTCTAGATTTTTTTTCAACATTTTTCCAATAGTCTGTTTTATAAAAAATAAATTTTGGTTCAAAAAGTGGGCCTTTTTTAGTTTCCTCAAGCAAACCATCAGCAGAATAGTCAACAGTTGCACTATCAAATTTATCTTTTTTAATTAAAACTTTTGCAAGCAGCGCTACATCTTCGACTGTTTTACCAAACATACCAATATGATCTAGTTTTTCTGAAGTTTTAAGAACTCCATTTCTAGAAATTAGTCCATAAGTTGGTTTATATCCAACAACTCCACAGTAAGATGCAGGTCTTATAACTGAACCACCTGTTTGAGACCCTATTGAAAGAGGTGCCATAAATGATGCAACAGCAGCAGCAGAACCGCTCGATGAACCGCCTGGAGTTCTAGAGTGATCATGTGGATTAGTTGTTTTAGGTGGGCCAAGATAAGCAAACTCAGCAGTTGCAGTTTTACCCATTACAATTGCTCCGGCCGCTAAAAGCAAATCAATAATTTCTGCATTTTGTGAAAAAGATTTTTCTTTCTTAATTACTGTTCCACATTCTGTTGGCATATCAACTGTTCCAACAATATCCTTTATTGCTATAGGAATACCGTGCAATGGTCCTATCGGTTTTCCTGATTGTCTATATTTGTCAGCCTCTGCAGCTTTTTCTAGTAAGAGTTTTTTATCGAAATATACCCATGCTTTTAAATCTTTTTCAAATTTGTTAATTTTTTCAATATACTTTTCACATACTTCAACCGAAGTCAGCTGTGCGTCTCTAATTTTCGAAACGATTTCCTCAACTTTTAAAGAAAAAATGTCTAACATTTATTTTATAAATAATATTTCAGTTAACCACATCAATGCTTAAATTAAAAATAATTTTAACTGATAGTTAGTTCTAGATTAATTTATTATTCTCATAGACACAGCATTTCTCGGCAGGTATATGAAGTTTGACATTCTTGCTTGGTATTTCGGTCTCTCTATTGACTTTTGATTTAATTGTAAAATCTCCCATTTTAGCAGTGATCAATTTATAGTTTCCAAGATCTTCAACCTTTTCAACATTCACATCTACCAAGTTTTCATTTTGGTTTTGTGCAATTTTAATGAATTCAGATCTAATTCCTAATTTAATATTTTTTGTTTTTAAATTAGATAAATTTGTATGAGTTTTAATTAAAGCGTTATTAATTTTTACACTATCATTTGAGGAAGCTTCACTTTCAAATAAGTTCATGGCTGGTGATCCAATAAAGTATCCAACAAATGTTGTATTAGGTCTTTCAAAAAGTTCTTTTGGTGAACCAGTTTGAACCACCTCTCCTTCACTCATGACTATTATATTATCTGCAAAAGTCATCGCTTCGTTTTGGTCGTGAGTTACATAAACTAATGTTGTTTTGTATTGCTCATTAATTTCTTTTAGATTTCTTCTTAATCTAAATTTTAAATCTGGATCAATAACTGTTAAAGGTTCATCCATTAGGACAGCAGCTACGTCCTCTCTTACAAGGCCCCTACCTAAGGATATTAATTGTTTTTGATCAGCTGTTAATTTTCTTGCAGGAGAATTTAAAAAAGATTTTAAATTTAAAGTTTCAGCAACTGAATTAACTCTTTCATCAGTTTTACTTTTAGAAAAATCTCTACATTTAAGTGGGAATGCTAGATTTTCGTAAACAGTCATCGTATTATAAATAACTGGAAATTGAAAAACTTGAGCTATATTTCTATCTTCAGTTTTTAAATCTGTAACATCTTTATCATCAAATAATATTCTTCCAGCAGAAGGTCTCACTAAACCAGATACAATATTTAGCATTGTGGTTTTTCCACATCCAGAAGGACCTAAGATTGCATATCGATTTCCATTTTCCCACGTCATTGAAAAAGGATTCAAAGCATAAACAGGATTTTGATCTTTTGGATTATATGAGTGAGATATGTTGCTTAAGTCAATTTTAGCCATTCAAACCTCCAAAAGGTGAAGATGCTAATTTTCCATCAGCATGAAAGGCATAAGCTCTATCAATTTTGAAATTAATTTTAACTTTATCGTTAATCTTAAAGTTTAAAACTTCCTCTATTGAAACTATAATTTTTGTATTTCCTCTTTTTAAATGTAACAATGTTTCTGAACCACTAATTTCTGCAAGCTCAACTTCAAATTCATGTCCATTTTCATTTAATTCGATATCAGAAGATCTCAATCCAATTTTTAAACCATCTTCAGTTAATTTAGATAAATGTTGTGGAGCCTCCACATCAATACCTTCAAAACTAATATGATTATCTGAAATTTTAGCTTCTATAATATTCATTGGCGGGTCATTAGAAATTTCTGCAACTTTTAATGAATTTGGGTTCTCAAATATTTCTTTAGCAGGACCTACCTGCAAGACTTTACCTTCATCTAAAACAATAACTTCACCATTTAATTCCATAGTTTCCCTTGGATCGGTAGTTGAATAAATTAATATTGTTTCATCTGCTAACCCCTTAGAAAATAGGTTTTTAAACTCTTCTCTAAGTTGCTCTCTCAACTTGTAGTCTAAGTTTACTAGGGGCTCATCTAGTAATAATATTTTCGCGTTTTTGACTAAAGATCTTGCAAGCGAAACCCTTTGTTGCTGCCCTCCAGAAAGCTCTTGAATCTTTCTATTTTCATAGCCTAACAATCCTACAGACTTTAAAGCATCCATTACTTTTTCATTAATAACACTTTGATCTATTTTTCTTTGTTTCAAAGGAAAGGCTATGTTTTCAAAAACATTTAAATGAGGATAGTTTATAAATTGCTGATAAACCATCGCAACATTTCTTTCCCAGACAGGAATTTTTAGAAAATTTTTACCATCAAATTCAATTTCACCACTATCTGGTGTCAAAAGACCAGCTATAGTTTTTAATAAAGTTGTTTTTCCTGACAATGTCCGTCCAAGAATTGTGTATAAATTTCCCTCTTTAAAATTAAACGATACTTCATTTAAGTGATATTGATCACTTGGCTTGTATGATAAATTATTTGCAACTAAATCCATTACTTAATTGCTCCTGATAAATTTCCTTTTGATAAATATCGTTCAACTATAAAAGCTACTATAATTAATGGTGCAACTGAAACCAGAGCAGATGCTGATAAACTCCACCAAGGAGTTACGGATGAGTTAAGAGCAACAATTTTAACTGGTAATAACTGTACTTCTGTGAAAGTTAAAATAAATGCAAAGAAAAAATCTATCCACCCAAAAATTATACAAAACATACCAGCAACAATTAATCCTGGTATAGAATTTGGTAAAACTACTTTTAAAAATGCTTGATAGGGATTACATCCATCTATCAAAGCTGTCTCATCAATTTCTCTTGGAACTTTATTAAAAAAGTCGACCATAATCCAAACCGCAATTGGCATTAATAAAACAATATAAACAACTATTAGTCCTGTAAGACTGTCTAATAAATTTATTGAACTTAAAAACAAGAAAAACGGAATTGATAAAACAATTGGTGGCATGATTCTTTGTGAAATAAAGAAAAAAGTAATGTCATTATTTTTTACAAAACCTGCTTTAAATGTATATCTTGATAATGCATAAGCAGACAATGTCCCAAGAATTATACTAATTAAACTTGCTGTACACGTTACAAATAAACTATTAAAGTATGGTTCTACTATATCAACTCCACCTTTAGCTGGAGATTTTATCAAAACTTTCCAACCTTCTAGATTAGGTTCAAAATCTACCCATGGTATGTAAGTAACTCCACCATTAACAGACTGAAAGTCTTTAAAGGATGTTGTCAAAGCCCAAAGAAAAGGAGCAACAACAAATACTGTCCAAACAACGATAAAGAAATATTTTAAGAAAATATATAATTTATTCATAATCTACTCTTTTAATAAAAGTTTAGTTAAGACTTTTGCTATTATTGTTAAACTTATGATCATAATTATTAAGTAGGTGAATGACATTGATGCTGCATAACCCATCTGAAATTCTCTTAACCCTTTAATAAAAATATAAAAACTTGAAGTTTCAGTTGAAGTTCCTGGCCCACCAGAGGTTAAAACGTAAACTGTATCCATTATCTTTGAAGCCTCAATTAACCTTATAATTATTGCTCCAATTGATATTGGTGCCATCAATGGGAATGTTACATAAATAAATTTTCTTACTGGACTAGCGCCATCAATTGCAGCAGCCAAGAATGGTTCTTTAGGCAATGACAAAAGACCTGCTAATAAAAGTAAAAACATAAAAGGTGTCCATTGCCATACCTCAACTATAATTACTGTAAATTTTGCGATAACAGGATCTGTCAACCACTTTGGAGCTACTCCAAAAACTGATAACATATCATTTACCGGTCCTAAAGATTCATGGAAAAAAGTTCTCCAAATAACTGTCATAATCACTGGTGTTGTCATCATTGGAACCAAAAAAAGAACTCTAAAAAATCTTTTAAATTTAATGTCTTTCCAAACCATGTGCGCTAATGCAAAACCAATCACATATTGCAAAATAACTGTTGTAACCGACAAAAAACTTAACCTAAAAAATGACTCCCAGAATCTTGGGTCATCTGTAAATAATCTAATATAATTTTCTAAACCTATATAGTCTAAACCTGGATTATAACTATTCCATCCAGACAGACTTAATCTTACTACAAAGATAATTGGAAAAATTAATATTCCAATCAACACAAATAGACCTGGAAATAGGAAAAAATATTTGTGCTTAAAATTCATTTATAAAAAAGGATTATATTAATTTTAAAAAATGTGGCCATTTAAAAAAATGGCCACATAAAGTATTTTATTATTATAGTTTGTTGTCTTCCATTTTGACACCAACAGCGTAAGCATCTTGAACTGCTTTTTTACCTACTCTGCCTACAATTGCTTCCCACTCTTTAGCAACTTCATCTAGAGCTTCTTGAGGAGATAATTGTCCTGCTAAAGCTTTTGAAGTTCCTGTAGCAACAGCACTTGTAAATTCAAATACACCTGGAACTCTTAGAGGGAAAACTCTGTTGTTACTTTTTTCCATATCTAAAAGTGTTTTAGTGTAACTGTTAGCGATCTCTGGATCCCAACCCATGCTATTAATATAGATTTTAGGGTCAAAGTCTGAGTTTTTAAATGGGTTAACACCAAATCTACCAATTGCTAAGTCAGCTTGGTGATTTGCACCGTTAGAAAAGAAACATAGATAATCAAACGCCATATCTTTTACTTTACTTTTCTTAGCAACACCTACTGCCCAACCCCAAACTATGTATGGAGCTTGGTTGTATTGGTTTTCCCAGCTATTAGATACTCTGTTCCAAACTTTGTTTGCCCCTGGAAGTGGAGCTGCACCAACTTTATTTTTAATTGGGCTGTCATCTTGCATCGCTGCAATAAATGCATCATCCCAAGAAAAACTAAATAAAGTTTGTCCACCACCAAATGATCCAATTTCATCACCTAGACCAAAGTTAGTTCCTCCTGGAGGAACATATTTAGTAGCTTCTACCCAATCAGTTAATGCTTCAACAAAGCCTGGGTTGTTAATATTTGGTTTCATAGTTTCTAAATCAAAAAAGAAACCACCTGGAGTTCTAGGGTTTTTAGCGTATGCAACTGATCTACTGAAAAAAGCAGCAAACATTAAATCATCTTTTTTCATAACTTCAGCAGAACCATATTCTAACTCACCATCTCCATCCCAATCCCAACCATTAAAGAATTTAGCCATTTCGCCATATTCTTTCCAAGTTGTTGGAACTTTAAGGTCTTTACCTGTTTCAGCTTTGTATTTTTTTTGCATTTCAGGATTATCTATTACGTCTTTTCTGTATTTTAGATAATGTCTGTCACCATCAACTGGGTATTGGTACATAGTTCCATCCCAAGATGAAACACCCATGTGAGATTTTGTTACATCTTTCATCTCAGGTGAGTTCATGTATTTCTTAGGAACTGGTGCTAAATATCTTTTCCAGTCATTGATAAAGTTAGAAAATCCAAACACAACATCGTAAGGAGCTTGTCCAGCTTGGAAAGGAACCATTGCTTTCGAGTACAAATCACCTGCTGGTGTATGTGTAACTTCAACTGTTCCTCCAGTTAATTTTTCAAACTGTTCAGCGTGTAGAGCTGTTGGCTCACCCATTACCGGTATTGCGTGAGTATTTATTTTAAGAGTTTTTCCTTTGTAATTTTTCTTAGACATCTTCTCATAAGAACAATCACCTGGAATATCTCCTGTAGCTTTGATATGTGGGAATTGATCACTCCACTTATCAGCATATGCCATAGGGCTAAATATCATCATACTTGATATTACAGCCGTTAAGCAGGTTTTTATTATTTTCATTATCACCTCTCTTTTTTTTTTATGGAACTAAAACAGCTCGTCCCTTAACCTTACCGTCGTTAAGATCATGAAGTGCTTTATTAGCATCGTCTAAACTATACTCTTGCATAGAGAGCTTGACTTTACCTCTGTCAGCTAACTCCATTAATTCATATAATTCAGACCACGTTCCCACTAAATTACCTACAATTGTTTTCTCAGAAATAATTAAATCCACTGCAAGTGATTTAATTTCTTCTCCATATCCAACTATGTAGTAAAAACCACCATTAGAAGTCATTTGAATTCCCATGGCAGTAGATCCTTTTTCACCTACGAAATCAATTACAGCTTCAGAACCTTTTCCTTTAGTTAGTTCTTGAACTTTTTCAATTTCGTTTCCATCAATTAAAACTCCGTGGTCACCACCAAGTTCCATTGCATGTTTTAATGCTGCTTCAGATTTTTCAACAATAATTATATCTGCAGCACACATCGCTTTTAAACATTGAATAGCTATATGACCTAAGCCTCCTGCACCAATGATTGTGCAGCTCTGACCAGGAAGCAAATGTCTTGTTGCTTTTTTTACTACTCTGTAAGCTGTAAGACCTGCATCTGAAAAAGGTGCAACATCTTTAGGTGCTAATACTTTTGGAAGTTTAATCAAATTTCTAACGCTAGTTTTTAATAGTTCAGCGTATCCACCTTCTTTAATACTTAAACCAGGAAACGCACCTGCTTCAGCGTGCATATCATTACCTCTTCTGCAATCTAAACAAGTTCCTCCTGTTCCAGAAATAAGAGGGTGTAAAATTACAGGATCACCTTTTTTAAATTCTGTAACATCTGAACCAACATCTTCAACCCATCCAGCATTTTCATGTCCCATTACACATGGTAATAATTTTCCATCTGGATCTTGAATATGTTTCCATACTCCTTCAATAATATGTAAATCTGTTCTGCAAACTCCTGCAGCACCAATTTTAACAATCACATCTGATGCCTTCTCAATTTTTGGATCTGGCATTTCTTCACCTGTAACCCAAACTTTTTCTTTCATTTCTGGGTCATACTTGTGCAAAACCTGTGCTTTCATTGTTTCTCTCCCTTTTAATTTTCAAAACCTTATTAAAAAATTGAAGTCCAATGGAGTCAATGCCGCTTTTAAGTGTTCAAATAGTTTACAAATACAACCTGTGGTTAGTTGTTGAACACTTTATTTTTATTTATCTTGCAAAAATGGGAAATCTAACTTCAACATCCAAAGAGTTCAAAAATATCCTTAAAAAAAGAGGAATGATGTCCTATGAAATGGGAAAAGAAATTTCGGATAGCTGGTCAAGATGCATAGCGAAAGGTCTTAATCCATTTCAAGATCCAAAACAAAGCGTAATATCTTCAATTGAGTTAAAAGGAATCAAAGAAAAAAATGAGGCTCTTAGAAAAATTGTTCTTCCAGAATTAGAACTTTTGTATTCACAAATTGCAGGTACTAATTTTATGGTCGCGTACTCAGATGAGAACGGTCTAGTGCTTGATACAATATATGACAAAACTTGTCTTCAAACAGATGTTGGTAAAACTGTAATACCGGGATCTATTTGGGCTGAAAAAGTTTGTGGAACAAATGGTTTGGGATTATCTGTTGAATTAAAAAAACCAACAATAGTATCTGGTAAAGAACATTTTTTTATAGCACATGAAAATATATCTTGTTTTGCAAGTCCAATAATTAATTATGATGGAAAGACTATTGGAATTATAGATGCTTCAACCGACTATATGTCTAGAGAGCAACACACTCTAGCTTTAGTAAAACTTGCAACTAGAAGTATAGAAACAAAATTATTTTTAAAAAAGTTTGAGCATGATTTAATTTTATCTTTTCATCCTCGACAAGAATATCTTTCGACAACTAGTGTTGGGTTATTGGCTGTTAATGGAGATGGTCTAATTGTAGGAGCTAACAGTAATGCAAAAATTATGCTTAATGGATTAGTAGATCTTAAAAACGAAAATTTTAATAAAATTTTTACTAATTCATTTTCATCTATTGCATCAGATTTATTAAATAATAAAACATTAAAAATTACTGATCATTTAGGTTCATCGGTTTTTGTGGTGAAAAATCAAATTTTTAAGGAAAACAAATTTGTTGAAACAAAAAAAGAAAATAAAAAAAGTACTTGTAAAAATTGTGAAGATACAAAAATCAAAAGAGAAAAATGTACTTTGATAAGATCAACTTTTAATGAAACAAATAATATTTCCGCTACTTCAAGAAAATTAGGTGTATCTAGAACTACAATTTATAAACACTTACAATAAATTATTTTAATCAATCGGATAGTCCCAAGCACTACCACCTATTACTTTTGAAATTGCTGAAAAATCTTTTGTATCATTTCCTTCTTTGCAGAATTTATCATAAATTTCTAGGGCCATTTTTCCTAATGGTGTTTCAGCTTTTACGCTTTGCGCACAATCATTTGCAAGTTTAAGATCTTTATTCATCATTCCTGCGGAGAAACCTGGACGATAATTGTTATTCGAGGGCGTACCATCAATTAAACCAGGTAAAGGAGGATACACTGAAATTGGCCAACTGTTACCAGATGCATTTTTCATTATTTCATGAACTTTTTTAATATCGATGTTTAATCTTTTCGCTAGCATTAATGACTCTGAAGCAGCAATCATTGCTATTCCTAGAGCCATATTGTTACAAATTTTAGCTCCATTACCACTTCCAATATCGCCAGCATGATAAATATTTTTTCCCATAACTTTTAAAACTGGTAATGCTCTTTCGAAAGCTTCTTTAGACCCACCAACCATTATATTAAGAGTTGCTTTTTGAGCCCCCATTACTCCACCACTTACTGGGGCATCTATCATCATAATACCTTTATTATTAGCAGCTCTTCCGATTTCTTTTGATGTTTCTATGTCTATTGTTGAGCAGTCTATCAACAAACAATCATTTGAAACTTTATTAATTATTCCATTATCACCTAAGTATATTTCTTTTGAATGTTTACCCTCAGGTAACATTGTAATTACTATTGAGATTTCATCGTTTATTAAAGTTTCAATACTTTCTGATGTGTTTAGTCCCTTTTTTTTAGCTTGCTCCATCATTTCTTTTGAAACATCAAATACAGTAATTTTTTTGCCAGATTTAAACAGGTTTTCTGCCATAGGATTTCCCATATTTCCAACTCCAATAAAAACAATTTTATCACTCATACAATTCTCCTTTAATCAATTTTGTTTTTTTGGTAAATTTTTTTGGATTTTTTTCTAAAACATTATTTATATTTATCTTCAATATCGTAATATTCATTAAAACCCACTATATCTCTTAATTCAGAAAATTTTGTTATATTGGTATTGTATTTTTTATTTTTCATATTTTTTAAACATTCTTGCATAGTTTTAACAGAAGCGCTCATTAAAGTTAATGGCATCACTGCAATTTTATAACCTATTTCTTCCAATTCATTTATATCTAATAAGGGAGTGTCTCCATCCTCAATTAAATTTACCATATGATTTCCAGGGACTTCCGTCATGATTTTTTTCATATCCTCTTTTGATTTAACAGCTTCTATGAAAAGAATATCAACACCAATCTCTGAAAAATTTTGCATTCTTTTAATTGCTTCATCAAGACCATGAGTTGCAATAGCATCCGTCCGAGCCATTATTAAAATATCATTATCTCCATATTTTCTTGCATCTACAGCCGCTTTAATTCTTGATTTAGCTTCATCTATATCAACAACATCTTTTCCTTTAGTATGTCCACATTTTTTAGGCCATTTTTGATCTTCAATCATTACTCCAGCGGCACCAGCATCTGCATAACCTCTTACTGTTCTAAATACATTAACAGAATTTCCATAACCAGTATCTCCGTCAAAAATAATTGGGATAGTAGTTGAATTACAAATATTTCTAACCTGCTCTGCCATTTCTGAAAATGAAATCAAACCAGTATCGGGCATACCCAAACGAGTCGAAGAGACACTAAAGCCAGACATAAATCCAACATTAAAACCCTCTCTTTCTATAAGTTTTGCTGAAAGAGCATCAAAACAACCTGGCATAACTATTATACCTTTTTTATCTAAAATTTTTCTTAAATTTTCTGCTTTATCTTTTGATTTAATTTTTGAGAACATATTTATAATTTAAAAGGTATATATAATGCCAAGTCAGGAAACAAGTAAATCACATAAACTGTAAAAAGCATGATTAATACAAAAGGTATAACACCTTTAGCTATTTCAGACATTTTTGCTTTTCCAATTGCCTGCAAAACATAAATATTTAAACCTACAGGTGGTGTTATCAATGCACACTCAATCATAAGTGTAAAAATAATTCCAAACCAAATTAAATCTATATTCATTGCAGCAATAGAGATAGCAAATATAGGCATCATTATTAATATTAATGACAAGGTTTCCATTATAAACCCTAGGATTAATAATGTGATTGCAACAACAAATATAAACATTCCTTGTTCAGTGATATTTGTGACTATAAAAGCAGAAAGTTCTTGGGGTATTCTATAAAGCGAAATAGCTTTGCCGAAAATTTTTGCACCAGCAATAATAATAAATATTGTTACAGTTGTTTTCATGGTCTCTAAACCAGCTTCTATAAAACGTTTAAAGTCTATTTTTTTTTTCGCAACAACATATATAAATGATATTAAAAAACCTATTCCACCTGCTTCAGTTGGAGTATATATGCCAGCATAAATTCCTCCTAACATTATAAAAGCCATTAATAAAACTGGTAAACCTTTTTTTGTATATTTAATTTTATCTTCAAATGATGTTTTGACGTTTTGAACTTCTTTATTAAAAAAAATTACATAAAAAACTGAAAAAATAATAAAGAAAAGTGCCAATACTATTCCTGGTCCGATACCTGCTAAAAACATACTTAGTACTGATTCTTCAACAACAAATGCATACACAATCATTGGAATAGACGGAGGTATTAAAATTCCTAATGTTCCTCCTGCAGCTAAAATTCCCAAAGTAAAATTCCTATGATAACCTCTTTTAATCATTGCAGGAAATGCTACGGTTGAAATTGTTGCAGCTGTAGCAACAGATGAACCAGAGATAGCTGCAAAGATACTACACGAAACAATGGTTGCTATAGCTAAACCACCTGGAAAATTTCCTACCCAACTTTGCGCAAAATTAAAAAGATCTTCACCAACTCCTGCTTTCAAAAGGATATTAGACATCATTAAAAACATAGGTACAGCTAAAAGTATAAAATTATCCGCAACACTATAAAATGTCTGTGGTATCATAAGTGGAGAAATATCTCCCAATAACATTAAACCTAAACCTAATGAGCCAAGACCAAAAGCGATGGGAACTCCTAAAAACAATATCGAAAAAAGAACAAAAAGAATTAATGCAACTATCATTTAGAAAAATTCCGGATATATCTTATTGATTCTAAAATTACTCTTATGACTAAAAAAGCAAAACAAAGTGGAATTGCCAATTCTGTTAAAAATGATGGAACGTCTAAAATAGTAGAACTAGTTCGTCCAACTTTTAAAGAGTCATAAGCTATTAGCCATCCATAATAGACAACAAAACAACTAAAAATAATAATAAAAATAAAGCTAATAAAGTCTAAAATTTTTTTTCCAGTTTCATTTAATCTATCATAAATGACAGTTATTCTAATAAAATCTCGTTTATGAAATGAATAAGTTAACGCAAGATAAGTTGCCCAAATTTGCAAAAATCTTGAAACTTCGTTTACCCAGATAGTTGGTGAATTGAATAAATATCTCATGATTACCTCATAAGAAACTATAAATCCTATGGCTATGAATAAAGCTGAAGCTAAATAGCCGGAATATTTTACAATTTTATCGTAATAATTCATAACAAAACCCCGCAAAATTAATTGCGGGGTTTATTTATTATTTAATTATAGATTATTAGCTGCTTTAACTAATTTATCTCCAACTCCACCAGCTCCACCAGTTCTAGAAATATAATCATCTATAACTGAAGAAGATGCTTTTTTAAGAGCAGATGTTTCAGAGCTTGATAAGTTAACAATGTTCATTCCATTTGCTTTTGCTTCTTTGTAGGCAGCTGCCTCTATATTAGCCATGTCATCTCTAACAGCTTTTTCGGCAACTTTAGACGCTTCAGCAATAGCATCTCTTTGTTTTTGAGTTAATGATTTTAACCATTTGTCATTTGCAACTACAACGAACTCAATATCACCGTGATTAGTTACTGTTAAAGTATCCATAACTTGATAAAGTTTTCTTGATTTCACTCCTGATACTCCAGTCATACCTGCATCTACAGTATTTCTTTGGTAAGCTAAATATTGCTCGGAGCCTGATATCAATGCTGGTTTACCGCCTAAAGAACTTATAAAAGCTCCTAAGGTTTTTCCAAACACTCTAATTTTCTTATCTTTAAAATCAGCAGGTGATTTCATTGGTCCACCGTTAGAAAGCATAATTGCTGATCCATAAGCTTGATAATATAATGGCACAGCACCAGTAGATGCTATAGCAGGGTCAAGAATTGATCTAATTTCAGATCCAGCCTTAGTTGCTTTTCTAATTTTTGCTTCTGAGTCAAATAGAAAAGGTAAATAAAAAATATCAACCTCTGGATTTGTTCCTGCAAATCTTGTTATTGATGCTACACCAGCTTCAATAGCTCCTGAACCTACAGCTTGAGGAACTTCCTTATCTTTATAAAGTTGTGCTGAGTCATAAATTTCTACTGTAATGTCTGATCTAGACTCCAATTCTTTTTTAAACACTAAAAGGTTTTGACCTAAGTGTGCCTTTAAAGGTAATTGGAGAGTTATTCTCATTTTTGTTTCAGCTAGACTTGCACTAGCTATAGAAACAAAAATTAAAGAAAAAATTATTTTTTTTAATATTTTCATGTTATTTCCCTCTATATTGTTAAATTTAATATTAAAGTCGACTTTTAAATATATTACAAATAAATAATTATTGATGAATTGGATATTAGTTACAGTTTTTGGTGCTTTTTTTCAAAATTTAAGATCATCCTTACAAAAAAAATTAAATAAAGATATTTCAACCATAGCTTCTACATATGTAAGATTTGCTTTTGCATTACCATTTGCAGCAATATTGTTTTTTTTATTCTTTAGAGATTTACAAGTAATAAATACCATACTAATACAGCCAGGATTTTTATTTAATGTTCTGCTTGCATCAATCTTTCAAATTATTTTTACATTTTTTTTATTATATTTATTTAATTTTTCAAATTTTGTTGTAGGCACATCTCTAAGCAAAACTGAAGTTATCCAAGTAGCATTGTTTGAGTATTTAATATTAAATGAAAAATTAAATAAGTTTGGAATTAGTGGAATTGTTATATCAACAATTGGCGTTATATTATTATCTGTAAAAGATTTAAGACTTTTCCTTAATAATTTATTTTCAAAAACTACTATAGTTGGTTTGATATCAGGATTATTCTTGGGTTTAAGTGTTGTTTATTTTAGAGCAGCTATTTTAACATTGGAGAACATTAGTTCAAATTTTGGGAAGGCTATTTCAGCACTATTCATTGGATTATTTATACAAACATTAATTTTAACAATTTATTTAATTTTTTTTGAAAAATCAGAATTTAAGAAACTTTATCTTGATAAATATGAATGTTTTTTAACGGGTATAGCCGGATTATTAGCATCATTATCCTGGTTTTATGCTTTCACTTTAATACAGTCTTCATTTGTAAGAGCTGTTGGTCAAATTGAATTATTATTTAGTTATTTTTCTTCAAGATATATGTTTAAAGAGAAAGTGAAAATTACAGAAATTATTGGAATTATTATTTTTGTTATTGGAGTTACAATTCTTTTATTATCTAGAACTTAAACTACAATTAGCCTTGTTTTAATTTACTTTATTTTTACAATTTCCTGTCTTGAAGTATTCATCCAAATTATCAATAGCTAAGTTAGCCATTGCGGTACGAGTGTCTTTTGTTGCACTTCCTAAATGT
Organism: uncultured Pelagibacteraceae bacterium; assembly: GCA_902595105.1. Lineage (GTDB taxonomy): Bacteria > Pseudomonadota > Alphaproteobacteria > Pelagibacterales > Pelagibacteraceae > Pelagibacter. The sequence continues at coordinate 16,935 of CACJPA010000007.1, forward strand.
GGAAGAATAAATGCGCTTTTATGTTTTAAATAACCTGGATTTAAATTTGGCTCATTTTTGTATACATCTAATCCAACAGCATAAACTTTTCTTCTATCAAGAGCATCAATCATAGCTTCATCTTCAATAATATCCCCTCTAGCAACGTTAGTGACTACAGCACCTTTTGGTAAGTACTCTAATGTCTCTTTATTAATCATATCCACTGTTTCTTTTGATGCAGGACAGCATACTGAAAGCACATCTGATACTGACAAAAGACTTTTTAAATTGTCATGATAAGTTGCGCCTTGTTCTTTATCTTCACTTAATTTTGATCGATTGTGATAATGAATAATCATACCTAAAGATTTTGCAATTTTAGCAATTTTTTGACCAATTCTACCCATTCCTAAAATACCCAACCTAGACCCTGTTAATTGTTTTCCTATTAGATAATCAGCAGACCATTTCCAGCCTCCTTGTCTTGCACTTTCAATTCCTTCTGACGCTCTTCTGCAAGCTCCAAGTATTAAAAGTATTCCAATTTCTGCTGTTGCGTCTGTCAAAACATCGGGAGTGTTAGTAACTGCTATGCCCCTATTATTTGCAGCATCTAAATCTATATTTCCAAAACCAACAGCAAAATTTGATATGATCTTAATACTGTCTGGTAGTTTATTAATTGTTTCTGAATCAAGCTTATCTGTTAGTGATGACAATATACCATCACAACCTTCACTTAATTCTACAAGTTTTTGCTGAGAATAGAGTTCGTCATTAAGATTTAAATTAGCCTCAAAAATCCCTTCGGCTTTATCTTCACAAGCTCTCAAAAGTCTTCTAGTTATAAGTATTTTTTTCATAAGATTTTTTGATTAATTTAAATCAAAAACTTTTCCAGGATTCATTATATTATTAGAGTCAAGGCTTCTCTTAATAGCTTTCATTACAGGTACATTATCTAGATGCTCTTTTAAAAGGTAATGTTTTTTTTGTAATCCAATTCCATGTTCGCCAGTAATAGTGCCTTCTAATTCTAAAGCTTTGTTAATTAGATCATCACTATATTGTCTAATTTTTTTTTGTTTTTCTTTGTCCTCTGGATCATACAAAACAATAGAATGAAAATTCCCATCACCCACATGACCAACCATTGGTGCTGTTAATCCTAATCTTTTTACCTCTTTTTCAGCCCAGGAAATACATTCAACTAATCTTGATATGGGTACACATACATCTGTTGAATAAACTTTCATATTATGACCAAGAGCTTTAACAGAATAATAAACATCATGCCTTGCTTTCCATAATTTTTTTTGCTCTTCTGGTGAGGAAGCCCATTGAAAATCACTTCCATTATTTCCTTTAGATAATTCCTCAACAACACTTATTGATTCATTATTAGTAGTTTCACTGCCATGAAACTCAAAAAATAAAGTTGGTGATGCTTTAATATTATCTAGCTTAGAATATTTTATACTTATTTCCATTTGATCCTTATTTAACATTTCTATTCTTGCAATTGGCACACCATATTGAATTACTTCTTGTGCTGTTTTTACTGCAGAGTCTAAATCTGGAAAATAGCAAACTGCACTCATAATGCTTTCAGGTATTGGTGATAGTCTTAACTGAACCTCGGTTATTATGCCCAAAGTACCTTCAGAACCAATAAATAAATTTGTTAAATTATAACCAGCAGAGGATTTTTTAGTTCTAGCTCCTGTCTTAATTATATCACCATTTGCTAAAACTACAGTTAAACCTGAAATGACTGTTCTCATAGTTCCATATTTTACAGCCATTGTTCCAGAGGCAGAAGTCGATGCCATTCCTCCTAACGCTGCATCTGCACCAGGATCAATTGGAAAAAAAACACCATCTTCTCTTAAGTATTCATTTAATTGTTTCCTAGTAACGTTTGCTTGAACTCTACAATCAAAATCTTCTGCGTTTACAGATAACACTTTATTCATTTTCTCTAGAGAAATCGTAATTCCATTAGAGTTTCCCACAGCATTTCCTTCTAAAGAGGTTCCTGTTCCAAAAGGAACTACTGGTATTTTATGCTCATTACATAATTTTAAAATTTGAGAAACTTCCTCATTTGTTTCAGGAAATACTACAGCTTGAGATAAAACTGGATCATAAGTATCCTCACCTCTTGCGTAGTTTGCCCTTGTGGATTCCGAGGTGGAAAATCTTCCGTTAAAGATTTTTTTTAATTCACTCTGAACGTGTTCATTCATAATAGTAATATTAATAAAAATTTAAGATAAAATACAGCTTATTTAGTAAGCATTTTTTTTATATTCTCTAGCGCATTAGAGATATTGTCTTGTGAAGCGGCAAAGCTAAATCTAACATAATCACCACAGGTTTTACCAAAAGCAGTACCTGGAACTATTGCCACACCTGCCTCGTGCATAGCTTTTTTACAAAATTCAGAACCGTTCATTCCAGTTCCAATAACTTTTGGAAAAGCGTAAAATGCTCCTCCAGGTAAGCTACATTCAACACCCGGTAAACTGTTCAAACCTTCATGAATTAATTTTCTTCTTTGTGTAAACTTTTCCATCATTGCATGAATTGAGTCATCTGGTCCATCCAAGGCTGCAATACCAGCAAACTGGGCTGCTGCATTTACACATGATACACTATTAATAAGTAATTTATTTACATGTTCAATTAAATGCTCTGGCCAAAAACTCCAACCTAATCTCCATCCTGTCATTGAATAAGCTTTACTCCAACCTTCTAGAACGATTAATCTATCTCTTAATTCTGGATAGTTGAAAAAAGTTGGCATTTCTTTTCCATCAAAAATTTGCCTACTATAAATCTCATCACTTAGAATAGTTACATGGGGATGTTTTTTTAATCCCTCTGCTAGCTTATCGATCTCTGATTTCTCAACAAAACTTCCTGTTGGATTATTTGGATTAATTAAAATTAGCAATCTAGTTTTATCAGTGATTAAAGATAAAATCTTATCTGCGTTAAATTTTAAATCTTTATCCTCTGTTAAATCATAAGGAACTGCTGTTGAACCAGTATAATTAATCATAGACTCATAAATTGGAAAAGCTGGTGTTGGATGAATTATTTCAGCTCCTGGTTCACCAAAACATTGAATTGCATAATGCATTGTAGGTTTACCACCCGGCATAATTAGAATTCTCTCAAAATCAATATCTTGGTTATATCGCTTTTTAATCCAACGTGTAACTGCTTGTCTACATTCTGGTATACCGTTTGACATTACATAGCCATGATGTCCATCATCTAAAGCTTTTTTTGCAGCTTCAACTACATGTTTAGGTGTTTTAAAATCAGGCTGACCTAATCCCAAATGGATCATTGGTTTGCCTTGTGCTTCAAGTTTTTTTGCCTCTGCTAAAACTGAGAAAGCACTTTCTGTTCCTAATCTGTTCAATGACTCTGCTAATTTCATAATAAGTAAAGTCGGCAAAATAAACGAAAAATACTTTTTTGTCTATTCTGTTTTCAGAATAAATTAAACTATAATTATTAAAGAATTAGCTAAAATTAAGAGAATTTAGTTTCGATATATTATTTTTGACGCATCAAGATCTTTAATAGATTTACATCCCATAAGAACCATATTTCTTCTGATCTCTTTTTGCATGTTTTCTAACAATCTCTCTACTCCTTTTTGTCCACCGGCACCTAAACTAAAAAGAAACGCTTTTCCAAAACTACACGCTGTTGCGCCAGCAGCTAATGCCTTTAACACATGTGTTCCTCTTCTTACCCCACCATCTAAAATGATTTCCAATTTATCACCAACTGCATCTGATATTGCTTTAACTTGATCAAAGGGAGATCTAGATCCATCAAGCTGCCTTCCTCCATGGTTTGAAATCATTACTGCAGTGCAACCAATATCAATCGCTTTTTTTGCATCTTCAACCGACATAACCCCTTTTAGAGCCATTGGTTTATTCCATTTTTTTATACAATATTCAGCATCTTTCCAATTCATTGCCGGATCATATTGTTCATTAATGTAGTCCATTACTGATTTAGCAATATTTGTACCTTTGTCAGTTTTATTTTTTATGTTCGCCAACTCAAATTTTTTATTTGTGAAATATTTAAAAACCCATCCAGGCCTCATAGCAAAACTTAACAGACTATCTAACGTAAATTTAGGTGGTGTTGTAAAGCCAGTTCTATGATCTCGTTCACGATTTCCTGCAACAAGTGTATCAACTGTGATGCACATACCGTCAAAATTTGCCCTAGAGCATCTGTCAATTAAATCATCTGTAATTGATTTATCTTTATGAATATAAAGTTGAAAAAGTTTTGGACCACTTGAAATATTTGCCACCTCTTCGATTGAAAAAGATGCCATAGTAGACATACTGTAAATAGTATCAAATTTCTCAGCAGCTCTTGCAGATGCTTTGTCTCCCTCTGGATCATACAAACTTTGCATAGCTGTTGGTGATAAAAATAATGGCATGCTTATTTTTCTTCCAAAGACTGTAGTTGATAAATCTGGCTCACCTACACTATTAAGAATATTTGGGATTAAATCACAATCGTTAAAAGCTTCAGTATTTCTATTTAGAGTAACTTCGTCATCAGCACCACCATCAATATAATGAAATATAGGAGCTGGTAATTTCTTTTTTGCTAATTTTCTAAAGTCCTCAAAGTTATAACAATCATTAATGTTCATTATTTCTATCTTCTAAATCTTAAATTATGTCTATTTAGGTCACTTATTTTAGTGCAACCCATTAACTTCATATCTCTCACTAATTCAGATTTATATTTCTCTAAAGCTCTTTCAACACCTGCTTGTCCAGCTGCAGCCAGAGCATATAAATAAAGTCTACCTCCAGAACATGCTTTTGCACCTAATGATAATGCTTTAAGCATATGAGTTCCTCTATGAATTCCTCCCTCACAGATTACATCCAACTTATCACCAACAGCATCAACGATTTCAGCAAGTTGATCAAAAGGTGATCTTGATCCATCAAGTTGTCTTCCACCATGATTTGAAACCATTATACCTGTACATCCAATATCTACAGCTCTCTTAGCATCTTCAACACTCATAATCCCTTTTAAAGCAAAATGACCTCCCCATTTAGAGCAAAGTTGTTCGGCATCTTTCCAGTTCATTGACTGATCAAGCATTGTAGAGAAATAATTCCCAATCGAAGAGTTTGTGCTTGTACCCTCTTTTACAAAATCTTGTAAATGAGGTAGTTCAAACTTACCTTTTGTTAAATAATTTATTCCCCACATTGGTTTTGTAGCAAAACTAAATAAACTTGATAATGTTAATTTAGGTGGTGAAGTAAAACCGGTTCTCAAATCTCTTTCTCTATTTCCTCCTGTAATTGTATCAACCGTTAGAGCCATAACGTCAAATTTTGCAGCCTTTGCTCTTTCAAGACATGAATCATTCAATCCTCTATCTTTATGAAAATAAAACTGAAACATTTTTGGTGTATCAATAAGTGAAGAAATTTCCTCCACACTTACTGTTGCTAGTGCCGATACTCCAAACATAGTATTATACTTCTTGGCTGCTTTACCCACAGCTCTCTCGCCATCATAATGAAATAACCTTTGAAGAGCAGTTGGTGCTAAATAAAAAGGTAAATCGAGTTTTTTACCAAAAATTGTTGTTGATAAATCAACATGCTCTACACCTCTTAAAACATTTGGTACTAAATCAACATCATCAAATGCACTTGTATTTCTTGCGTAAGTAATTTCATCATCCGCTGCGCCATCAATATAATGAAATATAGGAGCTGGTAATTTCTTTTTTGCTAATTTTCTAAAGTCACTAAAATTATGGCAATCATTTAAATTCATAATGCTTTCTTTAAAAGCTTTTAAAAAAATTAAACATATAACTATTTGCCCCAGGGTTTTTACTTCCTAAACTAGCATTTGATAAGTGGTTATATGAAAAACCAAATTGACTATTCTCGGACATATCAAATGATATCTGAAGCTCAGTTTTAAATTCTAAAACATGACCAAGATCTTTTCCATCACCTTCATGATATAACCCAGGAGCAAAACTTGGATTAAAATTTAAAGATCCTATTTTATATTGAGCTTCTACTCCTGTATAAACATAAGCCGCATTATCTGCAGTAATAAGAGCACCAGTAATAGGTGATAAATTTCCCAAAAGAGTATCTCTGTTTAATTCTTCATTTTGATGCTGGAAACCTATTAAAGTTGATTTTTTTCCATCATCACTATAATCAAACATTCCTGTGTAAATATTAAACTCAGTATTTAAATCTCCCTTTTTAATTTCTTCTGCATTTAATGAGATCGTAAACGCTATAAATGAGAATAAAATTAGTATTTTTTTTAGATACATTTTGGATTAATTTTTAAATTTAAGTTTTTTAAAGATTATTGCACCTCCAAGTAAAAATATCAATATTGGCAATAACCAAAGAATATAAGTGTTTTTATTTAAACCAGGATCATACAAAATCCAATCACCATATTTTTCTTTAAAAAATTCATAAATTTCATTTTCAGATAATCCTTCTGCAAGTTTTTTATCAACTAAAATTTTCATGCTATTTGCGAAATCAGAGTCTGAATCATATACGGATTGACCTTGGCAAATTAAACATCTTAAATTTTTTGTAATCTTATTTCTTTCAAATTGATTATCAGCAAATAATAAATTTGGAATTAATAATAAAATAATTAAAGTAATTTTTAAAATTCTCATTTTATAATCGAGTAAATTTCATTAATTAATTCTTCATTTAATGGTCCAATGTATTTTGAAACTATTTTATTTTTATGAATCAAAAAAGTTTCTGGCACACCGTATGCTCCCCACTCTATTGAGATTGTACCATCTTCATCTAATAATATTGTTTCGTATGGATTTCCCAATTTCTTTAAAAAATTTTGAGCATTATTAAAATTATCTTTATAATTTAATCCAATTAAAGTTACTTGATCGCTTTCACTTAATCTCATTAAATAAGCATGTTCTTGTCTACAAGGTACGCACCATGAGGCCCATATATTTAATAAATAAAATTTATTTGAATTAAATATTTCTGATGAGCTAACATTTTCTTTGCTATCAAACTTAACGCTAGAAAAAATTGGGATATCTTTTTTTATTTCTGAATTGGGTGTATATATGTTTGTTTCTTGCAAACCTTTATAAAATATTAAAAAAAAAGTTATAAAACTTATTATTATTATAGGAGGAATTAATTTATCTTTCATATTCTTTTTTTAAAAAAACTTAATATTCCACCCATACTTAATAATAATACTGAAACCCATATCCAAAGCATCAAGGGTTTGACTTGATATCTAACATTAAAATATTCCTGATTTTGTACTAAGTTTATGACAATAAATTTATCTTCCATCAAATTAGTTTTGATATCAGCTTCACTAGTTACTATATTTGGCTGATTGTAAATTCTTAACTCTGGAGACATTTTATTAATTTTACCATTTGAAGAAATGATTTTAAAATTTGCTACTACTGAATTATAATTTTTTTCATTTATCTGCTTTATATCTTCAAGTGTAATTTTAATTTTTGAGTTTTCATAACTTTCACCAATTTTAAGATTGGTTATTACTTCACTTGAAAGCAAATTGTTGAATAAAATACTTAAAATTAATAAACTAAATCCAAAGTGAGCAATATTTTGGGAAATGTTTTTAAATTTTTTTGTAAAAAAATCCTTTACGGTAATAAAAAACAAATAAAATGCGCTAGAGATTAATATTGTATTTACAAGTAAATTTTTATCGAAATTCTTAACAATTAAATAAGATATTAAAATAGATATAAATAACAAAAATATAAGAATTTTGTTACTCTCTAGGTTAGATTTAATCCATTTCAAATGAGGTCCAATTGCCATAGCAATTAAAAATGGAATTAAGAAAGGGATAATTAATTTATGATAAAATGGTGGACCAACGGAAATTTTTTCAGAAGAAATTACATCTAAAAATATTGGATATACTGTACCAATTAAAACTACGGATAAAAAATACATCATAAACCAATTATTCAATATGATTGCACTTTCCTTACTCAACCAAAAAAGATTTATTAAATTTTTTTGATCATTTTTATGAAAAAAGAAAAAAATAAATAAAGAAATAAAAATTAAAACAAACAAAAAAATTAGTATGAATAAACCTCTTTCAGGATCGTTAGCAAAAGTGTGAACTGAATTGAGGATTCCTGATCTAACTAAGAAAGTTCCACACATACTAAGTGTAAATGTGGCTATAGATAAAATTATAACCCAAGAAGTTAAGATCATTTTTTTTTCTAAAACTAATATACAATGTAACAATGTAGTTAATGCTAACCAAGGCATTAGAGATACATTTTCAACTGGATCCCAAAACCAAAATCCTCCCCATCCAAGTTCATAATAAGCCCAAATAGAACCTAGTAAAATTCCTAATGTTAAAAATATCCATGAAACTAAAGTCCATTTTTTTATATGAGTTGCCCAGCTTCCTGAAACCATTTTTAAAGTTGTTGCAGCTAGTGCAGAGGAAAATATTATTGATGAACCAACATAGCCTAAATATAAAATAGGTGGATGAATTGCTAATGCGGGATCTTGTAATATTGGATTTAAACCTAAACCTTCCTCAGGAATTGGAAATAAGTAATTAAATGGATTAGAAGTTTTTAATAAAAATATAAAAAAACCAATAATTATTATCTGCTGGAATATTGTTGTTAGAGTTTTGTATTTTATTGTTTGATTATTTGTCCTTATTAAAAAAATGAAAATGAATAATGTTAATACCAATAACCATAGCAACAAACTACCCTCGTGGTTTCCCCAAGTTCCTGTAATTTTGTAAAATAAAGGTTTAGTAGTATGAGAATTATTAAATACAGTTTCATTACTAAAATCTGAAACTACAAAAGATAAAACTAATCCAAAAAAACTAACAACAACAAAAAATAATTGTAAAAATGATAATGATAATATTTTAGTATCTAAAATTTCTGAATTTCTAAAATTTTGAACTGAAAAATAGACCAAAATTGAACCACTAATTAATCCTAAAATTAATGCATAATATCCAATAACGCTATAAATCAATTAATTTTCCTCCAATGCAGCTTTAACCTCTGGAGGCATATAATTTTCATCATGCTTTGCTAAAATTTTTGTTGCCGAAAAGAAATTTCTGTCTTTCAAAACACCTTCGGCTACAACTCCTTTTCCTTCTTCAAATAAATTTGGAACTGCACCTGAATAGGTAACATTAATCTCATTTTTAAAATCTGTTATAATAAAATTCACTTCATCAGAATTCATACTAATAGAATTTTTTTTAACCATTCCACCTACTCTGATTTTATTATTTGTCAGCTCAGTTAATGATTTAATTTCTGAAGGAGATTGAAAATAAACAACGTTTTCTTCTAAAGATTTTAAAACTAAAAAAACTGTTAATATTAAGATTAATAAAATGGTCGATACGAACAGAAATCTTAACTTAACTTTTCGACCATACATCGATCAAAAATTAGTTATTTGTTGCGTCAGCTAAAATTTCTTTATTTATTCTTTGTGATTTTGCAGAAATAGCTTGTTCAGTGTTAAGTGATCCAAATTTAGCAACAAATTTATTTTGTTCTTTAATAAATTGAACTTTAGTTACTAAATATAAACTTAGGAAACTTAATAAAGTAAAACCAAATGCAGAAAATACATAGACTGCATATCCATTCATAAATAATAATTCATTAATCATAATCTATCTAAGCCTTTATTTTTAATTTTTATCAGTTCTGTATTATATTTCATTAAGAAAATTAACAACGAAAAAAGAGCAAATGCCGCAGTCATTATCAACAACGGATAAAGCATTGATGAATGAATCGAGCTTTTTGACAAGATATTTATTGAGGCAGGCTGATGAAGTGTATTCCACCAATCAACAGAGTACTTAATTATTGGTACATTAATAATTCCAAGAATAGTAATAAAAGTTGAGATTTTAAAAACTTTTTCCTTATTTTTATAAATTCTCCAAGAGATTAAATATAAAGCATAAAATAGAGCTAAAATTAACATTGAAGTAATTCTCGCGTCCCAGGCCCACCATGTGCCCCAAGTGGGTTTGCCCCAAATAGAACCTGTTACCAAAGCAATTATATTAAAAATAAAACCTGAGGGTGCTAAACTTTTAGATATTAAAAAAAAATTTTTGTTTTTAAAAATAAATCCTGAAATTGATAAAATAGTTATTGAAGAAAAAATTCCAAGAGAAATCCATGCTGCAGGAACATGAACATACATAATTCTAACAGCGTCACTCTGCTTGTAATCTTCTGGAGACAATATAAGTGCTTCTACTAATCCAACTGATAGGACAACAACAAATAAAAACAAAACATATTTTGGCGCCTTCGAAGTAATTTGAAAAATTTTATTTGGCTCTGGAAGTTTAAGCATATCTCTAATTTAAGGATTTATTTTAAAAATACTATTGTGAAAAATTATCTGATCAAGAATGAAGAGGGGGAGATAATAAGGAAAGATTAACTTTTAACACTCTTGATCAGAATATGACCATTTTATAAAAAATTAGTGTGGCCTAGATTGGAAATAAATGTGTTTGAATAATGATAGCTAATTAGAAAGCTTGAAATAACTTGAGCCCTTTTTGCCTGAAAAAATTTCTTCAATTAACGGGTGTTTTATAGGCTCGTCAGAGTCGTCCATCAAAAGATTTTGCTCTGAAACATAGGCTTCGTAAGTAATTTCATCATTTTCAGCAAGTAAATGATAAAAAGGCTGATCTTTTCTCGGTCTCACATTTTTTGGAATAGACTGATACCATTCCTCTGAATTATTAAACTCAAAATCTACATCGTAAATAACACCTCTAAATTCGAAGTGCTTGTGTTTTACAATATCTCCAATTGAGAATTTAGCTTTTTGAATTGCCATCTTAGTTAGTATGGGTATTTAAAAATAAAAATCAATGTAAAAAATATTAATGTTTTGTGATGTGGCAAATATGTTAATATCTTTTAAGTGAATAAATCTTTTTTAAAATTTGTTACTGATTTTGGACCTCTAGCAATATTTTTTTTCTATTATTACAACAGTGGAAAAAATTTATCAGTAGCAATACCTCCCTTAATAGTTGCAACTATCATTGCATTAGCTGTTGTTTGGTTTTTTGAAAAAAAAATACCCCCAATGCCTTTGTTGAGTGGAATTTTGATAACCTTTTTTGGAGGACTCACTATTTATTTTAATGATCCAATATTTATTTACGTAAAACCGACAATAATAAATATTATGTTTGCTTTAGCTTTATATTTTGGAAAATACTTTACAAAAGAACCGATCCTTAAAAAAGTTATGGGTAAATCAATACCTTTAACAGATATCGGATGGGAAATTTTAAATCGAAGATGGATGTTTTTTTTCTTCGGCCTTGCATTATTAAATGAATTAGTTTGGAGAACACAAACTGAAGAATTTTGGGTTAATTTTAAAGTATGGGGAATGCTTCCAATAACAATAGTATTTACAGGATTTCAGGTACCTTTAATAAATAAACATAAAATAGATGCGTAATAATTTAAGATTAGTAGTAAACAATCCACATAACAAGATAGAGGAAAAACAATTTTTTGAAAAAGATGAACTTAAAATTATTCTAGATCTTTATGCAAAAATGGTTTCCGAAGGTTCCTGGAAAGATTATGGTCTCAACATCTCAAGCAAGCAAGTTAGCTTTAGTGTATTTAGGAACGCTACAGAAAATGCACTCTATAAAATCTGCAAAAATTTTAAGCCAAAAAATAAAAATTTAAAATACTTAATCACAGATACAAGTGGCAAGATTTTGAAAAATTCTTATGAACTTAAGTCTTTACTTAAAAATACTAGTTGGAAGAAACTCCAAAAATAAATTATCGTCTTTGACCAAAAAGTCTTAACAACATTATAAATAGATTAATGAAGTCTAGATATAATGTTAAAGCACCCATTACTGCTTTTTTCCCAACGATTTCACCAGAGTCGCTTGCAACATACATGTTTTTAATTTTTTGAGTATCATAAGCTGTTAAACCTACGAAAATTAAAACACCTAAAATAGAAATTACAAAGTACATCATTGAAGATTTTAAGAAAATGTTAACGATAGATGCAATAATTATTCCAATCAATCCCATCATTAAAAATGATCCAAACTTTGTTAAATCTCTTTTAGTTGTATAACCATAAATACTCATCGCTCCAAAAGTTGCTGAAGTTATGAAGAATACTCTAGTAACACTCAAGCCAGTATAAACTAATAAGATTGAAGACAACGAAAGTCCCATTAAAGCTGCAAATACCCAAAATGTTGTTTGGGCTTTTGAAGCGCTCATCTTATTAATCCCAAAACTCATATAAAAAACGATACCTAAAGGAGCTAACATTACTAGCCATTTAAGCCCTGATAAATAAATTGCATTACCCATTTGTGTTAGTCCAACAATTGCACCCGATTGGTCAGTTATGACTGACATCTTAAATGTTATTAGTGCTATGATCCCTGTTAGCAACACACCTGTTGCCATGTAGTTATAAACTTTTAACATGTAGGCTCTTAAGCCTTCATCCATTACAGCCGCAGTTTGTTGTGCTGCTTTTGCTCTATTTAATATTCCGTTTTTATCAAATTCCATAATATGTTAGATATAATAGTCTTTTGACAATTATTCAAGATACCTTAATAGATTAATAAAAAGTTAACATAAAACATTAATGAATTACAAAAAATTAGGAAATACTGATCTTGATGTGAGTACAATTTGTCTCGGTACAATGACTTGGGGAGAGCAAAATACTCAAGATCAAGCCTTTGAACAAATGGACTTTGCTTTAAGCAACGGAGTTAATTTTTGGGATACAGCTGAATTATACGCTGTTCCTCCTCGTAAAGAAACTTATGGGGACACGGAAGAAATAATTGGTAATTGGTTTAAAAAGACAAAAAAAAGAAAAGAAGTTGTTTTAGCTACTAAAGTTGCTGGTCCAGCACGAGATTATTTAAGAAATGGAGAAAATAGTTTTACAGGTCCAAACTTGGAGTTAGCTTTAAACAATAGCCTCAAAAGACTTAAAACAGATTATATTGATTTATATCAACTTCATTGGCCAGAAAGAAATGTAAATAATTTTGGAAGACTTGGTTATGTTCATAAAGAAAATGATTGGAATCAATTTGGAGATGTTCTTGGCGAACTAGACAAATATATTAAAGCAGGAAAAATAAGATACGTTGGTCTTTCAAACGAAACTCCTTGGGGGGTACTGAATTATCTGCAGTTATCAAAAGATAAAGATTTACCAAGAATGATGTCTATTCAAAATCCATACAGCTTACTAAATAGATCTTATGAAGTTGGATTAGCAGAAGTTTCAATTAGAGAAAATATTGGATGCCTTGCATATTCGCCTTTAGCAAGTGGATACTTAACTGGTAAGTATAGAAATAAGAATTTTCCTAAAGGTTCAAGAATGGAAAGAGACTTTGATTTTTGGACAAGATATAGAAAACCAAACACGGAGGCTGCTGTGGAACTTTATTTTAAAATTTGTGAAAAACACAATTTAAATATGACTCAAATGTCCATTAAATTCTGTGAGATGCAAGAATTTATGACAAGTGTTATTATAGGTGCAACCACAATGGAGCAGTTGAAATCAGATATAGAAAGTGTAAATTTAAATTTATCTAATGATGTCATTGAAGAAATCAATCAAGTTCAAACAATTTATCCAAATCCATGTCCTTAATTAAAAAAATAATAATTTTATCAACTATATTTATCTTAAGTTCAAATTATCTATTTGCTCAGGAAGTAAAAAAAATTGGTAAATATAAAGATTGGGAAGCAATGGAGGCTTATGAGCCCAATGGCAAAATATGTTTTGCTCAATCAGTACCTGTACTTCAGGCGCCAAAATCGAACAAAAGAGATGCAAAATTATTTGTAACTTTTAGACCAGAAGAAAATATTTCAAATGAGGTAAGTGTTACTCCTGGATATGAATTTAATAACAAGAATTCAGTTATTGCGGCATCTGGAAAGAACAAGTTTAAGTTTGACATAATACAACAAGGATTTGCATGGATTGCTGATAATAAAATTGAAGTAAAAATGATTAGTAGAATGAAGAAAGGTTCAAGAATAATGATTACTGGGTACAATAAAAATGGATCTCAAACAATTGATCATTATTCTTTACTTGGATTTACCAAAGCTTACAACGCATCAAAAAAAGCTTGTAAATAATTAAATGAAATCAAAAAATAAAATTGTACTTGCCTACTCAGGGGGCTTGGATACGTCCATTATTTTAAAATGGCTTCAAGAAAATTATAAAGCTGAAGTAATTTGTTATACTGCTGATGTTGGTCAAGAAATTGATAGAAAAAAAATTTTTAAAAATGCAAAAAAATTTGGCGTTAAAAATATAATTATCCAAGATTTAAAAGATATTTTTGTAAAAGATTACGTTTACCCAATGATTAGAGGGCATGCTATTTATGAAGGAGTGTATCTACTAGGAACTTCTATTGCTAGACCGCTAATTGCAAAAGATCAAATAAGAGTAGCTAAAAAATTTAAAGCTAATGCAGTCTCGCATGGCGCAACAGGGAAAGGGAATGATCAGGTAAGATTTGAGTTAGGCTATCATTATTTTGGACCAAAAATAAAAATTATTGCTCCATGGAGAATTTGGAAATTAAAATCAAGAACAGATTTAATCAACTATGCAAAAAAACATGGAATACCAATACCAAAAGATAAAAAAGGAGCGCCACCTTTTTCAGTAGATGATAATTTATTTCACACATCAACAGAAGGTAAGGTATTGGAAAATCCAAAAAATTCTGCACCAGAATTTATTTATCAAAGAACAGTTTCTCCAGAAAAAGCTCCAAACAAACCTTCATTTGTTACTATCAATTTCAAAAATGGAGATCCTTTTGGAATCAATGGAAAAAAAATGTCGCCAGCTAAATTATTAACGAAGCTAAATGACCTGGCGGGTAAAAATGGAATTGGAAGAGTTGACTTGGTAGAGAATAGATTTTTAGGTATCAAATCTAGAGGTGTATACGAGACACCTGGTGGAACCCTTTTAATTAATGCTCATCGAGCAATTGAGTCTGTTACTTTAGATAAAGAAACTATGCATAAAAAAGATCAAGTAATGTTTAGATATGCTGAATTGATTTATAATGGCTATTGGTATTCAAAAGAAAGGTTTAAACTTCAAAAAATTGTTGATCTAAAAAGAAACAAAGTTAATGGCTCAGTTAAACTTAAGTTGTATAAAGGAAATATTACAATTCAATCAAGAGTTACTAATAGCAGTGCCTATTCAATGAAAAAAGTCTCATTTGAAGAAAACAAGTCATTTAATAAATCTAACGTTGAAAGATTTATCAATTTTCACAAAAAAAAGCTTCGTTCATAGCTAAGTTTAGGACAAATTGACATTTGTTTAAATCACTAAAAATTATATCCTTAGATCATGGAATCAATAAAGAACTGGATGAAAGATGCTGCAAATATTTTATTTGACGATAGTAAAAATGATCTGCGTGCACTTCCAAAAACAGTTAGACTACAAATTTTATTAGTTTTAAGTTTTATTTGGACCACAGTTTTTAGTTTATATATTTTTTCTTACACAACTTTTGCTTTTGGTTGGGCTGGACTTTTTTTAGCTCATATTGGTTTAATATTTGCTGTTTACATGACGTTTAAACAATTTCATAAAGCAGAAGCAAAATCAGCTAGTGTTTTTCAAACAAAAAATTTTGATCCTTTTAAAATCATGGTTATCGTGTTTGTAATAGTATTTATATTTGTATTTTCAAAAGGAATTGAAGTTTTAACTAGTCCAAATCCAAACTCTTATTCAATCCCTTATGATGGTCCCTTAAAATCTGCAATTGAAAAATGGCTACCATTTAGTAAAGATAAATAATGGACAAGATAACAAAAAACTTACAGTTAGCTTTAATGGTTATTATCTTAATCAGTACTGTTATTGCTGTTGGTATTGAAATTAAAAACATGTTCACTAACCAATCAGTTACGCTAGCAGATTTGCTTTTAATGTTTCTATATTTAGAAGTTCTAGCAATGGTAAGAGTTTTTTGGAACCAGCAATCTATTAGTATTACCCTTCCACTGCTTATTGCAATTACAGCACTTGCCCGATTTATTATTTTGCAAGGTAAAGAAATGGACCCTACTGCACTTGTTTATGAAGCAGTTGCAATTTTGTTAATTGCTGGAGCAATTGTTGTTTTAAGATTAAGACATAGTGACAAATTGGGTCTAAAGAAAAAAAAATCAAAATAATTTAAAATGATATTTGAAGCTTCAAGGGCTAAGGCCTTAAATAAGTTAAATAATTTTGTTAATAATAATCTTGGAGAGTATTCAAAATTAAGAAATTTTGATTTTGGGCCTGAAAAAAGATCTAATATATCTTGCTTATCACCATACATAACTCATGGAATAATTAATGAAAAAGAGGTCATTCAGAAAGCTCTAAGTAAATTTTCTTTTTCAAAAAATGAAAAATTCATTCAAGAAGTTCTATGGCGAACTTATTGGAAAGGTTGGTTGGAACTAAGACCAAATGTTTGGACAGATTATCTTGCTGAATTAAATCAAATAAAAAATAAATTTCAAAATAATCAAGACTATCTTTCTGCAATTGATGGGAAAACAGACATTGAGTGCTTTAATGCTTGGGTTAATGAACTGAAAGATAGCAATTATTTACATAATCACACAAGAATGTGGTTTGCTAGTATTTGGATTTTTACTCTAGAATTACCTTGGCAACTAGGTGCAGAATTTTTCATGCAACATCTTTATGATGGAGATGCTGCATCAAATACTCTTGGATGGCGATGGGTTGCAGGTGTTCAAACTCAAGGTAAACATTATCTTGCTAGTGAATGGAATATTAAAAAATTCACAAACAATAGATTTCAAAATATAAAATTAAATGAAAATGCACCTCCAAAAATATCTGAAAAATCTTACCAAATAATTAAACAAGATTTGAATAACCCTCAAAATATTGAAGAAAAAAATCTTTTAATTTTTGAAAATAATCTCTCGTTTGAAATCACTGACTTTAAGAAAAAAAACTTTAAGAAAATTTACTTAGTTTCTAACAATAATGAAAATAGATCTATAAAACTCAGTGAAAAATTAGTGAAATTTAAATCTCAGTTAATAGAAGACCAAGGACAAAGATTAAAAAACCAATCTATTGATTACCAAGTTGTAGATATAAGTGAATTAACAAAAATTGAAAATTGTTATGGTTTGTATCCAACAGTAGGTGAAAATTTAGATTTTTTAAATTCAAATAATTTAAAAATAAATTTTTTATATAGAAATCTTGATCAATTAGCTTGGCAATACTGCAATAAAGGTTTTTTTAATTTTAAAAATTATATTCCCAAAATAGTTTCAAGCTTTAACTAAAACCAACGAACCATCCCAATAATTCCAGCCGTTGCATAAAAAAATTGTAAAAATAAAATTCCTTTATGGCCACCTCTATAAGCCCAAATTCCGATTAAAATAGCTGACAATAACAATAAACAAAAACCGAAAAATTCTATTCCTATATTTAAAGCTACAAACAAAGAATACAATATTGCAGTTATAACCCCTGCCCATTCAAAGATTTTATTATTCATAATTTTTATATATTTCTTCACGTTCACTTTTATTCATACCCTTTGTTTTTTCTACAAATTCATTTCTTAGATCTCTTGATTTAAATATGTAAAAACAAACTGTATCTTTGCTGTGATAGATTGCTTTTAGTTCATCATCTATATCATTTAACTCTTTGGGTATTTCAGCCTTTATGCAAATCATAGAAGTTTTTTAAAATTATTATAAAGAATTGTAGAATAATTATTCATATCTTTCATATTGTCTTTTGCAGATTGATCAAACTTTTCTAATGCACCATTACCAAGCTGATCTTCCAAAGCTTTCTTATATTCAGGAACACATCCCCATTCGTTTACTGTAGTATCTTTTATTTCTATATGAAATTGAATCCCATAAGCGTGGTTTTGATATTTAAAAATTTGATATTTAGTAATCGGTGAGGAAGCCAGTAAAGTTATATTATTATTGTTTTCAATTCCCTGAACCTCATAAGAATGCCATTGTAAACTTTTTATTTTATCAGGAAACTGTGAAAACAAATTATCGTTTTCTTTTTTTTTAGAAAAATTGATATCCATAATCCCAATTTCTGCTGGATTTGATTTAACAACTTTACCACCAACTACTTCTCCTAAAAGCTGACAACCTAAACAAAAACCTAAATAAGGTTTTTTTAAATCTACAACAAACTCTTTGATTTTTTTCTTTTCTTCAATTAGCCATGGGTATTCCTTTTCCATATAGGTATCCATCGGTCCTCCCATACAAAACATTCCATCAAATTTAGTTAGATCTTCTGGTATTTTTTCACCTTCGTCTAACTCAATGGTAGTTAAATTTAATCCATCAGATAACATTAAATCTTTAATGTAACCTGGATCTTCTATTTTAATATGTTGTAATACTATTATGTTCACTCGGTTTAGCTTAACTTAGAACACTTCTTGGAACAATATTTTACTCTCTCCCAATTCAACTTCCATTTTTTTCGCCATGTGAAAGGTCTTTTACAGACAGGACATGTTTTAGTGGGTAAATTTTCCTTTTTCATCAAATTGTATTTTGTTTAATGAATTTATCAGCTTCTGATAAAATTAATTTTTTTCTATCAGATTTCATTTTATCAAAGATACGGACCATCATTGACAGTCTTGGATTTTTTAAAAAGAATTTTCTATTTCGATCTATGAATCTCCAATAAAGACCATCCATGGTGTTACACCACTCACCTTTCTTAAAGTCCATCATTTTCATAAAATAACTAGAGCCACAGATATAAGGTTTGGTCGCAAAAATTCCTCCATCACTAAATAGTCCCATTCCATAAACATTTGGAACCATCACCCAATCTGAAGAGTCTACGAACATTTCCATGAACCATTTGTAAACAATTGTTGGCTTAATTTCACAAAGGTTCATAATGTTGGATAAGATCATTAACCTTTCAATGTGATGTGACCAACCATGATTAACGGCATTTTTAATTGCATAATCCAAAGGTGGAAGACCAGTGGTTCCATCGTACCAAGAATTTTTCATTTTTCTATTTTGTTTGAAAAAATTTCCAGTTTCCATTTCTTGAGAGTAAGACTGATAAATTCCACGCATAAATTCTCGCCAACCAATTACTTGACGAATGTAACCCTCTAAAGAATTCATTCTAACTTTATTTTTCTTGTGAAAATCTAAAACTTTTTGGACGACAAATTCAGGAGTTATTAAACCTAAATTTATGTAAGGACTTAATGCACTGTGGAACAGAATATTATCTTTTTGATCAACTGCATCCTCGTAATCACCAAAAAGATTAGATTTTTCTTTTATAAAAAAATTCAATAGTTTAACTACATCTTCGTATTCCGTTGCCAACCAAAAATTATTTGTACTTCCTGGGTGATTTTTAAATTCCTTTTCAATAATAGGCTTTAATTTTTTTGTATGACTGGTTTCATTTATTTTTGGAAATTTAGGAATTGAAATATTTTTAGGTAATTTATTTCTATTATCTTCATCAAAGCTCCATTTACCTCCAACTGGATTACCATCAGAGCCCATCAATATTCCAGATTTTTTTCTAACATCCTTGTAGAAAGTTGCCATAAAAGGTTTTTTAGATTTTGATAAATAATTTTTAAATTCATCTCTTGAATTTAAAAACATAGGGGTTTGAATAACATTCCAGTGTATTTTTTCTTTTTTTAAAAATTGTGAAATTTTTTTCTCAAAAAATTTATCTTCTACTTCAAAACTTGAAATTTCTTTTACATTTTTTTGTATAATTATTTTTTTTAATTTTTTTAAATAATCATCATTGAATTCTTTATCTTCGATTTTAAAATAATCTAATTTAAATTTATTTTTTCTTAGCCCATCAGCATAAGAACGCATTGAAGATAAAAATAATAAAATTTTTTGTTTATGATGCTTTTCATATGTGCATAAACCCTTATCTTCAGCCATAAAGAATAGGTGGTCTTTTTTGAAGCGGTCTAGGTATTTTGTTGGAAATAATTGATTACCAAGTATAAAAAATAACTTCATAGTTAAATATAACTAATTAAATTTTTTATGTCAGAAAAATATGTAATTTTTGGTGCGACAGGTTCTATTGGATCAAGTTTAGCGGAACAATTAAAAAACTCTGGAAACGATATTCATTTAGTTGGGAGAAATGAAAGTGAACTTAGTTCTATCTCTGTAAAACTTGGATGCTCACATACCGTTGCAGATGTTTTAGAGGAAGGATTTATTGAAAAAGTTAAATCAGATATTTCTGAAATTAAAGGGCTAGCTTATTGTGTCGGTTCAATTGATTTAAAACCATTAAGAATGGTAAATGAACAAGACTTTCAAAAATGCATGAAACTTAATCTTTATTCTGCGGTAGAAGCTATTAAAGGATTTCAAGAAAGTTTAAAAAAAAATAAAGGTTCGATAGTATTGTTTTCAACCGTCGCTGCTCAAAGAGGTTTTACCAATCATGCAATCATAGCTTCAGCAAAAGCAGCTGTTGAAGGATTGACAGTTTCTCTTGCAGCAGAATTTGCTCCAAACATACGAGTAAATTGTGTGGCACCGAGTTTAACAAAATCTAAAATAGCAGAACCAATGTTAAAAAATACTGCTATAGCTGAAGGTATTGCAAAAGCGCATCCTCTAAAAAGATTAGGCGAAGGTAAAGATTCGGCTGCTCTTGCTAAATTCTTACTAACAGAAGATAGTTCTTGGGTTACAGGCCAAATAATTGCTGTTGATGGTGGTAGATCTAAACTTTCATAAAGTGATTAAATATTTTTTTTCTATATTTTTCTTTTTTTTATTTTCATCAAAAAGTTTTTCTGAAAATTTTACTTTTAAAAAATTAGTTGATTTAAACGAGCCGTGGGGATCGTCTTTTATAAATAATGAAGAGCTTATTATCACTGAAAAAACTGGAAAAATAAAAATAGCAAATATTATTTCTGAAGAAATTTATGAAGTTGAACATAACTTAAATTATTTTGTTCACGGACAGGGAGGTTTATTAGATATTATTTACCAAAATAATCACTTATGGATTTCTTATTCAGAAAATCGCGGGGATTGGAAAACAAGCACCTCGATTGCAAAAGCTGAATTAAATAAAAAAAATTTAGATTTTAAAAATATATTTCAAGCTGAACCGCCAATAGAATCTGGTTATCATTTCGGTTCAAGATTAGCTATAAAAGATAATTATCTTTTTGCATCTGCTGGAGAAAGAGGTGGGGGCATGATCGCTCAAGATCCAACAAATCATCCTGGGAGTATTATCAGAATTCATTTAGATGGCAGTATACCAAAAGATAATCCTAAGTTTGAAGGTAAATCAGATTGGTTACCAGAAATATATCAAATTGGTGTTCGTAATCCTCAAGGCCTAACCTATTCCTCTTTTGATGGAAAAATTTATGCAAGCAACCATGGTGCAAAAGGTGGTGATTGGTTTGGTGAAATTAAAAAAGGAGAAAATTATGGTTGGAAAATTTTAGGTTGGGGTGGAACAAATTATTCAGGCTCCAAAATTGGACCCAAATGGAAACAAGGTTTTACCAAGGCAATCCAATACTGGGTACCTTCAATAGCTGCAAGCGCAATAACTATTTATAAGGGAAAAGAATTTAATGAGTGGAATGGAGAAGCGCTCATTACTTCTTTAAAAGATAAATCAATGAGAAAATTAAACTTTCAAAATTTATCCAAGATTAAGGAAACAATTGTTTTTAAAGATAAAATTGGGAGAATAAGAGACATACAGGTTCACCCGGTTAATGGAAAAATATATTTTCTTGCGGGGAATAGTTTATGGCTAATGGAGAAAAAAAAATAATATGAAAGAAAGACCTTATCATCATTTACCTGATGGTACTTTCAGAAATCCTAAAGGATCTCCAGTAATAATATCTAAGTCAGGAAAGTTTTCTTATAGGACTTTCAGTAAATTGAGAAAGAAAGTTGATTTATCTTATCCAAAAGAACATGTTATTGAAAAAGAAAAAGTCTTAGCTGATTTAGAAAAATATAAAGATAATGATTATATCGCTTGGATAGGTCATGCGACATACCTTATAAAATTAGGTGGAACTACAATTATAACAGATCCTGTATTTTCAAAGAACGCTGGACCACTAATCTTTGGTCCAAAAAGATTTACTAATCCTGCAATAAAATTAAACGAGATACCTAAAACCAATATATTTTTACTCACTCATAATCATTACGATCATCAGGACATGTCAACAATTAGAAATTTTCCTTTTAAGAGTGCAAAAGTATTAACACCATTAAACCTTGGTAAATATTTTAAAGGATATAAAGATGTAAATGAAATGGATTGGTATGATAAAATAATTATAAATGAGGATTTAAAAATATCTTTACTTCCTGCAGTTCATTGGTCAAAGAGAAGTTTAACAGACACTAATAAAACTTTGTGGGGTAATTTTCTTATAGAATATAAAAATAAAAAAATTTTATTCGCATGTGACACTGGATATGGGGAAGTCTACAAAGAACTAGGTAAAAAATATGGTCCTATAGATCTAACAATGATTAATATTGGGGCTTATAATTTTAAACCAATGTTTGATAAAACTATTTATCATACTACACCAGAAGAAGCCCTGAATGTTGCACAAGACCTAAAAAGTAAAAAAGTATTAGGGATGCATTGGGGAACATTTGTTTTGTCATTAGAGCCAATTATGGAACCCCCAATTAGATTTAAAGATAGTGCTGAAAAATATGGTTTTAATAAAGAAGATGCAATTATTTTTAAAATTGGAGAAGTTAGTCCTCTAGAAAAAATTCTATAAAGTTAAATACTTAATTGCAAAAAATATAGTGCCTATAGAAGCAATTGTAGAAACAAAAATTGCTTTAATTATATTTTCAGGACTTACATTATAAGCAGCACATAAAACTATAGAAGTAACTCCACAAGGCGCAACACTCACAAAGAAAGCACCTGGTATTTCAGCTGGCAATCCTGCATTAAAAATCACTAATCCAATTAACAATAAAATTATCGGGGAAATAACTAATTTTAAAACTGAAATAGAAACAGATAATTTATTGATTACATTTTTAGTATAAAACGAAAGAATTATGCCAATTGCAAACAATCCAACTGGTGAAACACATGCTGCAAGTTTAGTCAAAGTGTATTCAATCGGTGTTTGATCAATATTAAAATTTAATAATAAAAATAATAGACCTATAATTATTGAAAGAATAAATGGGTTTAAAAATAAATTTTTAATAAAATTAAATAAATTTACATTTTGTTTTGTAGATAATTCAAGAAAAAAAGCAATTATAGATAATAAAATTATCCCATCCATTAATATGATGCTTGCAACTTGTGTAATTACATTTTGTTCAAAATAAATTTCTGTTATTGGTAAAAGCAAAGTCACATGGTTAGATAATGCAACTGTTAAAGCCCAGATTATAGACTCTGGGATTGATCTTTTAAAATATTTTGAAGTAATTAAGTAAGCGATAATTCCACATATCGATTGCATAATTAAATAAGAGAAAATTTGTTTGAAATCTACTTGTCCAATTTCATTTTGTGCTATTAGCTTAATAATCAATGCTGGGACTGCAATATAGAACAAGAAAAGATTTAAAATTTTAGCATGACTAAGATCTAAGACTTTTAACTTACCAAATACAAACCCTAAAAAGGTAATAAATATAAATGGAGTTAGTCCTAAAAAAATTGTGAACATAAATTATTTAATTGTTATTCTATGCATTATTCTATTTCCCCTGAAAGGTGTTGCTTGATGAAGCATAGATCTGTTATCCCATATAGCCAATTGGTTTTTTTCCCAAGGCAAAGAAAACTGAAACTTCTTCTTAATTTGATGGTTAAATAAAAATTTTTTTAAATTTTCTTGATTTTTTATCTTTGAACTAAAACCAACAAAATGTCCTGGACTACAATAAATCGAATAATTTTTACTAATTTTTCTAAATATTTTATGTGAAGATTTAAGTTCTTTAATTTTTTTTCCTTTTTCTTTTACTCTTTCTTTTGTTGTAACTGAAATTGGACCCTCAGAGGAATATTTAGCTTTAATATTTTTAAATTTTCTTTTTATTGAATTTGGTAATTCTTTATAAGCAAGATATTGGGAACAAAATTCTGTATTAGCCTTTCCTTTTTTTGGTACAAGTT
This sequence comes from uncultured Pelagibacteraceae bacterium, assembly GCA_902595105.1. Classification (GTDB taxonomy): domain Bacteria; phylum Pseudomonadota; class Alphaproteobacteria; order Pelagibacterales; family Pelagibacteraceae; genus Pelagibacter. Next base: position 41,414 of record CACJPA010000007.1, read on the forward strand.
TTGAAAGCAACATTGTAAATCTTGGTGGCTTTTTTGTATAAATCGAGTCAGTATGAAATTGCTCACCAAAACTTGGTCCTTTATCAGTTGATTTTCTTTGCACTACAGTAATTTGAGGGAATTTTTTATTTAAACCTTTTAGTCTTGGATAGTTGGCTAAATTTCCAAAATATTTCGCAAACTGTATAAAAAGTTTAGAAGTTAATTCTTGTTGTTTAAAATATAGCATTCCATATTTGTTAAGTGCTTTTTTAATTTGAAAAATATCTTTATTTGTAATTTCTTTTAAATTTACAATTATTTCTGCCCCAATATTTTTTTTATTTGGAATTATTTTTAACATTTTTTAAAAAAAATTTTTTTAGGTGATTAATCGTTTGTTTAGGACTTTCCTCTGGAATGAAATGATCTGAATTAATTTCTGCTCCATAAACTTTTTTGTTTGTGTATTTTTGCCAAATTTTAACTGATTTAAATTGCGTTCCAACAACTCCCTTTTTCCCCCACAAAACTTGTATAGGAATGTTTAATTTTTTTTTCCGATCATTCTTGTCATGCTCTAAATCTATTGTAGCTGCAGCCCTATAATCTTCACAGGTTGCATGAATTCTTTTTTTTTGTTTAAAGGATCTTAAATACTCAACCTCAACTCTTCCAACTGCAAGTTTGGATGACCTGTTAAAACGACTTTTTAACCATCTTTGAGGATCTGCCATGATCATTTTCTCCGGTAAAGGTGCTGGCTGTGTTAAATAAAACCAATGAAAATATCCTGATGCAAATTTCATATCTGTATGCTCATACATATCCAGAGTTGGACAAATATCTAAAACGCTCAAAGCTAAAATTTTGTCTCTAAAATCTCTCGCCATTCTGTGTGCAACTCTTCCACCCCTGTCATGGCCTGCAACATAAAACTTTTTAAATTTCAGTTTACTCATTAGCTGAACCATATCTTTAGCCATTTCTCTTTTAGAGTAATTTTTATGATTAATTCCACCAGGTAAAACAAAACTATCTCCATACCCTCTAAGATCAGCAACAATTACTGTAAAATACTTGCTAAGCTCTGGGGCAGTTTTATGCCACATTACATGTGTTTGAGGGTATCCGTGAAGTAATAATAAAGGAGGACCTTTTCCTTTAAATCTACAAAAAATTTTTCCTTTATTTACTTTTATAAATTTTTTTTTAAATCCAACAAACATGATCAACTATCAATTATTTAATAGCTTGTTTTTTGCCTTTTCAAACTCTTCTTGAGAGATAATTCCTTTTTCTTTTAAATCATTTAACTTTGATAGCTCTTCACTTAAATTTATACTTCGGTCGGTGGTCTCTAAATTGGTCTGACTTTCAGACTCCTCTTTTTCTACTCTATTTGCTTCCTTTGCAGAAAATCCTTTCATAATTGCAGTGCCACCTAGATACAGGACATACGCTAAAATAGGAATTGCCAAACCAAAAAATATTATTTTTTCCATAAGCTAATCCTCATCTTCTTCTCTCCATTTTTTTTCATACATTAAGTATGCAGCGTATATTACTGATACTGTACCTACAATCATACCATAGTCAAAACCAGTTTGCTTGTCATGTAAATACCAACCAAGTTGTGTGGCACCAATTGGAGGAACGGTAAGCAGGAGAAATATTATACCAAATCTGTAAGGACGCTTAGGCTTTTTCATCCCTTTAAACTAACAGATTAAAGCAAGTGATTTAAATGCTAAATTTGCGATCTTTTGAAACAGTCTATAGTATTTTTAAGTAAACAAGCAATGGTCATTGGTCCTACACCGCCTGGTACTGGAGTTAAAGCTTTTGCATTTTTTGAAACATCCTCGAAATCAACATCTCCAACTATACCTTTATCAGTTTTGTTAATACCTACGTCAATTACTATTGCATCTTTCTTAACCCAATCACCTTTTACAAGCTCAGGTATCCCAACTGCTGCAACAATTATATCAGCTTCTAAACATTCAGCTTTTAAATCTCTAGTTTTTGAATGGGTAATTGTTACAGTACAATTTTCTTTCAAAAGTAATTGCGTCATTGGTTTTCCATTTAAATTTGATCTGCCAACTACTACCGCTTTTTTTCCACTTAAATTTGGTTCAATTTTTTTTATTAACAAATAACAGCCAAGAGGTGTGCAAGGAACTGAACTTTCATAACCTGATGAAAGATTTCCAACATTCATAGGATGAAAACCATCTACATCTTTAGAAGGATCAATTGCTTCAATAACTTTCTGCTTATCTATATGTTTTGGTAATGGTAATTGAACTAAAATTCCTGAAACTGTTTCATCTTTGTTTAATTCTTCAATTTTTTCTAAAACAGTTTTCTCTTCAACACTATCTGGGTATTTAATTACTTCTGATTTTAAACCTACTTCATTTGCTGATTTTTCTTTATTACGAACATAAATTTGACTTGGAGTAAGATCCCCAATTAATATTACAGTTAAACCAGGGACTTTATTATATTTGGATTTAAGCCCTGATACTTCTTGTCTTAATTGTTCTCTTAGTTCAGCTGCAGCTTTTTTTCCGTCAATTAAAATCATTTTACTTTCTAAAATATTATTGGTGCAATGTAGAGCTTCATACACATTTCAATAAACCAAATCAATAAAAGAAGAACGATTGGTGAGATATCTAGTGATCCTAAATTAGGCAAAAAACGTCTAATTTTATTAAGTATTGGCTCAGTTAATTTGTATGTAAGCTCTAAAATTGAATAAACAAATCTGTTTTGAGTATTTAAAACATTAAAAGCTATCAACCAACTTATGATTACATTTGCTATGACAACATAAGAATACAGTTTCAATATCTGTAAAACTAAATAAAAAATTGCTATCATTTTTTCTCAACATAAATTGACTGACTTGGGAAGGCAAAAGAAGCATTATTATTTTCTACAATCTGCTTAATTTGAATTGCCAATCTCTCCTTAACTTCCAGTGAATTGCTCCAACTATTTGAGTCTGTAAAACATCTTACCAGCAAATCTATTGAGCTATCAGAAAACTTCTCAATTCTAACTGCGACCCCAGTTGATTGATTAAAATCTTTACTGTTATTAATATAACTTTCAATTTCCTCTCTTATTTTTTTCAATTGATCAATTGTGGAGTCGTATTGCAAAGTAATTATCCATCTAATTCTCCAATTAGATGTTTCACTCACATTGACAACAGCATTCTCTGCAAATTGAAAATTAGGAATAATAGCTAGAGATTTATCAAACTTTCTAATTGTTGTGGATCTAAAACCAATTTTTTCAACAGTACCTTCAATGATTCCATCAACCGCAATCCAGTCTCCAATCTTAAATCTTTTTTCAACTAATACTAAAATTCCAGAAATTAAATTTTTAAATAAATCTTGTGCTCCAAGTGCAACCGCAACCCCAAACAAACCAAGACCGGCAATAATAGGACCGATCTTGATTCCCCATAATTCTAGTACCGCAGCTAATCCTAAAATAAATATTAAGATCTTTAGAGATTTAATAATCCAACCAATAAGTTCTCTAGTTAAAAGTTTATCAAGTCCGCTTAAGATATATGAAATTGGTTCAATAATTTGATGAATAACCCAAAATATTAATATCGTAATTAACGTCCTATTAATTGTATCAACTACTTCTCTTCCCTCTGTTGAAAATGTCATATAATAACTTGCAATAAAGAAACCTAATACAATTGGTAAAAATCTAGCTGGACCAATTAATGACTGAACAAAAGTATCGTCTAATTTATTTGTTGTTCTTTTTGATATAATTTCTAATTTTTTTATAATTAATTTACTAATTAATCCTCTAAAGACTAAAAAAATTAAAAATATAACTATTCCAATTAAAATTTGGAAAATATCGACACCAAGTATTCCTTTACTCCAAACAGATAAAAATATTTCAGAAAAATTATTTATTAATTCCATACCTAAATTTTATATAACAAAAACTCTTCTTCTCCAGGATTAAAAAGAAATATCTTTTTCCATTTAATTTCATTCAATATTGACGAGGTTTTTTCACCTATACACATCAAGTTTGTATTCATCCAAAGGTTTTCTGTTTGATAGATTTTTATAAAATTTAAAAAACTAGAGGCACTGTTTTGAGAATAAATATAAACAATATCTGGCATATTCTGCTTTAATTCGTTAACAAAATTTTCATCAAATTTTTCAGTATGATTTACCTTATAATTAATAATTCTTTTCACAGCGTAGCCTTCTTTTAATAATTGTTGGTCTAAATCAGTTGATATGATCTCACCACTTACATAAAGGAGAGGAGTTTCTTTTAATTCATAATTTTGCAAGATTAGTTCTTTGAGGTTTGAAACATTTCCTTCTGCAGCAATTGTGTTTTGAAATCCCGAACTTCTAGCTTTTTTTTCTGTTGTACTACCAACACAAAAACAAATTAGTTTTTTATTCAAATTTTTCACATCTAAATTTTTTACAGCATTGGAACTTGTGAAAATTATACCACCATAATCAGCAAAGTTAATTTCTTCATGATGAACTTTTTCAACATTTATTAATGGAAGGTGAGAAACTTTATGGTCTAAAGATTGAAATTTTACTATCATTTCTGAACAATCTTCTAAGGGTCTAGTTAACAAAATATGCATTTTACTTTTTATATGAATTATTTGATTTAATTTTTAAAGCATTACCTACTTCAGTTCCAATTTCTTTAAACATATCAACATTACCAGATTTTTTTTCATAAAATATTTGAGAACCATCTAATGAAAATAGTTCAGCTTCAACAGTAATTTTGTTCCCTTCTATAATTGAATGAGCACCTATTGCTGTTTCACAATCACCTTCTAACACTTTTAAAATATTTCTTTCTATGTGGGCTCTCTTATATGTGTCTTTGTGATTTATTTTTTCTAGAACTGATATGATTTCACTGTCATCGTCTCTACACTGTAAAGCAATAATACCTTGGCCTGCACTTGGAATAATCTGATCAGTCGAAAAAACTTCTGAAATCTCATTATCTAAATTTAAATATTTAATACCCGTATAAGACAAAATTATTGCATCATAAATTCCTTCCTTTAACTTTTTGATTCTAGTGTCTACATTTCCTCTTATTAATTTACAGCTAACATCTGATCTTATTTTTTTAACTTGAAATTCTCGTCTATAAGATGAAGTTCCTACTATTGCGTTTTGTTTTAATTCTTTAATATTTGTATTATCATTTGTTATTAAAATTTCTCTTGGATCTGTTCTCTCTAAAAATGAATCTGTTCTTAGTCCCTTAGTTTCAATTGCAGGCATATCTTTTAATGCATGAACGGCTATATCAATTTTTTTTTCTTCAAGTTCTTTTTCGATTGTACTCGAAAATAGACCTTTACCACCAACTTCAGATAATCTTCGATCCTGTATTTGATCACCTTTTGTCGTAATAATTTGAATAATGATCTGATCGTCGGGTAAATTTAAAGCTTCAATAATTTTATCTTTAGCTTTTTGCGCATAAAGCAAAGCCAATTTACTTCCTCTTGAACCTATTATAATTTTTTTATTCATTAATAATTTATTTCTTACTTGTATTGAGATTGTACAATTATTAAAAACTATTTGAATGATTAAAAAACCCTTAATTCTTGGAATAGAAACTAGCTGTGATGAGACAGCAGCATCTATAATAACTGAAAATGACAAAGGAATTCCAACAGTTTTATCTAATATTGTTTCTAGTCAGGTTGATGTTCACAAAGAATTTGGAGGAGTAGTCCCTGAACTAGCCGCAAGATCACACATCGAAAAAATTGATTGGATTGTTGAAAAAGCAATCTCTGATAGTGGAAAAAAAATTGAAGAAATTGATGCTGTTGCTTCAACTGCTGGCCCTGGTTTGATTGTTTGTTTATCAGTTGGTTTAAGTTTCGGGAAAGCTTTAGCAAGTGCAATCAATAAACCTTTTATAGCAGTTAACCATCTTGAAGGTCATGCATTAAGTCCTAAATTAAATTCTCATTTAAATTATCCATATCTATTATTACTAATTTCAGGAGGTCATTCACAATATTTAAGTGTTGAAGGTCTTGGAAAATACAAAAGACTAGGAACAACTATTGATGATGCATTAGGTGAAGCCTTTGATAAAACAGCTAAACTTTTAGGAATTGAATTTCCTGGTGGACCACAAATCGAAGTTTTAGCAAAAAAAGGAGATCCAAAAAAATATGATTTACCTAAACCGATTTTTAATAAAGGTGGATGTAATTTGTCTTTTGCAGGATTAAAAACTGCAATTTTAAAAATTGCAAAATCTATCAAAACAGAACAAGAAAAATTTAATTTAGCAGCTTCTTTTCAAAACACAGTTGAAGAAATTCTTCATAAGAAAACTAAGATAGCATTTGAAGAATTTGAAAAAGAAAATAAATTAAAAGAAAAAGTTTTTGTAGTAGCTGGCGGAGTTGCTGCTAACAAAAAAATTAGATCTATGTTAATTAATTTATGTGAAGATAATAATTATAAAAGTATATTTCCACCAATAGAATTATGTGGGGACAATGCTGCAATGATTGCAATGGTAGGTCTGGAAAAATATAAGTTAAATGAATTTAATAATTTAGATTATCCTGCAAAACCAAGATGGCCTTTGGATGAGAAGGCTGTATTTTTGAAAGGTGCAGGAGTTCAACTTTAATGAATTATTGGTTATTAAAATCTGAACCAGATGTTTGGTCAATTGACCAACAAATTAAGGCTGGCAAAAAAGGTGCACCTTGGGATGGTGTTAGAAATTATCAAGCAGCAAATAATCTAAAAAGTATGAAGAAGGGTGATCTTTGTTTTTTTTATCACTCTAATATTGGCAAAGAAATAGTTGGAATAGTTAAAGTAATTAAAGAACACTATGTAGATAAAACTGATAAGACTGGAAGATTTGTTGCAGTAACAGTCCAATTTAAAAGTAAGTTCTCTAAATCAGTGACCCTTGAAAATATCAAAAAAAATAAGGATTTAAGGGATTTAGCGCTCATTAAACAAAGTAGACTTTCAGTAATGCCAATTGATGATAAAAGCTGGAAAATTATAAATAACATGAGTAAAATTTAAAAAAAAATAATCCATGCCAAAAAAAAAGAAAAAAGCTAAATCTAAAAAAAAAACTAAAGTAAGAAAGAAAACTGCAGTAAAGAAAAAAACTAAAGTTAAAAGAAAAAAATCAAAAAAAATTTTAAGACGAAATGAAAAACCTACTCCAGAATTAATTATAAAAACTAAACCTGAATGGATTAAAAGCAGTTTAGCTAATAAAAGTAAATACGAGCAAAAATATTCTCAATCTATAAAAAATAACGATGAATTTTGGAAAAAAGAAGGAAAAAGAATTACTTGGATTAAACCGTATAAAAAAATTAAAGATGTTAAATATAGTTCTAAGGAAGTAAAAATTAAATGGTTTGAAGAT
>CACJPA010000008.1 GCA_902595105.1 uncultured Pelagibacteraceae bacterium
TTTTTGCAAACAATTAGAGGTGCAGGATATGTTCTCTGGATTGAGTAATTTTTTTAAAAAAATTTTACCAAAAAGATTATTTTATAGAGCACTCTTAATTGTTGCAGTCCCCGTAATTACTATTCAACTAATAATCACAATTGTTTTTTTTGATAGTTTGTGGATTAAAACTAATAAAGGTATGACCAGAACGTTGGTCAATGAGATTAGTGCTTTTATAGAGGCTTATCGGAATGAAGAAAATGATAAACAAGAGGTGAATAATCTATTTTCATTATTTTTAGATTTAAATATTGAATTGGTAGTGAATGAAAAATTAAGTGACCAAGATAAAGAAAGATGGTTTAGTCCAATTGATCGAACTTTAAGAAGGGAATTAAAATCTAAATTTTCTTCTGAAATCTTCTGGTTTAATACTACAAACTATAAGGAACTAGTTGATTTAAGAATAAAATATGAAGATGGATATTTTAAATTTCTAGTTCCAAAAGATCGAGTAACTAGTACATCTGCAAGAATATTTGCGCTATGGATTACTGTTCCTGCAATTATAATGGTTATTATCTCATTAATATTTTTAAAAAACCAAACAAGACCAATTACAAATTTAGCTCGTGCTGCTGAAAGATTTGGAAAAGGAGAGGATATAGAGGAATTTAAACCCTCAGGAGCACTCGAGATACGTCAAGCAGGTCACGAATTTGACAAAATGAGAAAAAGAATTGAAAGACATCTTAATCAGCGAACTGAAATGTTATCAGGTATCAGTCATGATTTAAGAACTCCTTTAACAAGAATGAAGTTACAGTTAGCTTTCCTTAAAGATAAAGATTCAGTCGATAAATTAACAGATGATATTAACGAAATGGAAAAAATGCTTAATGAATATCTGCAATTTACAAGCTCATCTTATGTTGAAAAAGATGAAATGTTTAATATTTCAGGACTAATAGAAGAGATAATAAGAAAATATAATAATGAAAACATTTCTCATAATATAATTCCTAGGATTTACATTAATGGCAGGAAGAACCTTATCAATAGATCTTTAAATAACTTGATTGATAACGGATTAAAATATGCAAACAAAGTTGACATAAGCCTAAATAAAAAAAATACAAATCTATTTATAATTATTGATGATGACGGTCCTGGGATACCTAAAAAAGAACATGAAAATGTATTTAAGCCTTTTTATAAGATGGACAAAGGGAGAAATGATTCCAAATCTAGTGTTGGCCTAGGTCTATCAATTGCTTCTGATATTATAAAATCCCACGGGGGGAACATTATGCTCGAAACTTCAAAATTTAGTGGGCTAAGAGTTAAGGTCTTTTTACCGATCTAGTTTTCTTCTTTTTTTTTATCTGTAATTTTGAAATTTTATTTTCTAAATTTTCTACTCTCTTCGAAAGAATATCAAATTCATCCTTACTAGTAAGTTTCATTTTAAAAACAAATTCATCTCTCTTTGATTTAAATATATTTAAGATTTCGGATGATAAATCTTTTGAAGTTATTAATCCCTGCTCTAGTAGTTTTGCAAATTTATCAATTATAAATTTAGAATTTTTCATATATGAGATATACAATATAGATATAATTTAAAATGTTTATCAATAATTTTGACCCAGTTGCAATAGAAATATTTTCATTAGAAATTAGATGGTATTCGTTAGCTTATATAGCAGGTATTTTATTTGGATGGTTAATTGCAAAAAAACTATTCTTAAAGAATTCTGAAATAAATAAAAACTTTGATGATTATATAACATACTTAATCATCGGAATTATCATGGGTGGAAGAATTGGATATGTATTATTTTATAATTTTGAATTCTACATCAATAATCTATTAGATATTTTAAAAGTATGGGAAGGTGGAATGTCTTTTCACGGAGGAGTAATTGGTGTTGTTATAGCAAGCATATTATTTGCAAAAAAAAATAATCAAAACACATTTTTGTATTTAGACATTGTCGCTTTAGTTGCACCAATTGGTATATTCTTTGGAAGAATTGCTAATTTCATAAATTCTGAACTTTATGGAACTTTTACTAATTTACCTTGGGCAGTTACATTTATACAAATAGATAATCAATCACGACATCCTTCACAAATTTATGAGGCGTTATTAGAAGGTTTAATTTTATTTTTAATTTTATTTAATTTTAAAAATAGAGGAAATTTATCTAAACCTGGATTGATTTCGGGATTATTTTTAATTTTCTATTCAATATTTAGATTTATTGTTGAATTTTTTAGAGCACCAGACGATCAATTAGGATATTTAATATTCAATTTAACTATGGGTCAGTTAATAAGTTTTATCTTTTTAATAATTGGATTTATTATTTTCTTTTTTAAAAAAAATGAACAAGCCGAATAATTTACCTCTAGATCAATTTATAAATCACGCTCTATACGATAAAGAAAATGGATATTATATGAAAAAAAATCCTTTCGGACAGGAAGGTGATTTTATTACATCTCCCAATATCACAAGACTATTTTCAGAAATAATCGCAATTTGGGTAATAACTTTCTGGAAAAGTATCGGTTCTCCTAAAAAATTTAACCTAATTGAACTTGGTGCTGGTAATGGCGAGATGATGAAAGTTGTATCTGAAACATTAAAGAATTTTCCAGATTGTTTTAATTCCTGTAATTTAATTATTCATGAAAAAAGCTCATATTTAATTGATGAACAAAAAATAAATTTAAAAAATGAAAAAATAATCTGGGTAAATCAGGTTGAAATTGATAACTCATTTCCTTGTATTTATCTTGCAAACGAATTTTTTGATGCACTTCCAATCAAGCAATTTTTTAAGAAGGAAAATAATTGGTTTGAAAGATATGTTAATTTAAAAACTTATGAAAAAGCTGAGTTCAATGATAAGGAGGTTGATATTAAAACAATTGAGCAAGAACTTAAATTTGAAATATCTAAAGACCAAGAAATTATAGAATACTCTCCAGAGGCGTTCGAGTATCTAGAGAAAATTTGTAAAATTATTGAGAAAAGAGATGGTGGACTTCTGATAATTGATTATGGATATTTAGATCTGAAAATAAAAAATACTATTCAAGCAATAAAAGATCATAAATTTTCAAACATATTAGAAGATATTGGCGATTCTGATATCACATATAATTTAAATTTTAATTTATTTGCTAATTATATTCATAAATTTGAAAAACTAGATCATCTAATTACTAATCAGAAAAAATTCTTAACAAGTATGGGAATTTTGCAAAGAGCAGAGATTGTTAGTAACAATATAGCCTTCTCACAAAAAACAGATCTATTTTATAGAATTAGACGTTTAATTGATGAGAAACAAATGGGAGAGTTATTTAAGGTAATGCTGATAAAGGCTAAAAATAATAAATTTAAAACTGGTTTTCAAATTGATTAAATCTAAAAAACTTTCAAAAAATAAAGCTATTAAACATGGTTTTTTTAATAGCAACGGTGGTGTATCAAAAAATATTTATAAAAGTTTAAATTGTGGACCTGGTTCAAATGATAATAGTGCAAATGTAAAAAAAAATTTAAATATTGTTAGGAAAAAAATCTCTAAAAGCTCACAAAATATTTTTTTAGTTAATCAAATTCATAGTAATAAATTCGTATTTATTGATAATAAGTATAAATCAAAAATAAAACCTAAAGCTGATGCAATTATTACTGACCAAATAAATTTACCTATTGCGGTTTTAACTGCAGATTGCGTTCCAATACTAGTTTGTGATAATCAGAAACAAATGATAGCTGCAATTCATGCGGGGTGGAAAGGTGCTTTTAAAGGAATTATATCAAAAGTGATTAAATTTATGATTAAAAAAGGATCAAAAACAAAAAATATAACAGCTGTTATAGGACCTGCAATATCAGTTAAAAATTATGAGGTTAAAAAAGATTTTTATAAAAAATTTGCAAGAAAAGACAAAACTAATCATAAATTTTTTAAAATGGGTAAAGAAAAGTTATATTTTAACTTATCTCATTATGTTAAATCATTAATTCTTAAGTCTGGTGTGAAAAAAATAGAAAAATTAGAGGTTGATACATTCGATGCTAAAAATAAATTTTTTAGTGCTAGAAGATCAAAAAGTTTAAATCATGCTGATTATGGTAGAAATATTTCAATAATTATGCTTAATTAGGTTTTTTCATGAAATTATTATCAGGAAATAGCAATAAACCTCTTAGTAAGAATATTGCTAAATATTTAAAATCTAAATTAGTCAATTCAAGTATAAGAAATTTTTCTGATGGTGAAATCTATGTTGAGATAAATGAAAATATAAGAGGAAATAGTATTTTTATTATTCAATCTGTTTCTTCACCAGCTAATGATAATTTAATGCAACTTTTGTTGTGTATAGATGCTTTAAAAAGATCGTCTGCCAAAAACATAACTGCCGTAATTCCATATTTTGGTTACGCAAGACAGGATAGAAAAGTTGTTCCAAGAACTTCTATTTCGGCAAAACTTGTATCTAACCTGATCACAAAAGCAGGTGCAGATCGAGTTGTAACAGTAGATTTACATGCAGGACAAATTCAAGGTTTTTTTGACATTCCGGTAGATAACTTGTTTGCTACTCCTATTTTTGCAAGACACGTTAAGAAAAAAATTAAAAGTAAAAATATGATTTGTGTTGCTCCAGATGTGGGTGGAACTGAAAGAGCAAGAGCTCTTGGGAAACTTTTAAATGTTGGTCTAGCCATAGTAGATAAAAGGAGACCTAAGCCAGGACAATCACAGGTTATGAATGTAATAGGCGATGTAAAGGGTAAGACATGTATAATTGTAGATGATATAATCGACTCAGGTGGAACAATTGTGAATGCAGCTAAAGCTCTAAAAGATAGAGGTGCAAAAGAGGTTTATGTTTATATTACTCACGGAGTTCTTAGTGGAGAAGCGGTCAAAAAAATTAAAAATTCCGTTATTAAAAATTTAGTAATTACAGATACAATTGATAATAGTGATAAAATAAAAGGTACTAAAAACATTGAGGTTTTATCTATTTCAGGGCTTATGGGTGAAGCAATAAAAAGAATATCAAATTCCACCTCTGTATCTGATTTATTTAAATAATTACCTTGTGTTATTAAGGATCTTGAGCTAAAAACCCTTGTTTTTATGAATACTTTAGAAGCTAACATCAGAGACACCAAAACTAAAGGCGAGCTTAACTCACTAAGAGATAATGGAGAAGTTCCAGCTATAATTTATGGCGGTGAAGCTCAAAACGAAAAAGTTTCTATATCTAAGAAACTACTAAAATCGATGTTAGAAAGCTCAAATTTTTTATCTACTATTCTTACGTTGAATGTAAATGGTAAGCCACAAAATGTGCTTCCAAGGGAAGTAAAATATCACATCATATCGGACGAACCTATACATGTTGATTTTTTAAGAGTTGTACCTGGTTTAAAAATTAGAATTGAGGTTCCAGTTAAATTTATTAATCATGAAAAATCACCTGGATTAAAAAAAGGTGGAGTATTGAATATTGTTAGAAGAAAAGTTGAATTGAAATGTCCAAGTGAAAAAATACCTGATAATCTTTTAATTGATTTAGATGGTGTTGATATTGGAGTTAGTTTTAAAATTTCATCAATTAATTTAGATCCTGAAGTTGTACCAACTATTCAAGGTAGAGATTTCGTTATTGCAACACTAGCAGCTCCAACTGTAATGAAAGAACCAGAAAAACCGGCTGAAGCAGAAGCTGCTGAAGGAGAAGCGGGTGCAGAAGGTGAAACAGCTGAAGGAGATAAACCAGCAGCAGATGGTGATAAAAAAGAAGGCGAAGATAAGCCTGCTGAAGAAAAAAAATAAATTATTTAATCTAAAGTTTTCCATTAAAAAATTCTCATGCTTTTATTTGTAGGACTAGGTAACCCAACGCCAGATAGTGAAAATAATAGACATAATGTAGGTTTCAAAATTATCGACTCCATAAATAAAAAATTTGGTCTGTCAAAACAAAAACCTAAATTTAAAGGTTTACTCACAACAGGAAATGTTGGAGACAAAAAAATATATGCAATTAAACCTTTAACTTTCATGAATAATTCAGGAATTTGTATTAGAGAATTAATAGAATATTTTAAAATTGATGCTGAAGATGTAATAGTTTTTCATGACGATTTGGATGTGGAATTTGGAAAAATAAAAGCTAAGTTTGGTGGATCTAGCGCAGGTCATAATGGTATAGCATCAATAGATAAATTTATTGGTAAAGATTATTCTAGAGTTAGAGTAGGTATTGGAAAACCAAAAGATAATATGGAAGTTAGTGATTTTGTGCTTCAAAATTTTGATGAAGACGAAATGGTTGGATTAGAAAAAATTACGAATAATATTACTGAGTCAATTTCAATATTAATTGATAAAAAATTAGATTTATTTTCAAGCACAGTAAATAATAAATAATGAGTTTTAAATGTGGAATTGTTGGTTTACCAAATGTTGGTAAGTCTACACTATTTAATGCACTAACAAATTCTAGTAAAGCACAAGCAGCTAATTTTCCATTTTGTACAATAGATCCAAATGTTGGTGTTGTTCCTGTACCAGATGAAAGGTTGTCTAAATTATCAAAAGTCTCTAACTCTAAAAAGGTAATTAATACTACCATTTCATTTGTAGATATTGCTGGCCTTGTTAAAGGGGCTTCAAAAGGAGAAGGTTTGGGAAATAAATTTCTTTCACACATAAGAGAAGTTGATGCGGTAATTCACATGATTAGATGCTTTGACTCTGATGATATTCAAAATGTTAATCCAGATGTGAACCCGGTTAGAGATTTAGAAATTATTGAAACTGAAATGATGCTTGCAGATCTTGAAAGTATTCAAAAAAGATTGGAAAAGAATAACAAGAAAAATGTAGATGAAGAGCAACTTAAAATTTTAGAAATTGCTCTAGATTGCATCAATAATGATAAAGATATTTCAGTTCTAAAAAAACAATTTGATACAAAGCAATTAAATCAAAGTGGTTTATTATCAATTAAGCCAAAAATATATGTTTGCAATGTTGATGAACAAAGTGTTCAGAATGGCAATAAATATACAAATAATTTCATAGAAAAATTTGGGAATGAAAATACACTAATTGTATCTGCTGATATAGAAAATCAAATTAATGAGCTACTTGCTGAAGAGAAAAAAAATTATATGGAAATGATAGGTTTAAAAGAAACTGGATTAAATATGTTAATTCAAAAAGGTTACAATATACTAGAACTAGATACTTATTTTACATCAGGTCCCGAAGAAACAAGAGCATGGACAATAAAAAAAAATTGTACAGCTCCTAAGGCAGCAGGCGAAATACATACTGATTTTGAAAAAGGCTTTATTCGAGCTGAAACTATTTCTTATGAAGACTTTGTAGCAAATGATGGCTGGGTAAATTCTAAAGCTAATGGGAAAATGAGATTAGAAGGAAAAGATTATATTGTTAAAGATGGAGATGTATTAAACTTCAGATTCAACACGTGACCAAATTTTCTTCATACTGAAGTAAACTAAAATAGTTAAAATAATCAAATACACTATAGCTTTAAATCCCATTTGGTGCCTGGCTTCCAAGTGAGGCTCTGCAGCCCACATTAAAAATGTTGTTACATCTTTTGACATCTGTTCAACAGATGCATTAGTACCATCGCCATACTCTACTATTCCATCTGATAATGGAGCTGCCATTCTAATCTTATTACCATACATATATTTGTTGTAATAAACTCCATCATCTAAAGTCACTCCGCTTGGTGGATCTTCATAGCCTTGAAGTAAAGAATAAATATAATCAACTCCACCACCTCTTGCTTTAACTAAAACAGACATATCTGGTGGATACGCTCCTCCATTAGCTGCTTGTGCAGCTTTGACATTGTCGTATGGCATTACAAATTTATCTGAAAGTTTTCCAGGTCTAGTGAACATTTCTCCATCAGCATTAGGTCCGTCTGTAACTTCAAAAGAAGCAGCAATTGCTTTTGCGGCTGCCTCAGAGAATTCTGGTCCACCCTCTTCCGATAAATTTCTGTAGCTCAAATATTTCATTGAATGGCAAGAAGCACAAACTTCGGTATAAACTTGATACCCCCTTTGAAGAGCTGCTCTATCAAATTTTCCAAAAAGACCTTTAAAACTCCAATCTGTTTTAAGATAATCTACCTTTTCCGCAGCAAAAGTTTGAGCACTATTTAGAGATAAAAATGAAAGTATTAAAATTAATTTAAATAACCTTTTCACTTTATTTTATTTTACTTTCTCTATGTCTTGCTGCTGCTAAGTTCGGTGATCCACCTAAAATAGGTTCCGTTATACTTAATGGGATAGGTAATGTTCTCTCTTTAAATCCTAGCACAGGGAGAATAACTAAAAAATGTAAGAAATAATAGGCAGTGGCTACTCTTGCTATCAATAAATAAAGACCCTCTGCAGGCATTGCGCCCACGTAACCTAGAATTAAAACGTCTGCTACTAAAATCCAGTAAAATTGTTTGTACAAAGGTCTAAATACTGCTGATCTAATTTTTGAAGTATCTAACCAAGGTAAAGCTGCAAGTATTAAAATTGCAGATAACATCGCAACTACTCCAAGAAGTTTATCTGGCACTGATCTTAATATTGCATAAAAAGGTAACAAATACCATTCTGGTACTATATGAGCTGGTGTTACCATAGGGTTTGCTTCTATGTAATTGTCAGCATGTCCTAAAATATTAGGCGTATAAAAAACAAAAAATGCAAAAACAATCATGAACATTAGCAATGCAAATCCATCTTTAATAACAATATATGGATGGAATGGGACGGTATCTTTAGAAGGTTTTTTAATATCAATACCAACGGGATTGTTATTTCCAGGTACATGAAGCGCCCAAATATGTAAAACTACAAGACCTAAAATTAAAAAAGGAATTAAGTAGTGCAAAGTAAAAAATCTTGTTAAGGTTGGGTTATCAACTGAGTATCCACCCCACAACCATGTAACTATACCTTCACCCACTAATGGTATTGCACTAAATAAATTTGTAATAACAGTAGCTCCCCAGAAGCTCATTTGTCCCCATGGTAAAACGTAACCCATAAATGCAGCTGCCATCATCAACAAATAAATAATTATTCCTAAAATCCAAATAATTTCTCTTGGAGATTTGTAAGATCCATAAAATAACGATCTAAAAATATGAATATAAACTGCGAGAAAAAACATTGATGCACCATTTGCATGTATATATCTAATTAACCATCCGTAGTTCACATCTCTCATTATGTGTTCAACACTTTCAAATGCCATGTCAGCATGAGCAATGTAATGCATAGCTAGAGTTAATCCTGTTATGATTTGTGTGATTAGACAAAAAGTTAAAATTCCTCCAAATGTCCACCAATAATTTAAATTTTTGGGGGTAGGATAATCTGTTAAATGATTTGCAAGAGTAAGTAACGGCAATCTATCATTAAACCACTGACCAACTTTAGACTTAGGTTTATAATCGTGATCACTCATAAATTTACTATCCTATTTTAATTGTGTTTGCATTCACGAATTCATATTTAGGAACTTCCATATTCCAAGGAGCTGGTCCTTTTCTAATTCTTCCAGATGTATCATAGTGAGAACCGTGACAAGGACAAAACCATCCATTATAATCACCTTTGTCATTCAAAGGCACACATCCTAAATGAGTACAAACTCCTAGCATGACTAACCATTCAGGATTTTTTGCTCTATCCTCATCTTTTTCTGGATGAATTAATTCCTCCATTTTTACAGATCTTGCTTCTTCGATCTCTTCTTTTGTTCTTCTTCTAATAAAAACTGGCTTTCCTCTCCACAGAACTGTAATTGTGTTTCCAGGTTGGACTGAACTTACATCAACCTCTGTACTTGCTAATGCTTTAACTGAAGCATCTGGGTTCATTTGATCTACCATAGGCCACACTACTGCTGCTGCTCCAACGGCACCTACAGCTGTGGTCGCTGTAAATAAAAAGTCTCTTCTTTTTGGCTTTTTGTCTGACATTTTTAATAATTTTTTGTTAAAAAATTAATTTAATATACGATTTCTTATAAGATAAAAGTAATTTTTCTACTGAAAGAATGACACATTAAGGATGAAACCTAGACCTAAAATTTCACTATACGAGCCTGATATTCCACAGAATACTGCTGCTATTATAAGAACATGCGCCTGTTTAGGAGCTGAATTGGAAATTATTGAGCCATGTGGATTTTTATTAACTGACAAAAGGTTTAAAAGAGTTGTCATGGATTACATGGACTATAGTAAAATAAAATTTTATCAAAGTGCAGAACATTTTTTTGAAGAAAAAAAGAATCAAAGGATTGTTTTAATGACAACCAAGGGTTCTATAAATTATACTAAATTTAATTTTAAAGCTGATGATACAATTTTATTTGGAAGAGAGAGTGCTGGTGTCCCTGAAAAGGTTCATAAGCTAATTAGTGATCGTTTAAAAATTCCCATGAGTGAAAAAGCAAGATCTTTAAATATAGCCTCCTCAGTTTCAATAGTTTTGGCTGAAAGTTTAAGACAAAATAATTTGATATAATATGAACAATTCAATTAAAAAAGACCTAACAAGCAATTGGTTCAAATTATTACAAAATGCAATTTGCAATGACATACTTGAATTAGAAAATAACAAAATTAAATTTAAATCAACTTCTTGGAAAAGAAACTCTCAAAAAGATGAGGGTGGTGGTGAATATAGAATTTTAAAAAATGGAAAAATTTTTGAAAAAGTTGGAGTAAATTTTTCAAAAGTATATGGAAAATTTCCTAAAAAATTTCAAAAAAATATACCAGGAGCTGAGAAAGATCCTAGATTTTGGGCTTCAGGAATTTCAATAGTTATGCATATGCAAAATCCACATATTCCAGCTATGCATTTTAATACAAGATATATCAGTACTCAAAAAAACTGGTTTGGAGGGGGAATGGATGTAACCCCAGCCATCAAAGATGATAATGAAAAGAATAAATTTCATAAAACTTTGAAGTTAATGTGTGATCAACATAATAAAAAATATTATAAAAAATATAAGAAATGGTGCGATGAATATTTTTATTTACCCCACAGAAAAGAAGCTAGAGGAATTGGGGGAATTTTTTTTGATTACAAAGATGATAATTTCGAAAAAGATTTTAAATTTGTAAGAGATGTTGGTATTACATTTCAAATGATCTTTAATGAAATTATTAGAAAAAAAATTAAGAAAAAATGGTCTTTAAAAGAAAAAGAGAAGCAGTATATTAAGAGAGGTCGCTACGCAGAATTTAATTTACTTCATGACAGAGGAACTAAATTTGGATTACAAACTGGTGGTAATGTTGAAGGAATTTTAATGTCGTTACCTCCTTTAGCTAAGTGGAAATAAAAAATGGAAAAAGAACCTATAACTTTAAACGGGCTAAAAAAATTAGAGGAAGAACTTATTTATTTAAAAGAAAAGAAAAGACCTGAAATAGTTGCCGCAATCGCTGAAGCAAGATCGCATGGAGATCTAAAAGAAAATGCAGAATATCATGCTGCAAAGGAAGAACAGTCTCATAATGAAGGTAGGATTACTGAAATAAACGATATATTAGCCAGAGCTAATGTAATCGATGTAACTAAATTAAATAATGAGGGTAAAGTAATTTTTGGATCAACTGTATATTTAGAAGACTTAGATAGTGGGGAAAAAATAAATTATAAAATTGTTGGAAAAGATGAAGCTGACTTAAAACAAAAATTAATTTTCTTTCAGTCACCAATTGGAAAAGGATTAATAGGAAAAAATAAAAGTGATCTTGTAGAAATAAGTACCCCTTCTGGGACAAAAAATTTTGAAATTAAAGACGTTAAATATATTTAACTTTTTGCAATTTTTTCAACCTGTTTATCTGAAATTTTAAATCCATTTTGAACCCAGGTTTCTTCTATGAGTTTTAACTTATTACCTAAAATTTTACCCTCAGGAATTTTATACTTAGACATTAAAATATTTGCTCCAATTTTTAATTCAGGCAATGTTTTGTTTTCATAAATTTTAAGTAGTTTTAATAATTTATTCTCCACCTTACTTGAATAGAACAATTTAAAATTAATTATATCAATTACATTTTGTCTACCATTATAGTAAAATATTTTATTAAAATTTTTTTCTGTAAAACTTTTAATATTCATCTTTTCTTTGAAAAAATAATGAATTAATTTTAGCCTCTTTTGATCTTTTTTTGAGATTTTAAATTTGTAAATGAAATAATCAGTATTGTCTGATTCATCAATAATCAGTAAGGCAATTACAAAAATAAAGTCAAAGTTGTTAATAACTTTAGAACTTAATGAGTTTAGCTTCTTAAAATGATTGATATTTTTAAATTGTGGAAATACCATTTCCAAAATTTCTAAACTTTGTTGATCTTGAAATAATTTGAGAAAATTTTTCGATTTAACAGTCTTTTTAAACTCATCTAATAATCTTTCTGAAGATAAGTTCGAAATGCCTTTAATATTTTTTTTAAAAATTTTAATTATCTCTGTTTGATGCTTTTCATTTGAGTAATTAATATGAAAACGGAAGTATCTTAATATTCTTAAATAATCCTCTTGAATTCTTTTTTCTGGATCTCCAATAAATTTTAAAACACCTTTATTTAAATCTAGCTTACCATTTTGTGGGTCAAATAAATTTCCTAAACCATCAGAGTAAATAGCATTAATAGTAAAATCTCTTCTTTTTGAATCTTCTTTCCAATCAGAAGTAAATTCAACTTTTGCATGTCTTCCGTCTGTAGCAACGTCTTTTCTAAGTGAGGTAATTTCATAGTTTTTTTCATTAATTACTGCGGTTATTGTGCCGTGTTCTTTACCTGACTCAAAAAATTTTATTTGGTGTTTATTTAGTGCATCACAAACTTCATCTGGAGTAATGTTAGTTGCTAAATCAATGTCATCTACTTCTTCTCGATTTATAATTTTTCTAATACATCCTCCAACAAATCTTAATTCACTATTTTTAGAATAATTGTTGATTGCTTCAAAAATTTTTTTTGCAGGAGTGTTAACGGATATGTTTTTTATATTTTTGCTAATATAATTAAGATTTTTGGACCTAAAAAAAATTTTATCTAAAAATTTATCCATATATATGGCTGGGGCGCTAGGATTCGAACCTAGGATGCAGGTACCAAAAACCCGTGCCTTACCGCTTGGCTACGCCCCAATATTATAGTTCCTATAACACAAAAAAAATAAATTTATATAGTTTTTGATACATACAACCAACAATTTTTAAATTTCCTCTTAAATTGAACTTTTGCTAAATTACAGTCTTTGACTGATTTATAGTACGCAATAACTGTGGATCCAGAACCAGTCATTCTTACAAACTCAGGATTCTTAGTCTTTTCTAAAAATAACTTAATCTTTTTTATTTGTGGGTATTTTGAAATTGCAACATCTTCTAAGGTATTACTTTGATTTTTTAAAAATTTATAACCAAACATATTTTTTTTTGGATTTTTAAATTTTGGTTTTGTAAAATTTGTAACATTAGAATAAATTTTTTTTGTCGCACAACCAAAATTAGGCTTTATTAAAAGCATATTTAAAATCGGGCAATTTAAAAATTTTATAATTTTATCATTTGAAAGTAAGACTGAACTAGATGGTTCTATGCCCAAAATTACATCAGACCCTATTTCAGAGCAAACCTCCAAAATTTTATTTTTACTAATTTTAATTACCTTTTTTTTATTTAATACATTTAAAATACTCGCAGCATTTATAGAACCTCCGCCAAGTCCAGCTTTTTGGGGAATATTCTTTGTTATAGAAACTCTAAATTTTTGATTTATTAACAATTTTTCTCGATCTAATATTTGAAAGAGTTTTTGAACAGTATTTTTTTTTCCAATACCTTTCGCAAATTTCCCTTGAAAAGAAATATTATGTTTTTCACCTCCTGTTTTTTTTATTGAAATAACATCATACAAATCAATAAAACTAATGATACTTTCAATTTTATGTAATGATTTATTTTTTCCAGTTACATTGAGAGCTAAATTGATTTTAGCATGAGACTTTAAATTTAATTTCATTGAATAGATTTTAAGCCAGTAATCAATTTTTTGTTTATATTTTCTCTCATATCATCTTCAGTATCATCAAAGCTCAACACACTATTCCAAAAATATCTTGCCTGAATTTTTTGATCTAGCTTCCACAATATATCTCCGTAATGATCATTTACTATTGGATCATCTGGCATTAATTCAACAGCTCTTTTTAAATATTTTTCTGCCTCTTCATACTCATCAATCAGAAAAAATGCCCAACCAATTGAGTCAATAATATAGGGATCATTACTTTTTAAATTATAAGCTATTTTTAACATTTCCATCGCTTCATCTATTTTGTAATCACGTTCTAACCAAGAATAAGCAAGATAATTTAGTACATATGCATCATCAGGTCTTATCTGAAGCGCATGAAGTAAATCTTCATCTGACTTCTCATAATTACCTAATCTTTCGTAACTTCCACCTCTTCGATATAAAATATCTGATTTAATTACAGAGGTATCCTCTAGTGATGAAATTAATCTTGAGTAATAATCAATTGCAAGTTCATAATTTTTAGAGTTTTTGTAAAAATTTGCTAAATCAAAAATTATCTTTGGATTAGGTTTTTCAATATTTTTAAATTTAGACTCGATATAGCTTGTGCCCTTTTCATAATTTTGTTCTTTCACTATTATTTGTGCTTCTTTTTTAACTCTAAACCAATAATAAAATTCATCAGTCTCTTTAAATTTTCTTACTATTTTTTTTACCTTGCTGTATTCACCATCTGCAAAGAAATTTTCTGAAACAAGTGATAAATTAAATTCAAATTTAGGATTTAAGTATATTGATAAATTTAAATAAAAATTTGATTTTTCAAAATTATCTTGTGATGAATAAAGATTTGATATCAAAAATAAAAATTCACTAATTATATCATTGTGATTTCCACATGAGAAAATTTTTTCAAAACTTTTAAACTTATTATTATCTATCCAGCTTTTGGTTTGAGTTAACAAAAGTGTTGAGCCAATATAATCAATTTGATCTATTACAGACTTTGCCTGATCAAACTCCTTGTTCTGAATAAGATAATTTACATAAAAAAATATATATCTTGAATAATCACCTTGTTGACTATTAATTAAATTTAAAAAGAAAGAGCTGGTTCTTTGATCATTATAATAACATCTTTGGAATGCCTCAGCTATTAATGATAAATTTCCAAAATTTTTCTTATTATGTAAAAGTTTTTTATTTTTAAAAGTGTAAATATACTGCTTTAAAGTCTCAAAAATTACTAGATTAATCCTATTATCTTCCTGAAATCTCAAACTTTGATCTAAGAAGATATCAGCTTTATCAAAATCATTTTTTTTCAAACTATCAATTATTAACAAAATATATGCATCAAAAAAATCTGAGTTACTTTTTTTTGAGTTATTTTTTACAACATTTATTGCTTGTGCTACTTTGTTTTCCAATACAAGCGAATTAACATATCTTTTTAAATAATTGTCATGGCTGTTTAGTAAAACTTTACTTAAATTGAAATATTTTAAAGCTTCTGAATTATCTCTATTTTCATAAGCTATAATACCTGAAAAATAATTAGATAAATCTCTTGAGTTGAAATCATTTAAACTTGTACTTTTAGAATAAACGGGTGTCTGATAGGATAACGCTAATAATAATATGATTTTAAATATTTTAGATATCATTTAATCCTTGTAAGGTGAAAAAATTGATAAATCAAAACGACAAATTAAACAAAGAATTAATAAATACAATAGAAGCCAATTTTGTATTTGATAAAAAACCTATTAATAGGTTTTCTGAGGTCAAAAAAGAAAGTGATATCAGTGAAAGAAATAAACAAGATTTATTAGAAAATCTAAAGAAACAATTAAATTCAATTGAAAATTGTAAACTAAGAAACAATTCCAAAAATATTGTTCTTGGAGAAGGAAATATTGATAGTCCTATAATGTTAATCGGAGAAGCTCCGGGTGAGATTGAAGACAAAGTTGGAAAACCTTTTAAAGGAGAAAGTGGAGAGCTTTTAGACAAAATGTTAATAGCAATAAATATCAAGAGACAAAATATTTATACAAGTTATGCAATAAATTTCAGACCACCAGAGGATAGAAAACCAACTTCGCAAGAAATTAAACGTTACTCAAACTTTTTAAAAGAACATATATCTATTGTTAATCCCAAAATTATAATTTTAATGGGTAGCACAGCTATGGAAGCTGTTACTGGAATTAATGAAAAAATATCTTCAGAAAGAGGAAAATGGAAGGAAATAATTTTAAATAATAATACTTATCCTTTAATGATAACTTTTAACCCTTCTTATTTAATTAGATATCCAGATAACAAAAAATATTCATGGGATGATTTAAAAAAAATAAGAGAAAAAGTTAAAGAGTTAAAATTAACAATTTAATGAAATTAATAGCTGGTGTTGATGAGGTCGGCAGAGGTAGTTTAATAGGTCCTGTTTATGCTGCTGCTGTCATTCTAAAGAAATCTGCAGATCCTAAAATTTTAAAAGATTCAAAACTCTTAAGTAAAAAAAAGAGAGAATACCTTTTTAATTATATTAAAAAAAATTCAATTTGGTCATTAGGTAAAGCTTCTGTTAGTGAGATTGAAAAACTCAATATACTAAATGCAAGTTTACTGGCAATGAAAAGAGCTATACTAAAATTAAAAAAAAAACCAAATCTTGTATTGATAGATGGAAACAAAATTCCACTATTAGAAAATTATAAATTAAAATCGATCATAAAGGGTGATAAAAAAATTCCATCAATTTCAGCAGCCTCTATAATAGCAAAGGTATCAAGAGATAGATTTGTTACTACTCTATCAAAAAGAAACAAAGGTTATCATTGGGATAAAAATTTTGGTTATGGCACCAAACAACATTTAAAAGCTTTAAAAAAACTGGGCATAAGTAAACATCATAGAAAAACTTTTTCTCCAATATCTAGATTTACTTAATACTACATCTAGTTATCATTTAAATTCAGTACACAAATCGAATCCAATTTTTTCAATCACAGGTTGACCGTAGAATCCATTTGGAGTCTAATTAATCTTTACAAATGAAATCTGATTTTAAAAATAAAATTATTAACGGAGATAGTCTCGAAGAATTAAAAAAAATTCCACGTGAAACTTTTGATTTAATTTTTGCTGATCCTCCATACAATTTGCAATTAAAAAGTGGATTGACTAGACCAGACAGATCAAAAGTCAGTGCTGTAAACGATAAGTGGGATCAATTTGAGAATTTTACAAAATATGATGAATTCACATATGAATGGCTTAATGAATGCAAAAGGATTTTAAAAAAAGATGGAGCTATTTGGGTAATAGGTAGTTATCATAATATTTTTAGAGTAGGAACTGCAATACAAAATTTAGGATTCTGGATACTTAATGATGTCATCTGGAATAAAAATAATCCAATGCCTAACTTTAGGGGTACAAGATTTACAAATGCTCATGAGACTTTAATTTGGGCGTCGAAGAGCGAAAAATCAAAATACACATTTAATTATCAGTCTTTAAAATGTTTAAATGATGATCTTCAGATGAGATCTAATTGGAATCTTCCTATTTGTAGTGGTTCTGAAAGACTTAAAAAAAATGGAAAAAAAATTCATTCTACTCAAAAACCAGAATCACTTTTACACAGAATTTTACTAGCTACATCAAATAAAAATGATCTAATTCTTGATCCTTTTTTAGGTTCTGGAACTTCTGCGGCAGTTGCAAAAAAACTAGGTAGAAATTATTTTGGTATAGAAAAAGAAAAAAATTATTTCAAAGCGGCTGAGCAACGAGTAAATGCTACCAAACCAATTGAAGATGATTTGTTAGATACACTTAAAAATAATAGATCAAAACCAAGAATTCCATTTGGATCACTGGTAGAACTTGGAATAATTAAGCCTGGAACAAATATTTTTGATAATAAGAAAAAAATAACAGCAAGAATAATGGCTGATGGTAGTATCAAACATAATCAAGCAGAAGGCTCAATTCATAAAGTTGCAGCTACTATTTTAGGAGCTGAAAGCTGCAATGGTTGGACATTTTGGCATTGTGATATTAATGGCCGAACCTACCCAATCGATTACTTGAGACAAAGATTAATTTCTAAAAATTAATTTTTATAAATTTTACCTAAATAACTTTGTAGAAAGTTTTTATTTTTCGTCAAAAGCTTTAAAAAAATATTTCTAAAAAAGATCATAACCGGATTTGATAAATGGAAAGCAAATTGATTAAAATCAGATCTTCTATTAATCATTTTTACTCTCTCTAATCTTGAATTGTAAAAATCGTTTTTTTGGTTAATTATAACTTCATGCAATTGATTGGCTCCTTCTATTGATTGTGAGGCTCCCTGAGCGAAAGATGGAGAGAATGCAAAAAAAGCATCACCAACTAAAAAAATATTTTTGGGAGGAATAAATGGATTTTTACTTACAAATACTGGAAATAATCTAATATCCTCAAGACTCTGAAATATTTTTAATGAAATTTTTTCAGATAATTTTTGTTTAATACTCTCAATAAATGTGCTTTCATTACAGAGATTGTGGTTTTTTTGCTGATCAGAATTTAACTTATTCTTCAATATGCCAATAAAATTAAAATTTTTATCATTATTAAGTGGATATAATACATAATGAAAATCTGATCCTAAAAATAAAGAAATATTCTCCTCATTTATATTATCAAGACTTTCTTTAGATACACTGGCTCTAACAGCGATAGTGTTATTATAAATTGGTTCTGAATTATTATTTGAAATTAATGACTTTCCTTTTGAAAATACACCGTCTGAAATAATTAAATGATCACACGTTATTTTTTCCTTATCAAAAGTTAAATTTATTGAATCATTACTGTATTCTATCTTGTCTAAACTGCAGTTAAACTGGATTGAATTTTTATCTAGTCCATTGATTAAAAAGTGAAGTAATTTTGATCTTTTCAACGTTGTGTAATTACAATCATCAGAATTAAATTCTGAAATATCTAAATCACAAATTTTCTTTGAATTTTTAATTTCATAAAAATCAATTTTTTTTGGATTAAATTTCTCTTTGTTTGACAAGGAAGAGAAACCTAATTTGTTTAGTAGCTTTACGCTATTAACAGATAATTGAATACCATAACCTTCCTCTGTTTCTAATGAAGTTTTTTTTTCATAAATTGTGACCTCGTAATCTTTATTTCCTTTAAATAAATTGGCTATAAACAAACCCGAAATACCTGCACCAATAATTGCTATTTTTTTCATTTTTGACTTTCTAAAAATTTTATTATCTTTTTGGTAAAAGTTGGGAGTACATAATTTTCAAGTTTTGTGGGATTTATCCAATTTATATTTTTGTCAAAGTTGTACTTCTTTTTATATTCAATTTTAATATTCATATTCATATTAGATATTTTAAAATTTAAATCTTTATCAAAATTTTTAGGATTATTTAATTGATCCATTGGAAAAATATTAAAATTTTTTAAAAAATTAAATTTATTATTTTTGATTAATAAATATTGATCATTTTTTTTATAAACATTCAATTTATAATATGTTTCCTTATTAATTTTCTTAAATTTTACTAAATCAAAATTTTTATTTTTAAATGCTTTGCAATTATTAGATAATGGACATTTGTTGCAAATTGGATTTGTGGGTTTGCAAATTAATGCACCCAATTCCATCAAAGCTTGTGCATAATCGCTTGATCTTTTTGTTGATATACCAAAAATTTTTTTTTGATCTTGTAAGAATTCTTTTTTAATTTGACTTTGTTTCTTTAAATATAAGTATCTTTTTAATACTCTTTCAATGTTTCCATCCAAAGGAATTATTGGTTTGTTAAATGCAATTGCTGAAATTGCACTTGCTGTATAATCACCAATGCCTGGTAATGATTTTAATTCATAAAAATCTCTAGGTATTTTTTTGTTATATTTTTTAACAATTATTTGAGCAGTTTTTTTTAAATTTCTTACTCTTGAGTAATATCCAAGACCTTCCCAAAGTTTGATTAATTTTCTATCGTTATATTTTGATAACTTTTCAATATTAGGAATATTTTTAATAAATCTATTAAAATAAGGTATCACAGTAGCAACCTGCGTTTGTTGCAACATGAACTCGCTAACTAATGTAAAGTATTGTTTCTTTTCTTGTGAAACCTTATTTCTCCAAGGTAAAGATCTCTTATTTATATCGTACCAATTGAGAATTTTATTTGTTATTATTAGATCTTTCATATGCAATTTAAAAATAATACTAAGCAGAGAAATACTAGCATTCAAGGGTTAAGATCTTTCAAAGACACTTTGCCAAAAAATTTAAAAAAAATTATTAATAAAAAAGGTCACATTTATTCAGAAACACTTAGTAATTGGAAATATTTAGTCGGAAGTGAATTATTTAAGGTCTGTTTCCCTAAAACATTTAAAAACTCAAACCGATTTGGTGTGAGCACTTTAATTGTAATGGTTAAAAGAGGCCATGAAGTAGATGTGGAATATTCAAAAAAAAATATTTTAGATAAAATGAATAATTTTTTTGGTTATGATGTGGTTGAAAAGCTTAAATTTATTAGCTTTGATGATGAACAAAAAACTAACAGTTCGAATGAAACTAAATCAAATAATGTGGCAATTAGTAAATATCGAGATAAAATCAAAGATGTTAAAAACGAAAAGATTAAAAAATCATTAACAGAATTAACAAAAGTTTATAAAGAAAAATGAGAAAAATTATATTACTTGCAATAATTGTTTTAGGAAGCTTTTCAAATTTAAATGCTGAAGAAATAAAAAGAATTACTGTTGGAAATAAAGACGCAAAAATAACTATAATTGCGTTTGAGTCACTAACTTGTAGCCATTGTGCAAATTTCCATAAAAACGTTTATCCAGAGCTTAAAAAAGAATATTTAGATACAGGGCTTGCTAAAATAGAGTTTAGACACTTTCCTTTAGACATTGCCGCCTTCAACGCTTCGAAAGTTGCGCAATGTAATAATGATGGTAATTCTGATATTTTAGAAAGTCTATATGCTAATCAACAAAAATGGGTGAAGGGAAGCTCTGTTGAAGAAGCAAATAAAAATCTGCAGATATTTTTAAAAAACGAGGGTTTCTCTATAGATTTCGAGTCTTGTGTGAATAACAAAAATATTGAGGATTTTGTGTTAAATGACCGAATAGAGGGTGCAAAAAATTTTAAAATAAGCTCAACTCCTACGATAATAATTAACAACAAAAAATTCGAAAAAAAACTTAATTATAAAAATTTGAAAAAAGCACTAGAAAAAATGATATAAGTTAGTGCATGGAGTTTAAAAAAATCCAATTAAATGGATTTAAATCATTTGCTGAAAAAACAAATTTCTTAATAGAAGAAGGTCTTACTGGAATAGTAGGTCCAAACGGCTGTGGGAAATCAAACATAGTAGAATCTTTAAGATGGGTGATGGGAGAGACCTCTGCAAAAAGTATGAGAGGTTCAGGAATGGAGGATGTAATTTTTTCAGGTACATCTAATAAAGCATCAAAAAATATTGCTGAAGTTTCTGTAGAAGTAAAGAATAAAGAAAAAGAAGGTCCCATTCAATATCGTGAATTAGAAAACATTCAAGTCAGAAGAAAAATTGAAAAAGATAAGGGTTCTAAATTTTATATTAATGACAAAGAGGTAAGAGCCAGAGATGCACAAATGTTTTTTGCAGATCTTTCAACAGGTGCACATTCTCCTTCTATGATTAGTCAAGGAAGAATTGGGGCTTTAGTGACGGCAAAACCTACTGATAGAAGAGCCATACTTGAGGAAGCTGCTGGAATTTCAGGTTTACATGTAAGAAGGCATGAAGCTGAACTCAGACTTGGTGCAGCAGAAAATAATTTAAAAAGAGCTGATGAGTTACGAAGACAACAAGAAAAACAATTAGCAAATCTTCAAAAGCAAGCAGAGGAAGCTACAAAATACAAATTAATTTCAGAGGAAATAAAAAAAATAGAGGCTGGTTTATATTATCTAAGATTGTTGGATATAGATAGGGAAATAAGTATAGAAAATGAAATTAATACTGAGGCAGGAGGTGAAGTTGAAAGTTTCAATAATCAGATATCTGAGCTCGAACACTTAATAAAAGCTTCGACTGATAAAGTTGCTCCACTTAGAGAAAAAAATATTGAGAATTTGTCAAGAATACAGAGACTTAATTTAGAACTACAGAACCTAGATGAAGAAAATACTAGAATTCAAGATGAAATTGAAACTATCAAAAAATCAATAAATACATTGGATGAAGATATATCAAGAGAAAATGGAATTATTATTGATGCTAACTCTAATGAAAAAAGATTAAAAGAAGAAAAGTCAGACTTAATCGAGATAGATTCAAAATATTTTGAAACAGAAAAGTTATCTAACGAAGATCTAGAAAATGCAAAAAATGAACTTGAAAGAGAGCAAAAAGAAGTTGACGAAGTAGTTAACAATCTAGCTGACGATACGATTAAAATAAGCATTGGCCCTATAAAGAATGTAAAAAATTCAATTTCTAGAGCAAAAGAATTAATTGACAGTAATGAGATAAATCAAGCAGTTACATTACTCGATAGATGTAATATGGAATTAGACAATTTTATTAATGATTTAAAAAATGAAAAATCAAGAACAGAGTTATTAAGTGTAAATGAGAAATCTCAGAATATAAAAATACTTCAAGAAAAGTATGCTGATGCATATAGCAAAAATCAGTCAATAAAGAATGAGTCAGTAAAAAGAAATGAAAGAATAAAAACAATAGAAACTGAAATAGAAAGCTGGAAAAATCTTTTATCTAATTCAGAAAAAATGGTTAATGAATTAACTGAAAGAAAAAATAAATTATCTGAACAATTAAATAATTTAGAAAATCAGCCAAGAGTACAGGCAGAAAGAAAAGGTCAAATTTCTGAAAATTTAAGAATTTCTGATGAAGAAAAACTAGAGAATGAAAAAATTATAGAAGAAACTGATAAAAAAATTGAGACGTTAAGAACTCAGCTAAATGAAATACAAGAGCAATCAATTCAAATAAGAGAACGAAAAGCCAGCTCAGGTGCAACAATAGAAGGTTTGCAAAAAAGAAAATATGATTTGCTTGATAGAATTAATACAGAATTAAATTTAACAGAAGAAAATATTTTAGAAAATTCAAATTTATTTGGAGTTGAAGAACTTCCAAATCATGTAGATCAAGAAGATGCTTTAGATAAAAAAAAACAACAAAGAGATCAATTGGGTTCAGTAAATTTAAAAGCAGATGAAGAAACTAGCAAGTATGAAGAAGAAATAAAAAAAATGGAACAGGATCGTAGTGACCTGGTTACTGCAATAGTTAAACTTAAAGATAGTATTAATGAGCTGAATCAAAAAGGAAGAGAAAGACTTGTTGATGCATTTGAAAAAGTTAATAGAAAATTTAATGAGGTTTATACAAAACTTTTTAATGGAGGAAATGCCAAACTTGAATTGGTAGATTCTGATGATCCATTGGAAGCTGGTTTAGAAATGTTAGTCAGTCCTCCAGGAAAAAGACTTCAGTCTATAACTCTATTATCTGGTGGTGAACAAGCTCTAACTGCCCTATCTTTAATTTTTGCAGTATTTTTAACCAACCCTTCTCCAATTTGTGTTTTAGATGAGGTAGATGCTCCTCTTGATGATGCCAACGTAACAAGATTTTGTAGTTTGCTTGAGGAATTAATTAAAATTACTAACACTAAATTTATAATTGTTACTCACCACGCCTTAACAATGTCTAAAATGAACAGGCTATATGGGGTAACTATGCCACAAAAAGGGATAAGCCAACTAGTTGCTGTAGACCTTCAAAAAGCAGAAAGTATGGTTGCTTAACCAATATAAATGGCAAAAGATCCTTTTAAAACTCGCTTAGAGATTGCAAAAAGTAAGATTTCTAAGAAAAATCTATATAACAAGAAGGATAACCCCTCACCTATTGGAACAGCATTCAAATTGAGCACAGAACTTGTGTCTGCAGTGGCTGTCGGGACAATTATTGGGTTTATTTTTGACAAGACCTTTGGTACTAAACCCTGGTTTATATTAATATTTTTTTTTGTTGGGGTGATCGCTGGAATAACAAATGTGATTAGATCAGCAAAAAAAATGCAAAAATAAGTTAGTACTATGGCAGCAAACCCAATGTCCCAATTCGATGTTTATAGAATTGGACCTGAAATAAAAGTTGGAGCATTTGACATATCTTTTACAAACGCAAGTTTGTTTATGATTATAAGTACAGTTTCTATTTTATTAATTTTTAATTTAGGATCTAAGAAAAATGCAATCTTACCAAATAAAATTCAATTATTAGCGGAACTTAGCTATACGTTTGTTGCTAAAATGATTAGTGATACAGCGGGTTCTAAAGCAAAACCATATTTTGCATTTATTTTTTCATTGTTCATGTTTGTTTTGTTTTGCAACATGTTTGGAATGATACCTTACACATTCACTGTAACTAGTCACATTATAGTTACATTTGTTCTTGCTGCATTTATCTTTATTGGCGTAACAGTAATTGGATTTATTAAACATGGTTTTGGATATTTAAAATTGTTTGTACCAAGCGGAGTACCAGCGATACTACTCCCTTTAATAGTAGTAATAGAGATTATTTCTTATCTAAGTAGACCAATAAGTCTATCAGTTAGATTATTTGCAAATATGATGGCTGGTCATACGATGATGAAAGTTTTCGGAGGCTTTGTAATTAGTCTTGGAATAGTTGGTGGATGGCTTCCGCTAAGTTTTTCAGTTGCATTAACTGGTTTGGAGATATTAGTTGCTTTTCTTCAAGCATATGTTTTTGCAATTTTAACCTGCATCTATTTAAATGATGCATTAAATTTACACCATTAATAACAGAGGAGGATATAATGGAATTAGAAGCAGCAAAAATGATCGGAGCAGGTTTAGCAGCAATAGCTTTAGCTGGTGCCGGTGTTGGTATTGGAATAATTTTTGGAAATTATTTGTCAGGTGCTATGAGAAACCCATCAGCAGCTCAGAAACAATTTCCTAACTTACTTTTAGGTTTCGCGCTTGCTGAAGCAACAGGGTTATTTGGATTAGTTGTTGCATTGATTATTTTATTTGCGTTTTAAATTAATGGTCAAAAAAATATATCTTCATCTAATATTTTTAAGCTTCTTTTTTATTAAAGAAGCTTTTGCCGCTGAAAGTGGAGGTATGCCTCAATTAAATCCAGAGTTTTGGGTTTCTCAGATATTCTGGTTGGTACTTACTTTTGGGATAATGTATTTAGTTTTATCTAAACTAATTCTTCCAAAAATTAGTAATAACTTAGAGTCTAGAAAATCTCAAATTCTAGAAAATATTGAGGCAGCTGAAAAACAAAGAGAAGATAGTGAAACCAAACTTAAAGAATATGATCAAATAATTTTGAAAAGCAAAACCGAAGCTAATGCTATGTTTAATCAAGCAAGAGAAAAGGCAGTTAAAGACATAAATGCTAAAAGAGACGTGCTTGATAAACAAATAGATGATGAAATAGCTCAAGCGGAAAAAGAAATCCAAGCTTTAAGAGATAATGCGCCTGATAAAATAAATAAAATTGCTAGAGATACATCATCTGAATTACTGCAGAAACTTATTGGTGCTGAAGTAAATAATAGCAGTATATCAGCAATTGTTGATGATCTATCTAAAAGAAATGGAGACAAATACTATGGCAATTGATGCAACTTTCTGGGTAGCAATTTCATTTGTAATCTTCATTGGGGTTTTAATTTACTTTAAAATTCCACAAAAAGTTTCTCAAATGCTCGATGGTATGATTTCTGACATCAAAAATGAGATAGATGAAAGTGAAAAATTGAGAACAGAAGCAAAAACTTTACTCGATAATGCTCAAAAAAAATTAGATACCGCTACTTCTGCAAGTAATGAAATTTTGCAAAATGCAAAAAAAGAGTCGGATAAATTAATAATAGATTTAAATGATAAATTTCATAAATCATCAGAAATTAAAAAGAGTTTGGCTGAAAATAAAATTAGCCAAATGAAAGAGGCTGCATTGAAAGAAATAAAAGATGCTTCAATCAAAATAGCGGTAGACTCAGTAAAAAAAATCATAACTACATCAGTTGATAAATCAAAACTAGATGCTGTATTTCAAAAAAATTTAGAAGAAACTAAAGAACAATTAAAAAAAATAAACTCATAATACGGTTACAATTTCCTGAAAAAGCTATAAATTACAGCAATGAATTCTATAGTTATTGGATCTGGATTTGGTGGTATTGCTGCAGCAATAAGACTAAGAGCCAAAGGACATAAAGTAAAATTAATAGAAAAACATTCAGATCTAGGTGGAAGAGCTAGAGTTTTTAAAAAAGATGGTTTTACTTTTGATGCTGGGCCAACAGTAATAACTGCTCCATATTTAATTAATGAACTATTCAGTTTGTTCAATAAAAATCCTGAAGACTACATAAAATTAACTCCACTTAAAATTTGGTATCAATTTGTTTTCGAAGACCAAACTAAATTTAATTACTCAGGTGATGAAATAGAAATGAAAAAACAAATTGAAAATTTAAATCAAGAAGATGTAAAAGGTTATAAAAATTTAGTAAATTTTACCAAAAAAATTTTTGATAAAGGATTTTTAGAACTTGCAGATGTTCCATTTGATAAACCTTTGTTTATGATGAAACAGCTGCCAGCATTATTAAAACTAAAGAGTTATAAATCAGTTTATTCATTAGTATCGTCTTATGTAAAAAATGAAAAATTAAGAAGGATGCTTAGTATGCATCCACTACTGGTTGGTGGTAATCCGTTCACAACTACATCGATTTATGGGCTAATTCTTTATTTGGAAAAAAAATGGGGTATTCATTATTCAATGGGTGGCACAGGAAATATAATTAAAGGATTTGAAAAGTTAATGGATGAGATAGAAATCGAAATAATAAAAAATACTGAAGTAAGAGAAATTATTACTAAGAATAATAAAATTACTGGTGTTGTGGTTAACAATGAAGAAATTATTGAAACTGATAACGTTATTTGTAACGCAGACCCTCCAGCTTTTTATGAAAAAATGACTAGTAAAAACTTAAAAAATTCAATGATGTTTGATTGGAAACAAAAAAGGATGGATTACTCAATGGGTTTATTTGTTTATTATTTTGGAACAAAAAAAGTCTATGAAAACGTTGAACACCATACAATTAAATTTGGAAACAAATATAAAGAACATCTGGATGATATTTTTGATCATAAAAAATTAAATAACGATATTAGCTATTATCTCCATAGACCCTCTGCAACAGATAAGAGTATGGCTCCTGATGGAAATGATTGTTTCTATGTATTAGTGCCAGTTCCAAATAATCAATCAAATATAGATTGGCAAATAGAAGGTGAAAAAATGAGAAACCTTGTGATTGATAAAATGGAAAACGATTTAATGCCTAATCTTAGAAGTAATATTGTATCAGACTTTTATCTTACGCCTGATTATTTTGAGAAAGAACTAAATACAAAATATGGATCAGGTTTCTCAATTCAGCCTAAATTCACTCAATCAGCTTATTTTAGATTTCATAATAAATCGGAAATTTATGATGGTCTGTATTTTGTTGGTGCCGGAACTCACCCTGGAGCA
Source organism: uncultured Pelagibacteraceae bacterium (assembly GCA_902595105.1). Taxonomy (GTDB): domain Bacteria; phylum Pseudomonadota; class Alphaproteobacteria; order Pelagibacterales; family Pelagibacteraceae; genus Pelagibacter. Next base: position 27,882 of record CACJPA010000008.1, read on the forward strand.
GGGGTACCAGGAGTACTTTCCTCTGCAAAAGTATTAGATAAATTGATTTAGAATGTTAACAAAAAATTATTTAGCAAAATATGCAAAATCATTTAACTGGGCTGGTTTTTTTTTGCCAAAAAAAACTTATGAGAAATGCTCTGCGCTTTATGATTTTTGTAGAGAAGCAGATAATATTGCTGATGATCCAGGAAAATTGGAAGACAAAATAATTAAATTTGAAAACTTTAAGAAAGATTTTTTAAATAAAAACTTTCAAAACATTGTTATTAAAAATATTTGGGAACTTATAGATGAATTTAATATTTCAATAAAAGCAATCAATGATTTATTTGATGGTATCAATTCAGATATAAAAGAAAGAGTAGAATTAAAATCAAAAAAAGAATTATTAATATACTCTTATAGAGTAGCAGGTACAGTCGGTTTAATGATGGCAAAAATTTTAAAAGTTAATAAGATAAATTCCTTAAAATCAGCTATCGATCTTGGAATAGCAATGCAGCTTACCAATATTTCGAGGGATGTAATTGAAGATAAAAATAATAAAAGAAGTTATATCAATGAAAATTTTAACGACATTAAATCTACTATTTCTTTGTCTGAAAAATTTTATGAAAATTCTTTTTACTCAATTAAAGAAATACCTTTAAGTTTCAGATTTTCTATTTTAGTTGCAAGACGAGTATATAGAAAAATTGGACACAAAATACTTAATAAAAATAATTTAGAAAATTATAAAAATTCTGGAAAAATTTATGTAACAAAAATTGAAAAAATTATTGAAACTTTTTTATCAATTTTTGATTTAATAATTTTAACTTTTACAAATAAAAATGATAATGAAATTGAACATGATCATTCATTAATTAATGAAGAGATAAATTTAAATGAAAGATTTTGATTATATAATTATTGGTGGTGGTTGCGCAGGTTTATCTTTAGCTTATGAACTTGAAATTTCTGATAAATTAAAAAATAAATCTTTGGCTATAATTGAGCCTAGAGATGAATATAAAAGAGATAAAACTTGGTCATTTTGGAAAGTATTTCCACATAATTTTGATGATTGTGTCAAAAAAAGTTGGGATAATTTCTCTATAAATATATCTAATGATACGAAGTTTATTGATTGTAAGCTAACACCATATCAATCAATAGATAGTGGAAAATTTTATGACAAAATCCTTTCAAAGCTTAAATTAAATGAAAATATAAAATTTTTTAAAAATATTAATGATATTGAATTATCAAATTCAATAATTTTTAATAGCGTTTCAAATTTTGAAAGTAAACCAAGTAATTTGTGGCAACATTTTTATGGTGTAGAAATAGAAACTGAAAAAGATTTTTTTGATGACCAAATATTTAACTTAATGGATTTTGCGTGCGATCAGAAAAATGAGGTTCATTTTTTTTATACTCTCCCTTTTACAAAAAAAAATGCACTTGTGGAAACTACCTGGATATCAAATTTAAGTAATGAAAATATAAGAGATTATAATAATCAAATAGATCAATACTTAAAAAACCATTTAAATGTCAAAAATTATAAAATCAATTTTAAAGAAGAAGGCTCTATACCTCTATTTAGAAATAAAAATCTTAAAAAATTAAATGAAATAAATATTGGATCAGCCGGTGATATGACAAGATTAAGTACTGGTTATACATTTTTGAATATTCAGGAACACAGCAAATATATAGCAGAAAACATTGGAAATATTTCCAAAGCTAAATTGTTTAAAATTAAAAAAAAATATGATTTTTTGGACAATATATTTTTGAAAGTTTTAAGAAATAACTCTTCAGATATGGGAGAAATTTTCTTTAAAATGTTTAATAGTTCGCCTAATACTGCTATTAATTTCTTATCTAATAAAAGCAATTTTTTGGAAGATTTAGAAATAATTTTAAAAATGCCTAAATGGAAATTTTTAAAAGAATTATTTTAAATGACTAATCAATTAATTAAAAAAATTAACCTTAGTCATTCATTTATATTTTTTTTGTTAATTAACCTATTTTCTGTTGTGATGTTAAAATTTAATTATTTAGATATTTCGTCAACAATATGTTTATTTTTAATTTTAACTATTGGAGTTTCACACGGTGCATTAGATAACATTAAAGGTAAAAAACTACTTAGGATATTTAATTTTGAAGGAATATATATTTTCTATATTATTTATATTTTTATTGCACTAATTGTCATTTTTATTTGGTTGCTATTTCCTGCAGCTACACTTTTAATTTTTCTGTCAGTTGCAGCTTTTCATTTCGGTAAAGAAGATACTCAATTTTTAATAAACAAAAAATCGTATATAATTCAATTATTATACTTTTTAAAAGGTTTGCTTATTATTCTTACACCACTCTTTTTTCATTTTGATGATACTGTAAAAATATTCAAATCATTACTTATAGTTAATGAAAATTTTTATTTATTCTTAGAGTTTTTGGAAGAAAAAAAAATAATCGAAATAGCAATAATTTTGAGTTCGTTATCAAGTATATTTTTATTTCTTGATAAGTTTGAATTTAAAAAATTTACAATTTTTTTTGATTATTTCTCAATAATAATTTTAAATTACTATTTTAATCCTTTAACAGCTTTTACAATTTATTTTTGCTTTTTACATTCAGTAAGACATTCAATTTCACTTGCGATAGACCTTGATGAAAACAATTTACAAAACGGTCTAAAATTATTTATTATAAAGGCTTTACCATTAACTATTTTAACAATCTTTATTTCAATAATTGTTTTGTTTTTATTAAATGATGTAAATTATGTAGATAATGCAATCTTAAAAATAATTTTTATTGGTTTGGCGTCTTTAACCTTTCCACATATATTGCTGGAATATTTTTTAGAGAAAAATGAAAAATAAACAAATTAAAATTTTACTTTCTGCTCCAAGAGGATTTTGTGCTGGCGTTGAAAGAGCCATAGAGATAGTAGAAAAATCTATCCTAAAATACGGGTCACCAGTTTATGTTAGACATGAAATCGTTCACAACAAGCATGTTGTTGATGATTTAAAAAATAAAGGAGCTATCTTTGTTGAAGAACTGGAAGAAATTGATGACAAATCTAGACCTGTTATTTTTTCTGCTCACGGTGTTCCAAAAAAAATACCAAAAGATGCTGAAAATTATAAAATGACTTATGTAGATGCTACATGCCCTCTAGTTTCTAAAGTTCATAGAGAAGCAGAAAACTTAAATAAAGCTGGTTATCATATTGTTTTGATCGGTCATGAGAACCATCCAGAAGTAATAGGAACTATGGGCCAACTACCTAAAGAATCTATTGATTTAGTTCAGAATGAGACTGAAGCAAAGAAATATAAAACAGATAATTATGAAAAATTGGCTTATATAACTCAAACAACATTATCTGTTGATGATACTAGGGAAATAATAAATATTTTGAAAAATAAATATTCTAATATTAGAGAGCCAGCAAAAGAGGATATTTGTTACGCAACAACAAATAGACAAATGGCAGTTAAAAAAATTGCAAAAAAGTGTGACATATTTTTTGTGATAGGTAGTAGAAACTCTTCAAATTCAGTTAGACTTGTTGAGGTAGCTAAAAAATCTGGTTGTCGAAACTCACAACTTTTTCATTCTGAGAGTCAGATCCCTTTTGATCAAATACAAAATTCAGATACAATTGGTATATCTTCAGGAGCATCAGCACCTGAAATTCTAGTAGAAAATTTTATTAGTGAATTAAAAAAAAGGTTTTCTATAAATGTCGAGGAAGTAGAAATTATAAAAGAAAATGTAGTTTTCAAAGTTCCAAAAAAATTAAATTAAATGGCTGTATATACAAAAATTAATCAAAGAGATATCGATATAATAAATAGTAAGTTTAATATCGAAAAAATTTTAACTTTCCAAGGAATTACTAAGGGAATTGAAAACACAAATTACATTTTAAATTCAAAAAATAAGAAGTTTATTCTCACAATTTTTGAAAAAAGAGTTCTTCCAAAGGAAATCCCTTTTTTTATGAAACTAATGGATCATTTAAATGACTCAAAAATTAATTGTCCAAGACCACTTAAAACTAAAGACAAAAATTATTTAATTAAACTAAAAAATAAAACAGCCTGCATTGTTACTTTTTTAAAGGGTAAAGATAAAAAGAAAGTAAACGAAAATGACTGCTATGCTATTGGAAAAGAAATAGCCAAAATGCATCTGGTTACTAAGAAAATAAAATTTAAAAGAAAGAATTCAATGGGGGTAAAATATTTAAAACCATTACTCCAGAGTATTAAATTTAAATCTAACAAAAGATCAAATTTGAAAAAATTTTTATTTAACAACTTTAATGATATTAAAAAAAATTGGCCAAAAAAACTTCCATCTGGGATAATTCATGGTGATTTATTTATAGATAATATTTTTTTTAACAAAAATAATTTGTCTGGAATTATTGACTTTTACTTTGCTGCTAACGATTACTATATGTATGAAATAGCAATCTGTATTAATGCACTATGTTTTGATGAAAAAAATAAAAAATTTATAATTAATAAAAAAAAGGTTAATAAATTAATCAAAGGCTACAATAGTGTTAAAAAAATTAAATTAAATGAAAGAAATAATTTAAATATTTTATGTAGAGGTGCTGCACTTAGATATCTGTTAACTAGACTATATGATTATTCAAATACTCCAAAAACTGCCTTAATCAAAATTAAGGATCCAAACGAATATTATCAAAAACTAATTACCCATAATAATTTAAATACTTTTAAAGATTATTTGATTTAATGATTAAAATTTATACTGATGGCTCATGTTTAAAAAATCCAGGAAATGGTGGATGGGCAGCTATAATATGCACTAAAGATGAAATGAAAAAAATAAGTGGCAGTGAAAAAGATACAACAAATAATAGAATGGAATTAACGGCGACAATCAATGCATTAAAAGAAGTGAATTCTGAAGATTTGATAGAAATCTACACAGATTCTAAATATGTTAAAAATGGAATTACTGATTGGATCCATAACTGGATTAAAAATAATTGGAAAACATCAAATAAAGAAGATGTTAAAAATAAAGATTTGTGGGTTCAATTACATGAGTTAAGCAACAACTCCAAAATTAAGTGGAACTGGGTTAAAGCACATGCTGGGAATCCTCTAAATGAAGAAGTTGATTTGTTAGCTAAAAAAGCAGCAAGCCTAGATTAGTTTAAAGAAATTTTCTGCAGCTGAGATATCACACGATCCGGTATCTACTTCTTCCTGAAGTTTAATGATCTTCATATTCTCAACAAACATTGTGTATCTATTAGATCTAATCCCCAAACCTCTGCCACTTTTATCAACATCTGCACCAATTTCTTTTGTAAAATTAAGAAATGGGTCACCCATCATAACAATTTTTTCACCTACATTGTTCTGTTTGCCCCAAGCATTCATCACAAAGGGATCATTTACTGAAATACAAATTATATGATCAATACCTTTTTCTTTAAATTGATCATGCATCTTAATATATCCTGGCAAATGTTTAGCAGAACATACAGAAGTATATGCCCCAGGTAATCCAAACATTATTACTTTTTTATCTTTAAAAAAATCTTCTATATTTTTTTTTATAGGCTCTCCATCTTGAAGTACAAAAATTTCTGAATTTGGCAGGTTATCGTTTTCTTTTATTTTCATTTGGATCTTTCTTTAATATGCTCTTTTACTTTTTCGATATTATTTTCAAGAATATCATAATTTTCTTTCTCATTTAATATAAACTGAAGTTCATTCGGCAACTCAGCTTTGATATTTATAGCACTTTGAATTGCATCAGGAAACTTGCATGGATGTGCTGTTGCTAAAACAATATTATTACCATTGAGATCATGTTTGTCAAAAGCTCCATAACCAATGGCAGTATGTGGATCTAAAACAATATTAAATTCTTTATAAACAGACTTAATCACATCCAGTGTTTCGGTCTCACTCATTCTTGCTGATAAGAAATCTTGATTAATTAAATTTAGCTTGTCTATCCCAATTGAATACTTTCCTTCTTCTTTAATTTTTATCATGTCTTTTGATGTTTGTTCTGAATTCTTATTATTTAAATCAAAAATAAGTCTCTCAAAGTTACTTGCAATCTGTATGTCCATACTAGGCGAAATAGTTTCAGAAACAGTTTCAGCCTTGTAATTACCATTGGAAATAGCTCTATGCAGAATGTCATTTTGATTTGTTGCTACAAGTAATTTATTAATAGGTAAACCCATTTTTTTAGCTAAATAACCAGCATAAACATCTCCAAAATTTCCTGTGGGAACCGAAAAGTTTGTCGGCTCATTCTTATCTTCAATTAAATAATAGCTGTAAAAATAGTAAACACATTGAGCAATAATTCTTGCCCAGTTAATTGAATTTACACCTGACATATTAATATCTTGAGAAAATTTTGAGTCAGAAAACATTGATTTCACTAAGTTTTGGCAATCATCAAAATTTCCTTTAATAGCAATATTAAATACATTTTCATGCTTTCCAGTCGTCATTATTTTTCGTTGAACGGAAGAAACACGATTATCAGGATGTAATACAAAAATATTTAAATTTTCTTTTCCCTTAATTGCATCTATAGCTGCCGCCCCTGTGTCTCCTGATGTGGCAACCACAATATTAATTTTTTTATTTTGTTTACTTAAATAAAATTCATAAAAATTTCCAAGAAGTTGCATAGCAACATCTTTAAAAGCTAATGTTGGACCATGAAATAATTCTAAAACAGATCGATCCCCTATCTTAATGAAATCAATTACATTTTCTCTTCTAAAAACAGAATAAGACTTATCAATTATTTTGGACAATTCATTTTTATCCATAAAACTTCCTATAAAAGGAAAAATAATTTTTTTAGCTAAATCTGAATAATTTAGTGATTTTAATTCTTGAATTTCTTTTTTACTATATTTTGGAAGTGAACTTGGAATAAATAGTCCTCCATCATCAGCAAGACCTTTAATAAAAACATCCTTAAAATCGTATGTTTTTGTTGTGTTTCTAGTGCTAACGTATCTCATTTAATAATTTTTTTTTCTAAAATATAAATATATTAAAAGGATTGAAATCGCCATCGAAAACCAAGTAATTGCATACTTTTTGTGGTTGTTTGAAATTTTAGCAGTAATCACTTTGGGCCTTGGGTTTTCATAACTACCATTTAAATAAATTATATATTTTGAAAAGTTTCTTCCTGTAAATTTTAAAATATCTTCTCGATCTAGAGTAAACCAATAATTTTTATCGATCTCATTCTTAGGTTTGAATGAGCTTGACTTTGATTGAAGCATTAAAGTGCCTATGATATTTTTTTGATCAATGATATTAATCTCCGGTTTATTTTTTTTATCAAAAGATATCCAACCTCTATTAATTAAATAATCTTCATCTCCTATTTTAATTGGGTTAATAACTTCAAATCCAGGTTGCCCAGCTTCATTAAGATTGTATAGATAAATTTGTTTTTCAAAATCAATTTGTCCTGATGTTTTTATTCTTAAATAATTTTTTTTTTCTACATTTTGAAGTTCAACTGGATCAATCTTTAAAGAATTTTCAATTTGATTGATTAGATCTAATTTCCAACTCAATCTATATAATTGCCAGAAACCTAATGATAATAAAACTACGATTATAAAATAAACAAAAACTGAAAATAGAAGCTTATTCTTCAAGGACTAATTCTTAACTTCCCCAAACGTAGATAGCTGCAAACAAGAATAACCAAACAACATCAACAAAGTGCCAGTACCAAGCAGCTGCCTCAAAACCAAAGTGATGTTCTTTAGTAAAGTGACCTAATCTTCCTCTCCATAAACACACGGCAAGAAAGATTGTTCCAACAATGACATGGAAACCGTGAAAACCTGTTGCCATATAGAATACTGCACCATAAATATGTCCTGAATAATCAAATGTAGCATGATGATATTCGTAAGCTTGCAATAAAGTAAAAAAGAAACCTAACACAACAGTAGCTGTTAATCCTTGAATAAATCCTTTTCTATCGTCTTCTAATAATGAATGATGAGCCCAAGTTACTGTAGTGCCTGATAATAATAAAACCAGTGTATTTATTAACGGAATATCCCATGGATCAAAAGTTTCTATATCTTGTGGAGGCCAAACATTTCCAACAAATTCATTTGGAAACAAACTTATATCAAAGTATGCCCAGAACCAGGCAACAAAGAACATTACCTCTGAAGCAATGAACAAAGTCATTCCATATCTATGATGAATTTGAACGACTGGAGTATGATGACCTTGATGCTCAGCTTCAATAACTACATCTCTGAACCACATGTAAGCTCCATAAATTAATAATGCTAAACCTAAATACATTCCCCAGGAAACATCGTTATGCATATAAAAAATTGTCCCTATGGCTAATACTAAGCATGCAAATGATGTATAAATTGGCCAAGGACTTGGATCAACTAAGTGGTAATCGTGCTTTTTTTCTGCTGACATTTTTCGTGATTATGATTGTTTATAGTAATCTGTCGAGAAAAAAGTGTACGACATAGTTACATCTTGTAGATTTTTTGTTGTTGGATCATTTACTAGTTCAGGATCTAAATAAAAAGTCATAATGTAGGTTGCCTTCTCACCTGCTTTGAGTTCCTGTTTTTCAAAGCAAAAACATCCTAATTTACTATAATATTTTCCAAAACTAGCGGGTGAAACATTGAAGCTCGCTACTCCAAAAGTAGTGTCATCACCATAGTTTTCTACTTCGAATTCAATTCTGTTAACCTGACCAACTTTAACATCAATTACATTTGATTTTGCTTTAAAATCCCATTCTAGATTGTTTACATTTGTATCAAATCTAACACTTACAACTTTATCTAATACTATATCTGGAGCTTCTTTTGAAACCTGTGTAGTTCCTCCAAATCCAGTTACCCTACAAAATAAATCGTACAAAGGCACTGCAGCGAATGACAAACCTAACATCAGAACAAAAATTCCTGCTAACAATATTGGGGTTAATGTTTTACCTTTCATCATATCTGCCTATCAAATACTCCAACGTTATAAAGAGTAAAAACAAATAAAAAAACCATAAAAGCTAAAATTGCTATTGCAGTAATTATATTTTTTTTCTTTGTCTTTTTATCGGGTGTTATCATAAAATTTTATCTATTAAGAACAAAACAAATATTAAGAATAAATATAAAATTGAATATCCAAATATTGTTTTTGCTTTTTTTGCATCGAATTTGTTTTTCTTAAACTTATAAAGTTCGAAACATAAATAATTATAGTAAATTGTCAAAATTAAAGATGGTATTAAAAATGCTAAACCTACGAACCCGATAACATATGGCAAAATTACCAATGGAAGCATTGTAAGCGAATAAACAAATATATTTAATTTTGTGCTCTCTACACCGTTGGTAAGTGGAAGCATTGGTATTTTTGCTTTCTTATAGTCGTCAGATTTATACAAGCTTAAAGCCCAGAAGTGAGATGGAGTCCAAAAAAATATAATCAAAAAGAAAGTAAGTGGCTCTAATGAAAGAGAGTTAGTAGCTATAGTCCAACCAATAACAGGTGGTAATGCTCCTGCAGCGCCACCAATAACAATGTTTTGAGGAGTTTTTCTCTTTAACCAAATCGTATAAACAAAAACATAAAACAAAATAGTAAACAGTAATAAAGCAGCTGATATTCTATTTGAGTAAAAATCGAGAGCAATTACAGAGAATATTGAAAGAGAAATTCCAAAAACTAGAGCTTGATTTTTATTTACTTTACCCGTGGGTATTGGTCTAAGACAAGTTCTTGTCATTAATGCATCAAGATCAGACTCATACCACATGTTTAAAGCTCCAGCCGCTCCTGCTCCAATTGAAACTAAAATAATCCCAATAATTGCATCTTTTGTTGGAATTATATTGGGTGACATTAATAATCCAACTGCACATGTAAAAATAACCAAAGACATTACCCTTGGTTTCATTAATTTAAATAATTCAGATAAATTAAAGGCGTCTTCTTGAGATAAATTTCTATTTTTTAATTTAGACTTAATCATTAATTTAAAGTTAAAAAATCTTATTTGCTAAATTTAGCTAGTAGATTTTTCAACACCCTCTTCATCTTCAAACTTTGGCAATTCTTCAAAAGTATGAAAATTAGGTGGAGATGGTACTGTCCATTCTAAAGTTGTAGCACCTTCTCCCCATGGGTTTTGTGCTGCAGCCTTTTTCTTATAAAACGCATAAGCTAGGTTTATAAAAAATACTACTAATCCAATTACAGAAATATAAGAACCAATTGAGGAAATGTAATTCCATCCAGCAAAAGCATCTGGGTAGTCAGCATATCTTCTTGGCATTCCTGCAAGGCCTAAAAAATGTTGTGGAAAGAAAACTAAGTTTACACCTATAAACGTTAACCAGAAGTGTAATTGACCCATCCACTCCGAGTACTCGTAACCAGTCATTTTTCCGAACCAATAGTAGAATCCTGCAAAGATTGCAAATACAGCTCCTAAAGATAGTACGTAATGAAAGTGAGCAACAACGTAGTAAGTATCATGCATTGCAGTATCAACTCCAGCATTCGCAAGGACTACACCAGTAACTCCACCAACAGTAAATAAAAATATAAATCCTAAAGCCCAAACCATTGGAGTTTTAAATGAAATCGAGCCACCCCACATAGTTGCTATCCATGAAAATATTTTTATACCGGTTGGAACCGCAATGATCATCGTTGCAGCCAAAAAGTATGCTTTTGTATCTGTGCTTAAACCTACTGTGTACATGTGGTGAGCCCACACAACAAAACCAACTATTCCAATTGCAACCATTGCATAAGCCATTCCTAAATATCCAAAAACTGGTTTTCTAGAAAATGTTGAAACAATATGACTGATCATTCCAAAACCTGGTAAAATTAAAATGTAAACTTCTGGGTGGCCAAAGAACCAGAATAAGTGTTGAAATAAAACTGGATCTCCACCAGTTTGTGCATCAAAGAAAGCTGTTCCAAAATTTCTGTCTGTTAGAAGCATAGTAATCGCTCCTGCTAAAACTGGTAGTGATAATAATAATAAGAAAGCTGTTACTAGTATTGACCATGCAAATAAAGGCATTTTATGAAGTGTCATGCCAGGTGTTCTCATGTTTAAAATTGTAGTAATAAAGTTTACTGCACCTAAAATTGAAGAAGCTCCAGCTAAGTGTAGACTTAAGATTGCAAAATCCATAGCTGGACCTGGTTGACCTGCTGTAGATGATAATGGAGGATAAATAGTCCATCCGCCACCAACACCTGTTTGACCTGGAGGGCCATCCATGAAAATTGACATTATTAATAATATAAAAGATGTAGGCAGTAACCAGAATGAAATATTATTCATTCTAGGAAAAGCCATATCAGGTGCACCTATCATTATTGGAACAAACCAGTTACCAAAGCCACCTATCATTGCAGGCATCACCATAAAGAAGATCATGATCAAACCATGACCTGTTACTAAGACATTATATAAATGATAGTTTCCGCCTAAAATTCCATCACCAGGATGCATCAATTCCATTCTCATTAAAACAGAGAATGCTGTACCAATCACACCTGCAATAATTGCAAATATTAGATACATAGTTCCAATATCTTTATGGTTAGTTGAATAAGCCCAACGCTTCCAACCAGTTGGTGTATGATGATCGTCGTGTGATGCTGTTTGTGTATACATATTATTTACTCGCTAGTTTTTTAAATTGATCTTCCTCTATAATTTCTTTCGCAAACTTAATTTTTGCACCTGATAGCCATTCCTGATATTCTTCTTCAGATACTACCCTTACTGTGATTGGCATGAATGCGTGTTTAATTCCACAAAGTTCAGAACATTGACCATAATAAGTTCCAACTTTTTCAGCTTTAAACCATGTTTCATTTATTCTTCCTGGTACCGCATCTCGTTTTACTCCAAAAGAAGGTAGTGCCCATGCATGAAGAACATCATTTGCTGTAATTAAAACTTTAACTACTTTATTTACTGGTACAACAACTTCATTGTCCACTGCTAACAATCTTGGTTGATTAGCTTGAAGATCTTTGTCTTCGATCATGTAAGAGTCGAAAATGATATTTTCGTCAGGATACTCATAACCCCAATACCATTGATAACCTATAGCTTTAACAGTTACATCTGCTTTAGGGATTGCATCTTGTGAATAAAGAATTTTAAAAGATGGAACAGCCATAACAATTAAAATTAAACAAGGTATTAAAGTCCACAATACTTCAACTGCTACATTGTGAGTTCTTTTTGAAGGAACTGGGTTTGCAGATGCTCTAAATCTAATACAAGCATATACCATCAAAAATAATACAAAAACGCTGATTGCAATTATGATTGGTAACAACAGCTTGTCGTGAAAATTCACGATGTCTCTCATTGTTGAAGATGCTGCCTCTTGAAAACCTAGTTGCCAATCTTTTGGTTGGTTAGCAAAAGCATTGGATGCAACGAAATAAGATAGAAATATATATAAAATTTTTTTCATTTTTTTTACCCTATATAGAGCGTCTTTTAAAAAAATACACTTTTACTTTTAGCGACAAAATATCAGTTAATAGCGTAATTTATGATCGATAGAGCAGAAATTACAGCCGTTTCAGATCTCAATATGTTTTCATTGATTTTAATAGGCTGAACACCATTAAATTTCAGAATCTCTTCTCTCTCCTCCTCAGAAAAATCTCCTTCAGGTCCTATGATTACGCTAGTGGGTTTAGTTGTTAACTTTGTTAGATCAATTTTTGTATTAGCAGTATTGAGATCAGTAAATATTAAATCCATA
>CACJPA010000009.1 GCA_902595105.1 uncultured Pelagibacteraceae bacterium
AATTTATTCTGGGAAATTGTATGCAAATGATGAATTTGATATAATAGTAAATATTTCAGAAGATGGATGGTTTGGTCAATCAATAGGACCAGAACAACACTTTGTTCACAGTATATTTCGAGCAATTGAAAGTGGAAAATATGTAATTAGATCAGCCAATAATGGAATAGCTGCGATAGTAAATCCCCTTGGTATAGTTGAGGAAAAAATTAATTTTAAAGAAGTTGGATATATTGATTTTACAAAAATGAGAAAAATTCAACCAACAATCTTTTCTAAATACGGGAATAAAATTTTTGGTTTAATAATTTTATTGTATATTTTTTTAATATTTTCATTTAATAGAATTAAAAATGAGTAATATAAAAAGTTTCCTATTTACAAGTGAGTCAGTTTCAGAAGGACATCCTGATAAAGTATCAGATAGAATTTCTGATATGGTTGTTGATAGTTACATTTCTGGAGATCCTTATTCGAGAGTTGCTTGTGAAACTTTAACAACAACAAATAAAGTTGTGCTTGCAGGTGAAGTGAGAGGACCTGAGATTAAAAAAGATGATTTAATTGAAAAAGTAAGGAATTGTATAAAAGATATTGGATATGATCAGGAAGGATTTACTTGGAAAGAAGCAACAAAAATAGAAAGTCATTTACATTCCCAATCTGCTGATATTGCAATGGGTGTAGACTCATCTGGAAATAAAGATGAGGGTGCTGGAGATCAAGGTATAATGTTTGGTTATGCATGTAATGAAACAGATGTATTTATGCCTGCACCAATTCATTATTCGCATAAAATTTTAAGACTTATGGCTGAGGATAGAAAATTTGGTAAATTAAAAAATATCGAACCAGACTCAAAGAGCCAAGTTACATTTGAATATGTTGATGGTAAACCAAGTAAAGTAAAATCAGTTGTAATATCATCCCAACATTCATCTGATGTAAATCAATCTCAGGTAAGAGATTTATTAAAACCGTATATGTTAAAATCAATTCCAGAAAAATTTCTTAAAGACTTTAATGAAGAAGAGTTTTATGTAAATCCAACTGGCAATTTTGTAATAGGTGGTCCAGATGGAGATTGTGGTCTAACAGGAAGAAAAATTATTGTGGATACCTATGGTGGAGCAGCACCACATGGAGGAGGAGCATTTTCAGGTAAGGATCCTACAAAAGTAGATAGATCGGCTGCTTATGCGGCAAGATACATTGCTAAAAATGTTGTTGCTTCAAAAATAGCAGATAAATGTTTGATACAGTTAGCTTATGCAATAGGAGTTTCAAAACCTTTGTCAATTTACGTTGATTTGTTTGATAATGATTTAGATAAGAATAAATTTGTTGTTGAAAAAATTAATGAAAATTTCGATCTTAGTCCTAGAGGAATAAGAGAAATGTTAAATCTGAATAGACCAATATATGAAAAAACAGCAGCCTATGGTCACTTTGGTAGAATACCAGAAGATGATGGATCATTTTCGTGGGAAAAAACTGATAAAATCAATGTTTTTTCTAAATAGTTTCAGTTGAATTAAAAAAAAACTTTACTATATTGCCCTTACATTGTTGAATTATCAAAATGGGCTTTGGCCCATTTTTTTTTGGAGCAGATAAAAAATGTTAAATAAAAGAGCAGATAAATTAGAATTAATAAGAATTGCCGAAGCTGTAGCTTTAGAAAAATCTATAGATAAAGAACTTATAATCAGTTCTATGGAAACAGGAATAGCCAAAGCAGCTAAATCTAAGTTTGGTCAAGAAAATGAAATTAAAGTTTTAATTAATAGAGATAATGGAGACATAGAATTGTTCAGAAAACTTGTTATTTCTGAAAATCCTGAAAATGCAAATACAGAAATAAAATTGGAAGATGCAATAAGTCTTAATGAAAACAATAAAGATAAGTCAATCGGTGATGAAGTTCTTCAACCATTACCATCTTTTGATTTTGGTAGAATAGCTGCTCAAACTGCTAAACAAGTTATAAGCTTTAATGTTAGAGAAGCAGAGAGAGAAAGACAATTTAATGACTTCATTGATAAAAAAGATACAATTTTAAGCGGTATTGTTAAGAGATTAGAATTTGGAAGTGTTATTGTTGATCTAGGTAGAACAGAAGCAATCATTCAAAAAAATGAATTAATTCCTAGAGAAAATATTAAAGCTGGTGATAGAGTAAAAGCTTATTGCTATGACGTGAGAAGAGAGCCAAGAGGTCAACAAATTTTCTTATCTAGAGCTCATCCAAAATTTATGGAGAAACTTTTTGTTCAAGAGGTGCCAGAAATATATGATGGACTAATCGAAATTAAATCTTCCTCAAGAGATCCTGGAAGTAGAGCAAAAATTTGTGTTAAAGCAGTTGATACATCATTAGATCCAGTTGGAGCTTGTGTTGGTATGAGAGGTTCTAGAGTTCAGGCAGTTGTAAATGAACTTCAAGGAGAAAAAATTGATATTGTGAATTGGTCAGAGGATGCTGCAATACTAGTATCAAATGCTTTGTCGCCTGCAGAAGTTCAAAGAGTGAATGTTGATGCAGAAAGAAAAAAACTTGATGTAATCCTAACAGAAGAAAATTTGAGTAAAGCGATTGGTCGAAGGGGTCAAAATGTAAGACTGGCAACTAAGTTGTTAAATTATGAAATCAATATTATGACAGATGCGGAAGACTCTGAGAGAAGACAACTAGAGTTTAAAGAAAAGACAGACAACTTTGTTAAAAATTTAGAATTAGACGAAACATTAGGTCAGTTATTAGTAGCTGAAGGTTTTTCAACAATAGACGACATTAAAGATAGCTTGCTAGAAAATTTAACTAAAATAGAGGGAATTGAAGAAGAAACAGCTATTGCGTTAATTGAAAGAGCAAAAGAGTTCCATCAAAAAGATCAAGAAGATATATCTGAAAGAATTAAAGAGCTTGGTTTGCAAGATGCTCTTATCAACCTTAGAGGTCTTACTCCAGGAATGTTGGTTACATTAGGTGAACAAAAAATATTAACATTAGAAGATTTTGCAGATCTTGCATCTGATGAACTTACTGGTGGCTACGATGTAGTAAAAGGAGAGAGAGTTAAAATTCAAGGTTATCTAGAAGATTTTGCTTTATCTAAAGAAGAGGCAGATGAATTAATTATGTCTGCTAGAAATATAATTTATAAAGATTGAGAGATGAGCAATGGAGAAAAAAACAAAATTAACAATATCTGGCTCTGCAAAGAAATCTATAAGAAATATTGAGATAGCTAAAACTCAAGGAAAAAATTCCAGGGTAATTGAAAAACAAGGCAGCAAATTTACTAATAGAGGTGGATCGTTAAGACTTGGTGCTGGCAAACCAAAATCTACTACTTCATTTAATAGAGGCGCATCTTTAAAACCATCTTTTGCACCAAAATCTACTCCAATCACAAGCGATTTTGAAAGAAGAAAACTGGCAGAGCAAAGAGCCACTAAAAGAATTAAGGGAGATAGTGAAAAAGATAAAAAAACATTAAAAGCTGGAACAAAAAAAAGAGAATTAAAATTAACTGTTTCAAGAGCCCTAAGTGATGAAATAGAAGCAAGAGAAAGAAGTTTAGCATCAGTTAAAAGAGCTCGACAAAAAGAAATGAAAAATTCTTCTAAAGAAGAGACACAAGAAAATTCAAAACCAGTAAAAAGAGATATCAATATTCCAGAGGCAATAACTGTTAGAGAGTTAGCTAATAGAATGGCTGAGCAGTCGAGTAATGTAATTAAATATTTATTTGGAATGGGAGTAACTGTAACAATTAATCAAACTTTAGCTGCTGATACAGCTGAGTTTCTAGTTAAGGAATTTGGACATAATCCAATAAGAGAAGAAAAAGCAGAAGAAATTATTCAAAAAATAAAAGCTACTAGAGTAGAAAATTTAAAAAATAGACCACCTATTGTTACGGTTATGGGTCATGTTGACCATGGTAAAACTTCCGTATTAGATGTTTTGAGAAGCGCAAATGTTGTTTCAGGAGAGTTTGGTGGAATTACTCAGCATATTGGAGCATACCAAATTGAAAGTCAAAATAATAAATTAACTTTTATAGATACTCCAGGTCACGCAGCTTTTACTGAAATGCGAGCAAGAGGATCAAAATTAACAGATGTAGTAGTTTTGGTTGTTGCAGCTGATGACGGAGTAAAGCCACAAACAGTCGAATCTATAAAACATGCAAAAGCTGCGAATGTTCCAATCGTAGTTGCAATAAATAAGTGTGACCTTCCTGAAGCTGATCCACAGAAAATTAAAAACCAATTACTTGAACATGAATTGATAGCAGAGGATTTATCTGGTGATACTTTAATGGTTGAGGTTTCTACAAAAACTAAACAAAATTTAGATAAGTTAGTTGAGTCAATAATTTTACAAGCTGAAATTTTAGATCTTAAGACTGATTATGAATCTAAAGCTACAGGGATCGTATTAGAGTCAAAAATAGATGTTGGAAGAGGACCAGTTGCGAATATTATTGTAACAACAGGTACTCTTAGAAAGGGTGATTTTTTTGTAAGTGGTTTAAAATGGGGAAAGGTTAGAGCAATTATTAATGATAAAGGTCAAAATATTAGCGAGGCTCCACCGTCAACTCCTGTAGAAGTTTTGGGTATAAATGGTGCTGCTAAAGCTGGAGATGATTTTATTGTTTTAGACACTGAAAAAAAGGCTAAAACTTTGAGTGAAAATAGAGCACAAGAGAGCAAAGATGGAAAAAACCCATTAACCTTTGCGACTCAAGACTCTGCTTTTTCAGATAAGTCTTCTGAGGAATTAAATTTAATTATTAAATCTGATGTACAAGGATCATCAGAGGCTATCAAAAATGCAATTGCTCAAATTAAACATGAAGAAGTTAAGCCTAAAATAATTTTAGCAGACATAGGAATGGTAACAGAAACCGACGTTACATTGGCTAAAGCATCAAATGCTGTTTTAATAGCCTTTAATGTTAAACCGAGCAAAGAAGCTAAAAAACTTGCTGAAAATGAAAAAATAAAAATTTCTTCTTATAATATCATTTATGAGGTGTTGGATTATGTTAAGCAAAAAATGTCTGGACTATTATCTCCAGATGTTCAAGAAACAATAACTGGAACAGCGCAAATTCTAGAGATATTTAAAGTTTCGGGTGCTGGAAAAGTTGCAGGCTCAAAAATTACAGAAGGTGAAATAAATAGTAATTCTGATGTAAGAATTATCAGAGATGGTGCAATTATTTACACAGGAAAAGTTTCAACAATTTTCAGAGAAAAAAACCAAGTAAAACAAGTTAGTGATGGTCAGGAATGTGGAATTACCGTTAAAGATTATATGGATTTCCAAAAAAACGACACAATAGAGGCATTTAATGTTACATCCACAGAGAGATCGATTTAATGGCTGATAGAATAGGAAAACCAGTATCACAAAGACAGCTTAGAGTTGGAGAAATGATTAAGCAGTCTTTAAGCATGATTTTTATAAGAAATGAGGCTAAGGTGCCGAATTTAGAAACAAATACTATAACAGTTACTGAGGTTAGAATGAGTCCTGATTTAAAAATTGCTAAAGCATATGTTCTTCCATTAGGAGGAAAAGATGCTGAGGAAACAATTAATGTTTTAAAGGAATACTCATTTTTAATAAGAAAAATTTTATCACAAAAAGTGGTTATGAAATTTTTACCAAAATTACTTTTTAGAAAAGATGAGTCTTTTGAGTATGCGGAAAAAATAGAAAACTTAATAAAACAAACAAATAAATAGGAAGAAAGAGGCATGAATAAAAAGGCACAAGAATTAGCAATGCATGATAAGGACACCGGATCATCAGAAATCCAGATTGCTTTGTTAACAGAAAAAATTGAAACTCTCTCTAAGCATATTAAGCAATTCAAAAAGGATAAACATTCATCTGTTGGATTGTTGAGAGCGGTAAATAGAAGAAAGAAATTGTTAGAATACCTAAAGAAAAACAAAATGGATTCTTACAAAAATGTACTGTCGAAATTGAATTTGAGAAAATAGAAGTCAAGATAGATAGAACGGAATGGAACGAAACGAACGAAACGAAATGGAAATGAAATGTTTAAAGTATACAAGAAGGAAATTGAAGTAGCGGGAAAGAAGATAAGTTTAGAAACAGGTAAAGTAGCAAGACAGGCAGACGGTGCAATAATCGCAACATGTGGAGAGACAGTCGTACTAGCAACAGTAGTGGGAGCAAAAAAAGTAAATGCTGATATGGATTACTTTCCATTATCTGTAAATTACCAAGAAAAATATTATGCAGCTGGAAAAATTCCAGGTGGATATTTTAAAAGAGAAGCAAGACCAACTGAGAGTGAAACATTAATCTCTAGATTAATTGATAGACCAATCAGACCTTTGTTTCCTGATGAATTTAAAAATGAAGTACAGTTATTACCAACTGTAATTTCATACGACAAAGAAAACGAACCAGATATTTTATCAATCACTGCTTCATCAGCTGCGTTAGCTATATCAGGAATGCCATTTATGGGTCCCGTAGGAGCTTCGAGGGTTGGATTTATTGATGGAAAATATGTTTTAAACCCATCTAAAGAAGAGTTAGAGAAATCGAAATTAGATTTGGTTGTAGCAGGTACAAAAGATGCTGTGCTTATGGTTGAGTCTGAAGCAAGTGGTTTAACAGAAGAAGAAATGTTAAATGCAGTTAAATTTGGTCACGAAGGTTTTGTTCCAGTGATTGAAATGATTGAGGAACTTGCAAAAGAATGCAGAAAACCAGAGTGGGCAGTTGAGAAAAAAGATTTATCTGAAGTTAAGAAAAAACTTGAGGAAACTTTTACAGAAGATCTTAAGAAAGCTTTTGCGACAAGAGATAAACAAGATAGATCAAATCAAATTTCTGAAATCACTGATAAAGCTAAAAAGCTTTATGAAGAAGATGAAAACTACACTGATCTTGATGTTAACAGTCAGTTAAAAAATCTTGAAAAATCGATTGTTAGAACAGACATTCTAAAAAATAAAAATAGAATTGATGGTAGAGGTTTATCTGATGTAAGACCTATCGAGTGTGAAGTGGGTGTTTTACCAAGAGCACATGGTTCTGCATTATTCACTAGAGGAGAAACCCAAGCAATTGTTGTTGCAACTTTAGGAACATCTGATGATGAACAAAGAATTGAGAGCTTAGATGGATTGCAAAGAGAACGATTTATGCTTCACTATAATTTTCCTCCTTTTTCAGTTGGAGAAACTGGAAGAATTGGAACAGGTAGAAGAGAAATTGGTCATGGTAAATTAGCTTGGAGAGCAATTAACTCTTCATTACCTACAAAAGAAGCATTTCCATATACTTTTAGAGTGGTTTCAGAGATTACAGAGTCTAATGGATCTTCATCAATGGCTACTGTTTGTGGAACCTCTTTAGCATTAATGGATGCTGGAGTACCAATTAAAGAGCCAGTTGCTGGTATTGCAATGGGATTAATTAAAGAAGGTGATGATTTCAGCGTCCTTTCAGACATTTTAGGTGATGAAGATCATCTTGGTGACATGGACTTTAAAGTTGCTGGAACTAAAGATGGAATTACTTCTCTTCAAATGGATATCAAAATTACAGGTATTACATTTGAAATTATGGAACAGGCATTAAGCCAAGCTAAAGATGGAAGAGTTCACATCTTAGGAGAAATGAATAAAGCATTATCAGCTTCAAGATCTGATGTTGGAAAACATACTCCAAAAATGGAACAAGTTAATGTAGATAAAAAAGACATTGCTGCTGTGATTGGAAAAGGTGGTGCAACAATCAGAGAGATAGTTGAAAAATCAGGTGCGAAAGTAGATGTAAATGACGAAGGTGTAGTAACAGTTGCTGCGCCAGATGAAGAGTCTAGAAACATCGCAATGCAAATGATTAAAGACATTACTGCAAAAGCTGAATTGAATAAAATTTATTCAGGAAAAGTAATGAAGATCATGGAGTTTGGTGCTTTTGTTAATTTTTTAGGAAAACAAGACGGACTTGTTCATATATCAGAACTTGCAGATAAAAGAGTTGCTAAAGTAACTGATGTTGTCAAAGAAGGCGATGAGGTAAAAGTTAAAGTTATTGGTTTCGATAGAGGTAAAGTTAAACTTTCTATGAAACAAGCTACTGAATAATTATTTACTTAAAATAAAATTTTAAACCCCAAAAAGCTGATTTTTGGGGTTTTATTTGAATTATTTTTTAGGATGTCTCGTGCGACAATCAACGATCTAATAATTACCTGTTTAGTATCCATTTTACTGGCTAAGAAAGGTTCAAAATGAAAAATACAATTTTATCTATAGTATTTGTAATTTCTGCAAGTTCAGCATTTGCTGGTTCGTGTCCGATGTTATGGGGTGAATTAGATTCTGAAATAAAAATTGCAAAAGAATCAGGGATGTCATCAGACAAGGTCGACATTATTCAAAAATTAAGAGATTCTGGAAAACAAGCACATGATGATGGTGATCATGCAAAATCAGAAATCTTACTTAATGAAGCTCTGATATTAATAAAAAGTTAAATTAAAAGCTTAAAATCCCCGGATTGATAATTCTGGGGGTTTTTTTAACTAAATTTAACTATATTTAGGTAATATTTTTAGGATCTGGCATCCCAACCTTGTTATATCCAGCATCTACATAGTGAATTTCACCTGTAACACCGTTTGCAAGGTCACTTAGTAGATATAATGCTGAATTTCCAACATCATGGATATCTACATTTCTCTTAAGGAAAGAATGGTCTTCATTCCATTTATATAGGAATTTTGCATCTCCAATAGCAGAAGCGGCTAATGTTTTTATGGGTCCTGCGCTTATTGCATTTACTCTCATGCCTTTGGAACCCAAATCTCGAGCTAGATACTTAACACTAGCTTCAAGAGCTGACTTACAAACACCCATTACATTATAATTTGGAATAGCTTTAGTAGACTCGTAAGTTAAAGTTAATAAACTTCCACCTTCTTTCATTACTTTAGATGCTTCTTTTGCTACTTCAGTAAATGAAAAACATGAGATTAGCATACTTCTTAAAAAGTTTTCTCTTGTAGTATTTAAATATTCACCTGATAATTCTGATTTATCAGAAAAAGCAACTGCATGAACAACAAAATCAATTTCACCCCACTGAGATTTAATATCTTCAAATAATTTTACTACTTCATCTTTATTTTCAACATCACAACTAAATGTGACATTTGAATTTAATTTTTCTGCAAGAGGAATTACTCTTTTCTTTAACGCATCACCTAAATAAGTAAACGCAAGTTCAGCTCCTGCTTCAGCAAGTTTTTGAGATATACCCCAGGCGATAGATCTTTCATTGGCAACACCCATGATTAATCCTTTTTTACCTTTCATCAAACTCATAAACTAAACCTTTTCAAAAATTAAAGCTGCATTAGTTCCACCAAACCCGAAACTATTAGACATTACTGTGTTTAAAGTTACACCATTTTCAGTATTTGCAACTATTGGAAATTTTTTAGCATCATCATCCATATCGGTAATATTTGCTGACCCTGTTATGAAATTATTTTTCATCATTATCAAACAATAGATTGCTTCATGCACTGAAGCAGCTCCTAAAGGATGACCTGATAAAGATTTTGTTGAACTTATTTTTGGAATGTCTTCTCCAAAAGTTTCTTTGATAGCATTAAGTTCAGTTATATCTCCAACTGGAGTAGATGTTCCGTGTGTATTAATATAATCAATTTTATTTTTGCTAGTTGCCATCGCCATCTTCATACATCTAACAGCGCCTTCACCCGAGGGTGCCACCATATCGTATCCATCTGAAGTTGCTCCATAACCAGTTAATTCTGCGTATATTTTAGCCCCTCTCGCTTTAGCATGTTCGTATTCCTCAAGCACTAGCACACCTGCACCACCTGCAATTACAAAACCATCTCTTGTTTTGTCATATGCTCTTGATGCTGTTTCAGGTGCATCATTATATTTTGATGATAAAGCAGTCATTGCATCAAACATTGCCGTCATTGCCCAATGAACTTCTTCACTTCCACCTGCAAAAACAACATCTTGTTTGCCCATTTGAATTAATTCCATTGAATTACCAATACAGTGTCCACTTGTTGCGCATGCAGAACTCATAGTGTAGTTGGTTCCTTTAATTTTGAATGGAACAGCAAGTGTAGCTGAGGCTGTGCTTGCCATTGTTCTTGGAACAATGAATGGTCCCATTAATTTTGGAGTTTTAGCTCTAGTTTTGTCTGCAGCTAAAATTACGTTTTCAATTGAAGGTCCACCTGAACCCATCACAATTCCAGTTTTAAAATTGCTTATTTCAGATTCTTCTAATCCAGAGTCCTCAATAGCTTCTTTCATTGCAATATAATTATAAGCTGAACCTGAGCCCATAAATCTAATTGTTTTTCTATCAATATGATCTTCAAGTTTTATATTTGGCTTACCATGAACATGACTTTTAAGATTATGTTCTTTATATTCTTCAGCATAAGAAATACCTGATTTTGAATCAACCAATGATTGATGAACTTCCTCTTGGTTGTTTCCCAAACAAGAGACAATTCCCAATCCTGTAATTACTACTCTTCTCATTATTTAAATAAACCCACTTTCAAACTTTCTGCTGAATATATTTTTTTGTCATCAGCAAGTACAATTCCATTGGCAAGACCTACAGTTGTTCCACCCGGAGACATAATTTTTTTCATATCTATTTCGTATCTTACATTTTTAACATTTTGTAAAACTTCACCAGTAAATTTTACAGTACCAACCCCTAGAGCTCTTCCTTTGCCAGGATTTCCTAACCAGCCCAGAAAAAATCCAACTAGTTGCCACATAGCATCTAAACCTAGACATCCAGGCATGACTGGATCCTCTTTAAAATGACAGTCAAAAAACCATAAATCATTTTTTATATCTAGTTCAGCTTTTAAGGAGCCTTTATTGAAAGCTCCATTATTCTCGTTAATTTCTGTTATTCTATCAAACATCAACATTGGAGGAAGTGGTAATTTTGCATTACCTGGTCCAAAAAGATCACCATTTCCACAACTTATTAGATCGTCATATGAGTAGGAATTTTTTTTCATATTTTTTGAGACCCCTTATTACTTGATTTAATCTTAATATAATATAATAAAACGTTATATTTTTATTCCTACATTAGAATAATTATAAACAATTATGGCAAAAAACTGCAATTTTATTGAAAAATTAAGAGAAGTTGGGCTTAGACCTACCAAGCAAAGATTAAAGATGTGCGAGGTTTTATATAATAGAGATAAAACTTTTCATTTCACAATTAATGAACTGGTAAAAATAATATCTGAGCAAATGAGTGAAAAAATATCTTTAGCTACAGTTTATAATACAGTTCATGCATTTGAAAAAAAAGGATACTTAAAAGAAATTTCAATCGATAGTCATAAAAGTTATTTTGATACAAACACATCAGCACACCATCATTTCTTTGATGAAGACACTCACGAATTAATTGATTGTAATGAGAATGACATTGATCCGGTAAATATTAAAAAAAATATTACTGGAAAAAAAATAAATTCAGTAGAAATTTTGATTAAAGTTGCGAGTGATAATCAAACTCAAAAATAATATAATTAAATCAATTACTTAAAACATACATTATAATAATTCTAAACTATTGACATATTTTCTAGATCCATTATATGATTTGGAATCATTAAAAAGGAGAAAAAATGTCTTTAAAAGGAAGTAAAACAGAGGAAAATTTGAAAGCAGCGTTTGCTGGAGAAAGTCAAGCAAATAGAAGATATCTTTATTTTGCCCAAAAAGCTGACATCGAAGGTTACAATGATGTAGCTACAGTATTTAGATCAACAGCAGAAGGTGAAACTGGTCACGCACATGGTCACCTAGAATATCTTGAAGAAGTTGGTGACCCGGCAACAGGTAAACCAATTGGTGAAACTAAAGCTAACTTAGCTTCAGCTATAGAAGGTGAAACACATGAGTATACTGACATGTACCCAGGTATGGCTAAGACTGCTAGAGAAGAAGGCTTTGAGGAAATTGCAGATTGGTTTGAAACTTTAGCTAAAGCAGAAAAATCACATGCTGGTAAATTTCAAAAAACTCTAGATACCATTGGCTAAAAAAAATTATTTAGTGGGCTAATCAGCCCACTAAAAATCATAAAAATTCAAATAATGAGCAAAGAAGGCAGTTTAGGTGCACCTATAAGACATCCTATTGATTTTGAGCATCCAGATTTTTTAAATCCTGAAAAATTAGATACAGAGATGCGAAGAGTTTTTGATATTTGTCACGGATGTCGAAGATGTTTTAATCTTTGCGACTCTTTCCCAAAATTGTTTGATATGATCGATGAGTCTGAAAATGAAGACGTAGAAAGTTTAAAAAGTGAGCAATTTGCTCCAGTTGTTGATGCTTGTACTCTTTGTGACATGTGTTTTATGACCAAATGTCCTTATGTACCTCCTCACGATTTTGATCTTGATTTCCCTCATTTAATGTTGAGGTACAGAACAGCACAGAAAAAATTAGGTAAATTACCAAATGTTCCAATGCAGTTAGCTCAAATAGATAGAAATGCAAAAATTGGGGTTTTATTTTCTAAAATAATTAATTGGGCATCAGATATAAAAAATAAGTTATTCAGAAAAATATTAGAGATAGTTGCAGGTATTGATAAAAGAGTTCAGCTTCCAAAATATAATTCAGAAACTTTTTCCAACTTTTTTAAAAAAAATCATGATAAAATAAGCTATGAGACAAAAACTAATGATAGAAAAGTTGTAATTTATTCTACTTGTTTTGTTAACTTTAACAAAAAAAACACGGGTGTTGCAGCTTTAAAAGTTTTAAAGAAAAATGGCGTAGAAGTTCAAGAAGCCTATCCTGGATGTTGTGGAATGCCATTTTTAGAGCAAGCAGATCTTCCTAAAGTTGTGGAACAGGCTAAAAAAGTTTCTAAAGATTTAGTTGAATGGATTAACAAAGGTTACAAAGTTGTTACCTTAACTGCTAGTTGTGGTTTAATGTTAAAATTTGAATGGCCTTTGCTTTTACCTAATGATGATAAAATAAAAAAATTATCTGCAAACGTTATGGATATCGACGAGTATGTTGTTGATATTGCAAATAATGAAGGATTAACAGATGGTTTACAAGAAATAGATGGTGGAGTTACAGTGCATCATGCGTGTCATGCAAGAGCACAGAACATGGGCATCAAAGCAAGAGATATGCTTAAACTTATCCCAAATGTTAAAATTGACGTCGTTGAGAAGTGCGCCGGGCATGGTGGAACTTTTGGTGTTATGAAAGAAACACATGACCTGGCTAATAAAGTAGGAAGACCAACCGCAAGACAAATCAAAACAAAAAATAATAAGTACATGGCTTCTGATTGTCCTTTAGCAGGTATGCACTTAAAGCAGCTTGAATTGGATACCAATATATCTAATGATGAGGCACTACATCCTATCGAATTGATGGCCAAAAGTTATAAGTTTTGATTATGCCAAGAGAAAAAAGAGAGATACAAAAAGAAGACATCATGTCATTAGATGTCTATATAAAAAATAGAAGAGAATTAAGAAAAAGTATTGTTGATTTTAAAAAAAATAGAAGAATTGCGTTAGGACCTTACGCAACTTTTTATTTTGAAAGTTACGAGACAATGTTAGCTCAAGTTCAAGAAATGCTATACATTGAAAAAGGTGGAGATGAGCAGCTTAAAGATGAGTTGTCTGCATACAATCCTTTAATACCAAATGGTAAAGAATTAACAGCTACATTGATGTTTGAAATAGATAACCCTATATCACGTGCAGCTTTTTTAGGAAAAGTAGGTGGAGTAGAAGAAACTGTGTTTATGAAAATTAATGGTGAAAAAATAAAAGCTATATCAGAGGAGGATGTTGATAGAACATCAGCCGAAGGGAAAGCTTCTTCAGTTCAATTTATTCATTTTAATTTTACAGACGACCAAATAGCTAAATTCAAGTCAGAGGAAACTGAAGTTGAAATAGGAATAGATCATAAAGAATATTCCCATACTACTAAGTTGTCTACTGAGAACAAAAATTCACTTTCAGCTGACTTTAATTAATTAAATCCCCAAATATTATCTGTTTTAATCCAACCTTTAAATTCTCCAGAGCTTATTTCACACCATTTTTGCTCACATTTTTTTAATATTAATAACCTACCTTCCTTAAGGAGAGCAATTGGTTTTGCAAAAGATGTAGGGTTTTTAAATAAAATTTTATCCTGGGTTGCTATTACAGAATTATTTTTCTTTAACTGAGATATATGTATCCACCCACTATTATTTTTAAAATCTATTATCCTTCTAAAGTTTTCTTTTTTATCTATTTGTTTTAAAGGAAGATTAATTTTTTTGTAAACATATTTTACTTCTGAGTCAAAACTTGGACCATACCTAACGTTTACTTTATTTTTTTTTAAAGAAACAAATATCTCATTTGCTGAACTTATTGATATTAATAAAATAAAAATTAAAATTGTTCTTACAATTAATTGCATAGACAGTTTTTTCTTTTTTTAATTTTTGCTTTCCTAAAATTTAAATTTAATAAATCAATAATAAAAATATAATTATTTAAATTTTGGCCTATATTTAAAATATTTTTTAAAATTTCATTTGCTTGCATTGTGCCAACAATTCCTGCAACAGTTCCTAAGATTCCTTCATATTCACAATTGAGTATTTCATCTGATATTTTTTCCTCTTGATAAAAACATCGAAGGCATGGTTCTTTTTTATTTTTGAAATTAAATGTAAAGATATGACCATCAAACTTACTTATAGCACCAGTTACCAAAAACTTTTTATACTTTAAACTTAAATCATTAATTAGAAATTTACTTTCAAAATTATCGGTTCCATCAACAATATAATCATAATCTTTAATAATTTTTTGAAAATTAGATTTATTTAATTTGTAATTAAAAAATTTTATTTTTGTTATAGAACTAATTTTGTTTAATTTTTTTTTAGCAATTTTAACTTTTGGTTGATTTAAATCTTTTTCATTGAATAAACTTTGCCTATGAATATTTGAAAGGCTTATTCGATCATGATCTACAATTCCTAATGAACCAATCCCTGACCTAGTTAAGAATTCTGCTACCGGACATCCAAGACCACCCATACCTATTATTAATACCTTTGAATTTGAAATTTTATTTTGACCTAAAATACCAATATTTTTTAATATGATTTGTCTTGAAAAGCGTTCGATTTGATTTTTGTTTAACTTTTTGCTCATTTTCCTGTTGAGCCAAATCCGCCTTCGCCTCTTATTGTTTCTGGAAGCTCTTCTGTTTCTTCAAAATTCATTTTAATCACTGGCGTAAGAACCATTTGAGCTATTCTGTCTTTATTGTTTATTAAAAAATCTTCTTTTCCGTGATTGTAAAGAATTACTTTTATCTCACCTCTGTAATCACTATCTATCGTTCCAGGTGTATTTAAAACGCTAATGTTATTTTTCGCAGCCAAACCTGATCTAGGCCGTATTTGAATTTCAAATTCATTTGAAAAAGCAACAGCAATTCCAGTTGGAACTAAACAAGAATTTTTAGATTTAAGTACAATAGGTTCCTTTATAAATGCCATAAGATCCATTCCAGAAGCCCCTTCTGTTTTATAGGTGGGTAGCTCTATTGAAGGATCTAATTTTTTAACAAGGATTTTTGCCATTAATTTAATTGATCAATTATTCTATCAACTATTTCTTCAGAAATTTCAGATTTTCTTTTGTATGGTAGTACTTCACTTTTTAAAGATTTATTTTTGTAGTGGATCGTAACTTCATTATAATCAGAGTTAAATCCAATATTTTTTTTAGAAACATCGTTAGAAATTATCCAGTCACAATTCTTTTTATTTAATTTTTCTTCTGCATTTTTTAAAACTTCATTTGTTTCTGCTGCAAAACCAATTACAATTTCAGGCCTCATGGAATTATGATTTGATATATAATTTAAAATATCAACATTTTTTTCTAAATTTAAATTTAATGCTTCTTCTTTTTTTATTTTTGTTAGAGATTTATTTTTTACTTTAAAGTCTGATACTGCTGCTGAAAAAATTGCTACATCTACAGGCAAATTCTCTTGTGTAGCAGTAAACATTTCATCTGCTGTTTCAACTTCAATAAGTTTAATATCTTTTTCTACTCCCAAATTAGTTGGTCCTGAAATTAAAGTTGTATCAAAACCTTTTTTTGACAGACATTTAGCTAGCTCATATCCTTGCTTGCCGCTTGATTTATTTGTTATAAAACGCACAGGATCGATATATTCATTTGTCGGTCCAGCGGTAACTAAGGCTTTAAATTTTTTATTTTGACTTTGGTTTAAGAAAAATTGGTTCAACTCATTTGCAATTTTTAATGGTTCAGACATCTTACCTTCACCGTATTCTCCACAAGCCATATCTCCTATTTCTGGGCCAATAAGTTTATAACCAAAATCTTTTAATTTTTTTAAATTAATTTTAGTAGATTTATGTTCCCACATTCTAACATTCATCGCTGGAGCTAAATAAATTTGTTTATTTGAAGCAAGTATTACAGTGGAAGCTAAATCATCTGTAGTGCCTTGGGCTAATTTTGAAATTGTATTTGCTGTTGTTGGAGCAACTATTATTACGTCTGCCCATCTAGAAAGTGAAATGTGATCCATTTCAGTTTCGTTTTCTAAGCTAAACAAATCACCATAAACTTTACCTTGAGATAATGATGCTACTGATAATGGAGTTACGAATTCTTTTGCACTATAAGTAAGTATAGTTTTTATTTCTGCACCATTTTTTTTTAATAATCTTATAGTTTCAAGACTTTTGTAAGCTGAGATACCACCACAAATTATAAACAGAATTTTTTTGTTATTAAGTTTTTTCATTTGCAGAATTAAAATACTATAAGACCAAAAATTACAAGAAGTAATAAGCCAATAATAGATTGGTTTCTAAATGCCATCATTTCAGATTTTTTATCGTTTAAAGCTGTATAAGAATTGGAGTTTTGTGGAATTTGTCCACTAGCTAAAAATGTCAGAGCTTGATTTGCTTTGTCCATGATCTCAGGTAACTCAGGTAATCTTTTAATTACTTCAGTACTATTTTTGAGTGTTTCATTAAAATTATTTATAGGATCTTTTGTTTCTCTTAACCAATTTTCAAGAACTGGTTTAGAGGTTGTCCAAATATTAGTGTTAGGATTTAATTTTCTTGCAACTCCTTCAACTACGACCATTGTTTTTTGTAACATCAATAACTGAGGTTGAGTTTGCATATTGAATTTTTCTGTAACATCAAAAAGCTGTTTTAATAATTTCCCACCTGAAATATCTTTAACCTCTTGACCAAATATAGGTTCCCCTATTGACCTTAATGCTTGGGCAAGATCATCTATTGGCACATTTTTAGGGACTAATCCTGCTACCAAGTGAACTTCAGCCACTTTTTTGTAATCTCTTTGAATAAATCCAAATAAAATTTCAGCTAAAAAACGTTTACTCATTTTGTCTAATCTACCCATTATACCAAAATCTATAGGAGCTATTTGACCGTTCTCGTCAATAAATATATTTCCTTGGTGCATATCTGCATGAAAGAAACCATCTCTTACTGCATGTCTTAAAAAATGTTGGATAATATCTTCGGCAATTTTACTAGTATTTAAATTTCTTTTTTTCAGCTCTTCTGTTTCACGAATTGATACACCGTCTATCCAATCTAATGTCATCACATTTTCACTAGTAAAGTTCCAATATATTTCAGGAACTTTAAATCCAGCATCATTTTTTGTGTTTTCTGCATATTCATTTGCGGCTGCTGCCTCAAACCTTAAATCCATTTCCAAGTTAGTTATTTCTTTCAATAAAAAAACAACTTCTACAAGTTTTAATCTTTTGGTTTTTTTTAAAAATGACTCAATGATAAAAGCAAATAGCATCATCGCATCAATTTCTTCATTAAATATTTTTTTTATGTCAGGTCTTATAATTTTTATTGCTACATCTTTAATTGTACCGTTGTCATTTATTTTAGCTTTATGAACTTGTGCTATTGATGCAGCCGCAACTGGTTCACTTAAATCAATAATAGAATTATAAGCATCATTACCCAGATCAGTTTTAATTATTTCTTTTGCCTGATTAATTGAAAATGATGGTACACGATCTTGTAATTTTTCCAATTTTGTAGAAAGTTCCTTTCCTATAATATCAGGTCTAGTAGCTAAAAATTGACCTAATTTTATAAAAGTTGTACCCATAGATTCTAATGATTTTGAAAGTCGTTCCCCATCATCTTGTATATGTTGATTTAATTCTTTTTTTTCAAAAGAGATTGCTAAAAGTTGAAATAAAATTGTGATCGCTACTGGCGGTTTTTTAAATTTAGATGCAATATCTAAAATATCAGATTTTGCAATTTTTCTTCCTAATTTAAATAAAGTAATCAATTTTTTTAGCATTATACCTTCCAACCACTATGGATAGAAACTATACCACCTGAAAAGTTCCTATAATTACATTTTGTAAAATTATGTATTTTCATTAAGTCGATTAATTCTTCCTGATTGATAAATTCTTCAATACTTTTTACTAAATATTCATATGGTTTCTTATCACCTACAATGAATTGACCAATATGAGGAATTATTTTTGAATAGTTTTTATAAACAAAATCTAAATTAGAATTTTGAATTTTTGAAAATTCTAAACATAAAAATCTTCCACCTGGCTTTAATACCCTATAGGCTTCAGAAAGAGCTTTATCTAAATTCTTTGTATTTCTGAGACCAAAGCTTATTGTGTAATAATCAAATTCGTTGTCTTTAAGTGGAAGTTTCTCAGCAGCTGCATTAATCCATTTTATATTTTTAAGATTAGACAATTTTTGTTTACCTTGACTAATCATACCTTTATTTGGATCTACACAAGTGACTTCTGACATTTGATTTGTGTTATTCAAAAATAATTTACCGATATCTCCAGTTCCACAAGCAACATCTATTAACTTTTTATTTGGAGACGGCTTCATAATATTGATTAGACTTTTTTTCCAAAATCTATGAATGCCTAGTGACATGAAATCATTCATCAAGTCGTATTTACTATAAACTTGATTAAAAACACCCTCCACAAGGCCTTTTTTATTTTGAAGATATTGTTGCATAAAAAAATATATATTGAATATAGTGAGAAATGCCAGAATTACCAGAAGTAGAAATTGTTAGACAATCTTTGGATAAAAAAATTAAACAAAAAAGTATTAAAAAAGTAATTATTAGAAATAAAAATCTTAGATTTCCAGTTCCAAAAAATTTTAGTTCTTTTTTAAAAAATAAAAAAATTACTAAAGTTGATAGATTTTCTAAGTATTTAATATTGAATTTTAGAAGTGGAGATTTTTGTTTGATACATTTAGGGATGTCTGGAACAATCCATATCGTTGATAATAAAAAAAAATTAAAATTCACCAATGCTAGTTTTTATCATTCTCCTATATTGCCAAAAAAACATAATCATATTGAGTTAATATTTAATTCTTTAAAAGTAATTTATAATGATCCAAGAAGATTTGGTTTTTTTGAATTAGTAGAAAATAATAAAAAATTAAAAAATAGGTTTCAAAATTTAGGACCAGAACCATTCAATTTAAATTTTGATCTGAATTATGTTTTTAATTACTTCAAAGGAAAAAATAAAAATATCAAAACTTTTCTGTTAGACCAAAAATTTGTTTCAGGAATTGGAAATATTTATGCAAGTGAAATTTTATTTCTAAGTAAAATTTATCCATTTAAAAAAGCAAGTTTATTATCTAGAGAAGATTGTAAAAAAATTATTTATAATTCAAAAAAAATTTTATCAAGAGCAATCAAAAAAGGTGGTTCAAGTATTAGAGATTTTAAGGATACATTGGGATCTTTTGGAAACTATCAAAAAGAATTTAAAGTTTATCAGCAAGAAGGATTAAGATGTAAAACTAAAGGATGTACAGATACTATAAAGAAAAAAATTGTATCAAATAGATCCACTTTCTTTTGTGATTCCTGCCAAAATTAGCTAAATATTTAGTTGACCGTTTTCAGTTCTCAAGCTATACCCCTGCGCATGGCAAATACAAAATCAGCTATTAAACGTATAAGAAGAATTTCTAAGCAAACAATTGTTAATAAGGCTCGAAAAAGTAGATATAGAAACGCTTTAAAGAAAATGAATGCTTTAATTGATACCAAAAATAAAGATGAAGCACTGAAGTTTTTACCTAAATTAAACTCTGAGTTGATGAAAATTGCAAAGACTGGTGTAATTAAAAAACAAAATGCATCAAGAAACGTTTCAAGAATAACTAAAAAGATTGCAGCAATTTAATAACCACAAGTTGTTTCGAAGATAAATTTTACAAACACATTATATAAGATCTTAACATTTTTAAATTACTATATTTAGATTTAGTAAATCTTTGTTTTTACACAATACAATCAATGTTTGATTCAATCTGTATTTGATTCAATCAAAAATTTTATTTTTAAAAATATTAAAGACCAATTTAAAAATTATGTCTATTAAAAAAAATATTATGATAAAAAAACTACAATTGCAGATTTAATTTTTTTTTGATTTTGAATTTAATATTTGTTGCAAAATTTTTTAAATAGTTCTAACTGAGATTTCCCCTTAAGTTATGAATAAATCTTTTATAAATAAAAACATTAATAATTTTGCTTCAGAAGAGCTTAATTGGCAACAAATTCAATCTGAAATGAAGAATAAATTAGGTTTAGAAATTTATGAAAGTTGGTTAAAAAAAATATCATTTCTTGAGGAACATAATAATTATTTACTTTTATCTGTTCCAACCAGATTTATTAGAGACTGGATTACCTCAAGGTATTTGGACCAAATTCTGAAAATAATTAAGTTGTATAAAAAAGATATAATTAGAATTGAATTTAAAATTATTGATCAAAAAGTAGAAAAGGAGTTGAAAGACTCAACAAATATTGAAAGTAACCAAAATGAAAATGTTTCATTTATAAAAGATTCTTATCTTCAATATAACCGAATAGACCCAAACAAACGATTTGATAACTTTATAACAGGATCAAGTAATAAACTTGCATATGAAGCTTCTTTAAAAGTTACAGAAACTATTTCTCATTACAATCCACTTTATGTTTATGGTGGCGTAGGAATGGGAAAAACTCACTTATTAAATTCTATTGGTTTTGAGATGAAGAAAAAGAGCAAAGTGATGTTCATTTCAGCAGAACGTTTCATGTATCAGTTTGTAAAATCAATTAAATCAAATGATATGGTTAAGTTTAAAGAATATTTTAGAAATACTGACATTTTATTAATAGATGATATCCAGTTTATTAGCGGTAAAGAAGCAATGCAGGAAGAATTTTTTCATACATTCAATGCTTTGTTAGATAAAGGATCACAAATTATTGTGTCTGCTGATAGAGCACCTAATAAATTAATGCGTATTCAAGAGAGAATTAAATCTAGATTTTCAGGTGGATTGGTCGTTGATATTCAAAAACCTGATTTTGAATTACGAAAAAAAATAGTTCAAAAAAAAACAGAAGAATTAAACAATTTATATTCAGATCAGCTTCAAGTATCAAAAGAGATACAAGATTTTATCAGTAATGAGATTTCTGGAAGTGTTAGAGAATTAGTTGGAGCAGTTAATCGAATAGTATCCTTTTCAAGAATTTATAACAAAGTTCCAAATTTACCTGAAACCAAAGTAGTATTAAAAGATCTTTTGAATATCTCAGAAAACAAAGTAACAATTGACTTAATACAGACTATTGTGTGTAAGTTTTTTAAGATAAGCAAAAATGAAATGCTTTCCTCAAGAAGATCCAGATACCTTGTAAGACCTCGACAGACAGCAATTTACTTAACTAAAATTTTAACTTCAAAATCCTTACCAGAAATAGGTAGAGAATTCTCGAATAGAGACCACACAACAATTATCCACTCAGTTAAAACAATAGAGAAAATCAAAGAAAAAGATCCAGAAATGGTAGATAATATCAATAAACTAAAAAATCAGATTTTATACAATAACAAAGAAAATGAAATTTAACGTCAATCAACAAGATCTTCAGCAAGCACTAAATTATTGTCAGGGTGTAATAGAAAAGAGAAGTACGTTGCCAATTTTATCTAATATTTTATTAGATGCTAGTAATTCAAAATTAACAATTACTGCTACAGATCTTGATTTGATTTTTATACATCAGCTTAATAATGTTGAAATTCTAGATGAAGGAAAAACAACAACAACTTCGTCAATTATGTATGACATAATCAGAAAATTAACATCAGGAAAAAAAATTAATCTTACCCTTACTGATGTAAGTAAATTACAAGTAGAGTCAGAAAAATCTATTTTTAATTTAAATTGTATCAGTGCTACGGAGTTCCCATTGACTGATGAAAATTTTAATGAAAATGAATTTACTATAAAATCGAAACAATTATTGAAGCTTCTAAATAAATGTAAGTTTTCTGTTTCAAATGATGAAACTCGACATTATTTAAGTGGTATTTATTTTCACCAAACCGAAGTTGAGGATAAAAATTATTTAACAGCTGTTGCTACTGACAGTCACAGAATGTCGATTTCAAAAATCAGACTAGATGAAAAAATTGAATTTGATCCTATCATACTTCCTAAAAAAACAATTTTTCAACTTTGTTCAATGTTAGATACTTATGATGGCGATGTAAAAGTATCAAATCTAAAGTCAAAAATTAAGTTTGAGCTAAAAAATAGTATTTTAATTTCAAAACTTATCGATGGAAAATTCCCGAATTACATTCAGGTAATTCCTAAAAATAATCAAAAAAAATTAGAAATTGATTTAAAACTTTTCTTAAACTCAGTTGATAGAGTGGCTTCCGTATCTCTGGATAAAAAAGATGGTGTAAAATTTAATTTATCAAATGATACTCTTAACCTTTCAGTAAATAATACTAATAGTGGAGACGGAAAAGAAACATTAAATGTTAAATTTGATCATGACTTAGAAATAAGTTTTAACTCCAGATATTTGATTGATGTAGCCTCACAATTAGATGGAGATAGAGTTGAAATCTTCTTTAATGATACTGGCTCACCAGCTTTAATAAAAGATCCAGGTGATTTTGATAGTATTTATGTTGTGATGCCAATGAAGGGTTAATTTATTAAATCTAATTCTTCATAGATATTTTTTTCTAGAGTCTTTAAAAATTCATTTTTTTCTAGGCCAGCAGAAATAGGTTTCAATATTGATATAGTAATTGTCCTATTATTAATTTTACTACCTTTTTTTGGCCATACGTACCCAGAATTTATGGCTACTGGCAAACAATTTATCTTTAATTCTTCATATATTCTTGAGGCTCCTTTTTTAAATGGAGTTCTATCGTCAGGTAATACTCTTGTACCTTGAGGAAAAATAATTAATGGACGATTTGATTTTGATATCGTTTTTGAAATATCATTAAAAAAACCTAAATTATCTTTAGTTGTTTTATTTCTATTTATTGAAATTGATCCTATTTTTTTTAAATACCAACCAAATATCGGAATTTGTAGAAGCTCTTTCTTTAAAATAAAAACTGGTGAATTAAAAATAGTTTGCAAATAAAAGGTTTCAAACATTGATTGATGAGAAGCAGCAATAAAAAACTTATCTTCTTTAATTATATTTTCCTCACCTTTGATAAGAATTTTCACTGAAAGGATAAACCTTAAGCAAATACCAGTCCAATAACCCATTAATTTACCACCAATTAAAACAATTTTTCTTGGTAGAAAAAAAGAGGGTAAAAAAATTATAGAAATAATAATAATTCCAGTAAAAAAGATTATTGAAAATAAAAAGTTTCTTATCATTGTTTCAAAAGCTAAATTAAATCTTTATGCTTTTGTCTTTTTCTAATTATTTTTATTTTATTTTTTTTAATTAATATTTCTAATGGTTTTGTTCTTAAATTATAATTTGAACTTAGTGACATTCCGTAAGCACCTACATCACATATTGCAATATAGTCCTTTTCTTGAAGTTCTTGAAAATTTTTAATAATTACAAATTTGTCTGTACTTTCACATATAGGTCCTACAAATTCATAAGTTTTTTTGGAAACTTTTCTAGATTTAATAACAGGTAAAGTTGTATGAATTGCACCATATAATGCTGGTCTCATTAAATCATTCATCGCTGCATCTAATATAATGAATTTTTTGCTTTCACTGTCCTTTATATAAATAACTTTTGTGAGTAATGTTCCAGAATTTCCTATTATAGATCTTCCTGGTTCAAATATTATTTTACATTGTTTATTTTTTAAAAATTTTTTAATGGCTAAATTATATTTTTTATAATTAAGTTTTTTATTTTCATTTGTATACGAAATTCCCATACCACCACCTAAATCGATGTATTCAAATTCATGAGATGTTTTCTTTAAAATATTATCGACTACTTTAAGCATTTTTTCATAAGGCTTATGATCTAAAATTTGGCTTCCAATATGAACGCTTAGGCAATTAAGATTTATATTTTGTGAATTTTTGCAATAATTAATTATTTCATAAAATGTTTTTTCATTTACACCAAATTTATTCTCTTTTTTACCAGTCGAAATTTGGCTTAATGTTTTTGCATCAGTGTTGGGGTTTAATCTTAAACCTATTTTCACGATTTTATTTTTTTGTCTAGCAACTCTATTTATTTCTACTACTTCACTTTTAGATTCTGCATTTATTAATAAAATTTTTTTATCTATTGCGTAACTTATTTCATTTGTAGTTTTACCAACTCCTGAAAAGACAATTTTTTTTGGACTAATACCTGCTTTAAGAGCCATCATCATTTCACCAACAGATACAACATCCGCTCCAAAACCAAATTTTGATATCTCATTTATTAAATGTACATTGGTATTTGATTTTACCGCGAAACATATCAATGGTGATATTGATTTAAAATTTTTTTTGAAATTTAATATATTTTCTTTTAATCTTGAGTATGAATAGCAATATGTTGGAGTACCATATTTTTTCGCAATTTTTAGAAGGTTAACTTTATCAATAGATAATTTTTTATTTAAGTATTTCATTACACTCTATTTTTAGAGAATAGACTCAGATAAACTTGCTTTTTGTTCTCTTTGTATACAGGGTCACCTTTCTTGCCACATGAAAATAACAGTAGCAACATAATTAATGTAAATGTGATTTTTTTTATCATTTTAGTTTTTTATATTTAGTTATCATTTTTTTAATATTTTCAAAAGAGGTTCCCCCAAATGATTTTTTTGAATTTACAGAGTTTTTTAAATTAAAAATTTCTAAAACCTCTTCTGTCAATTTTGGTTCAATTTTTTTAAGTTCATTTAAAGTTAATTCGTTTAAATTTTTCTTTCTTTTTTCAGCCATGTTCACAATAGCAGCTGTTTTTTGATATGCCTTTCTAAATGACATGTTGTGTTTTCTGACTAAATAATCAGCTAAATCTGTTGCAGTAATGTGACCTTTATTTGCAAGTTCAAGCATTTTCTTTTTATTTGCAATGCAATTTTTTAAAACTTCATCAAATATTTTTAAACAGTTTATTAGAGTGTCATTAGAATTGAAAACCAATTCCTTATCATCCTGTAAATCTTTAAAGTAGGATAGTGGCAAGCCTTTTAGTATGGTTAGCATAGAAAAAAAATTTCCGTAAGAAGTACCAGTTTTTCCTCTTAGATATTCTAAGAGATCGGGATTCTTTTTTTGAGGCATAATCGAAGAGCCTGTAACAACTTTATCTGATAAGTTGATTAAGTTAAATCCATCTGAATTCCATATAATTAATTCCTCTGCAATTCTAGAAATATGCATTGAACATACTGAAATAGCATAAAGAAAATCTAGCACAAAGTCTCTATCCGAAACTGTATCTATTGAATTATTAGTTGGTCTTCTAAATCCAAGTTTTTTGGATGTAAAATTTCTATCTATATTAAACGAAGTACCTGATAAAGCTGCTACACCCAATGGACTTTCATCTAAATTATCTAAATTGTTTAAAAATCTTTTTTTATCTCTAGTAAACATTTCCACATAAGCCATTAAATAATGGCCAAATGATATAGCTTGAGCATTTTTAAGATGAGTAAACCCTGGCATGATAGTCTCAATATTTTTTTCAGCCAGTTTAATAGTGCTTTTGATTACTTTATCTATATTGTTATTTATATCTTTTGTTGCAGTTTTAATCCAAATTTTAAAATCAGTTATTACCTGATCATTTCTTGATCTAGCTGTATGAATGTATCCAGCTTCATCACCAATTATTTGAAATAATCTTTTCTCTATATTCATATGAATGTCTTCATATTTTTTATTAAATTCAAATTTTTTGTAAGTTATTTCTTTGTAAATTTTATTTAGACCATAAATAATTTTATTTTTTATTTTAAAGGAAATTATCTTTTGTCTAAAAAGCATTTCAACGTGTGCAATAGATCCTTGTATATCTTCTTTGTAAAGTCTCTTGTCTATATCAATAGAATTACCAACTTTTTGAAATAGGTTTGACGATTCCTTTTGTATTCGCGTGTTCCATATTGCTTGGTTGTTTTTATTTTTTGCCATGATATTTAGTTATACCTAATTAATATGAGAATTTTAGCATTATTTATTTTTTTAATTACAACTGCAGAAGCTAGTGATTTACCGAACATTAAAAATATTGTTATTCACAAAGTTCCAAAAACGTATGAAAACGTATTTTTTTTAAATAAAAAAAATGAAAAAATTAAAATTAATGATTTCAAAGGAAAATTGTTAGTTTTAAATTTTTGGGCTACTTGGTGTCCCCCGTGTAAAGAAGAGATGCCTTCATTAGACAATATGCAAACAAACTCATCACTCAATAATTTAAAAGTTTTTCCTATTAATATTGGTAAAGAAAAACTAAATAAAGTTGAAGAATTTTTTGTAAAATTAAACTTAAAAAATTTAGAACCTTTTTTTGACCCAGAAGTAACTTTAGCTAAAACTTTTTCTCTAAGAGGAGTTCCAACATCAATATTTATAAATAAACAGGGTGAGGAATTTGCAAGGGTTCTTGGGGACATAGACTTTAATGACAAAGATTTTATAAAGTGGATTGAGAAATATAATTAGTTTTTAAAAAAATACGCGAAAGCTACTAAAACAAGTATGGCTACAAATTGTAGTAGAACTCTAAGCTGCATTAGTTTATTTGAATATTTTTTACTTGTTTCTCCACCTTTAAATAAAGTTCCAATACCTAAAACTAGAACTATTCCAACAGCTATTAAAAGAGCGATAGATAAAATTTTAACTAATATTCCAGAAAACATATTATTATTGTAGTGTGTTTTTAAAAATAAAAAACATAATAAATCAACCATGACATTTTGCCTTAACTCAATCATCATCAAACCAGAAGAAGGAACAGAGATTAAGAATGCGATAATTTTACTTCATGGATATGGTGGAGATGGAAAAGACATAAGTATGTTAACTTTAAATTGGAAAAGACATCTGCCAAACACAATTTTTATTTGTCCTAATGGACATGAAAAGTGCGCAATTAATCCATCAGGATATCAATGGTTTGATTTAACTAAAGAGGACCCATCTTATATTCTTGAAGAGTCAGTTAAAGCTGAAAATGTTATTAAAAAATTTATTGAGGAAGTTAAAACTGAATATAACTTATCTAATCGACAAATTTGTTTATCAGGCTTTAGCCAGGGCTGCATGATGTCTTTGAATGTTGGTCTTACCTCAACAGAAAAATTTTTATGTATTGTAGGATTTTCTGGAAAAATAATAGATCAAATTAATTTAAAAAATAGAATCAAAAATAGCACAGATACATTATTAATACACGGTGATGTTGATCAAATTGTTCCATCAACACATTTACTTGAAGCTAAAGATTTTTTAATTCGAAATAATATTCCTGTTGAAACGTTATTAATAAAAAATTGTGACCATCACATTCCTATCGAAGCCTCAAGTACAGCATTAAATTATATTTTAAAAAAAATTTAACATCTGATCATATTGATTATGATGTTAAACTAAGTTAATGTTTAATAGTGAATAATTTTATTGAACAAGATGTGTCATTAGAAAAATGTCCTGCATTAGTTCTAAACGCTGATTATAGACCTCTTAGCTATTACCCACTATCATTATGGTCGTGGCAAGACACTGTGAAATCAGTTTTTCTTGATAGAGTTATCATTGTAAGTCATTACGATAGAACTATAAGAAGTCCTTCATTTAATATGAAGTTACCAAGCGTCATAGCTTTAAAAGACTATATTGTTCCTCAAACGAAACCAAGTTTTACTAGATTTAACGTTTTTTTAAGAGATAAATTCTCTTGTCAATATTGTGGAAGTAATGAGGAACTTACTTTCGATCATTTGCTTCCAAGATCCAAAGGTGGAGAAACAAATTGGGACAATGTTGTTACAGCTTGTTCAGCTTGTAATGTAAAAAAAGGTGGAAAATTATTAAAACATTCAGGAATGAAACTAAATCAATATCCATTCAGACCTT
The DNA here is from genome assembly GCA_902595105.1 of uncultured Pelagibacteraceae bacterium. GTDB lineage: Bacteria > Pseudomonadota > Alphaproteobacteria > Pelagibacterales > Pelagibacteraceae > Pelagibacter. The sequence continues at coordinate 28,676 of CACJPA010000009.1, forward strand.
CAACAGAAGATTTACATAAAAATGGCAAGAACTTTCCTCCTAATTTTTTACACAAAAGTTGGATGGATTATTTGTATTGGGATGTTGAATTAGAAAACTAAATTTTTTCAGAAATATTAATTGCAATTTTAGAACCAGTTTTAATTATTTTATCTAAAATACTATAAGGTCCCTTTTTAGTTGCGCCTTTTTCATAAGCGATATCTTTATGATTAAGCTCATCTTCTCTAAATTTTGTAATTTTGTTTTTTAGTAATTTTTCATCATCATCTAATTGATTAATTTGATTTAAGTAGTGTTCATCAATTACTTCCTCTACAGACGCTGTGCATAACATGGCTGCTTTTTTGCCTAATAAAGTAGAACCAAATCCTAAGCCAACACCTAGCAAATCCCAAAGTGGCAAAAGTTTTGTAGGAGTAATATTTCTTTTTTTAATTTCGTTTTCAAAGAATTCACTATGTTCTTTTTCATGAACTCTCATTTCTTCTATGATTTTTTTCAAATTTTCATCTTTTACAAACGTATTTAAAGCCAATAATTGACCTTCATATATTTTAACTGCACCACGCTCACCTGCATGATCTACCCTTATAAATTCTTCAATTTTTTTTTTACTTACTTTTGGCATAGTTCAAATAAATTTTTAATGTATTGATTGCAATTAATATAGAAATTACAATATTGTAAGTTGTAAGAGATAATCCAAAAATTTTAAATGTTACATCTTTGCAGCTTACTTTTTGTTCTTGCAATTGTTTTAAAATTTCTTCTTTGGAAGTTACTCCTGAGCTATTTTTTAGGTCACAAACTAAAGATTCCTCTATAAATCCTTGTTCTATACCAAAATGATAAATTGACAAGATAGTAGCTGTTAAAAAAACTATTATCAATAAAACTAAAAATAGTTTTTCAAACCGAGAAAATTTATAATTAAAAAGTATAATTACTATTGCTACTACATATGGAATTCTCTCTAAAATACAAAGATTACATGGTTGATGACCTAAAACATACTCAATAAAGAAAGCTGATAATAAAGCAACGAAACTGATAAATAAAATTATGTTAAGCAACAATGATTTGTTATTAAGCATTAAATTTAAAAATTAAAAATATAATTCCTAATATTATAACTATTAAAATTCCAATAATAGTGAACCATTTTGAACCATGCTTCTCCATAAATTCAGTAAATAAGTCACCAAATTTATAAGATAAATAAGCAACAATAAAAAATCTAAGACTTCTCGAGATTAAACTTACAACAATAAATACAGGTAAACTAAAAGCAACAACACCGCTAGCAATAGTAAATGCTTTATAGGGGAGTGGAGTAAATCCTGCTAGAAAAAGAATACTCAGCCAAGCAAAAAAACCTGATCCTTGAGACAAACTTGTCTTCAAATTTTCTACTTTATTTTCATAACCATAAAATTCAATTACATGAATAGCCAAATCATAAAACAAATAACCTAATAAATATCCAAAAATTCCACCTAAAACTGAAAATATAGATGCGATTAAAAATATTTTAAAATATTCTTTTTTTTTAGCAATCACCATCGGAATAATCATTACATCTGGAGGTATAGGAAAAAATGAACTTTCAGTAAAGGAAACAATTCCTAAGTATAAATTTGAACTTTTGTGAGCAGCTAAATTTAAACAATATTTATAAAGGCTTTGGAACATTTTTTAGTTTTAATATAATTTTAGTTCTTATACTATTTAATTATAATTTAATATAATGGGCGAATGGCGGAACTGGTAGACGCGCACGACTCAAAATCGTGTTTCGCAAGAAGTGAGAGTTCGATTCTCTCTTCGCCCACCAAAGTTTATGAATATAAAAAACCATAATAATCTTTTAGAACTATTTTATAATCAGTATACAAAAGAAAAAGCAGATCAGATTTTTCTAAAATCCTTAAAAAATCCAAAAGATAAGTTTTCTTGGAAAGATACTTATTTGAATATTTTAAAATTAAGCGATGAGCTTAAATCTTTAATTCAAAAAAAAGATAGATGCTTATTAATTTCAGAAAATAGACCTGAATGGATGATATCTGATTTAGCGATAATGTTAGCAGGTGGAATTACCGTGCCAGCCTATACCACTTACACAGAAAGAGATTATGAATATTTAATTAATGATTGTAATCCATCAGTAGTAATTGTTTCAGATCAAGTTCAATATAATAAAATTAAAAATTTAATTTCTTCAAAGCCATTCATAAAAAAAGTTATCTCTTTTGATCAAATTGATAGTCAATCAGATACTAGATGCACTAAAGATATTTTTTCGAAAAACGATTGTGAAGAGATCGATTTTTTAAAGTTAGAAATTTCAAGAAAAGACGTAGCTTGTATTATTTATACATCAGGAACCCAAGGTAACCCCAAGGGAGTAATGCTCAGCCATGGGGGGATTTTAAATAATTGCGAAGGATCTATTTCACTTTTAAAAGAGATAATATCTTACAAACCTAAATTCCTAACTTGGTTACCATTATCTCATTCTTATGAACACACCGTTCAGTTTGTCCAAATAGCAATAGGTGCCGAAGTTTACTATGCGGAAAGTATAGATAAGTTAATTAAAAATATGGGAGAATGTAGCCCGGATATTATGACAGCTGTTCCAAGATTTTATCAGAATCTTTATCAAAAAATTAATTCAACTTTTAATAAAGCTACTGGTTTTAAAAAATCTCTAATAAATAAAATGCTTTATCTTGGAAAAAAAGTACTAACAAATCAAAAACTTACTTTTTTTGAAAAAGTGCAAAATACAATTTGCGAAAAAATAGTTAGAAAAAAAATAAAAGCTCAATTTGGAGGTTCTTTAAAGGCATTTATTTCTGGAGGAGGTGCGCTAGATAAAGAAGTGGGTGTTTTTTTAAATTCGATAGGTTTACCGACTTTGCAAGGGTATGGTTTAACAGAAACTTCTCCAGTTGTAAGTTGTAACCCAATAAAAGATATAAGGATAGATACAGTGGGTCCTGCTTTTAGTGGTAATGAAGTGAAAATTGCTGACGATGGTGAAATTCTGGTTAAAGGTGAAAATGTCATGTTAGGCTATTGGAATAAAAAGGAAGAGACCGAAAAAGTTTTAAAAGATGGCTGGTTATATACTGGAGATATAGGACATTTTGAAAATGGTTACTTAAAAATCACTGATAGAAAAAAAGATATTTTAATTTCACCAGGTGGTGACAATATTTCTCCTGTGAAAATTGAAAATGATTTACTTAAGATTGAATTTGTAGAGCAAGCATTAGTT
>CACJPA010000010.1 GCA_902595105.1 uncultured Pelagibacteraceae bacterium
ACTATTCCAGTTTTACTTGAAAAAATTGAGGATAAACATGGCGAGGTTTTAGTTTCTGCAAGTAAAGCTCAAAAAATTAAAGGTTGGGATAAATTAGTAGAAGCATATGAAAAAAATGAACCCATCATGGGAAAAATCACATCTAAGTGCAAAGGTGGATGCATAGTCGAACATATAGATACCGGTTCACTAATGTTTTTACCTGGTTCACAGATTAGTGATAAGCCTTTAAAGGATATAAGTCATTTAATGAATGAGCCACAAAAATTTGCACTTATAAAACTAGACAAAGTTAGAGGGAATGCCTGCGTATCCAGAAGAGAAATAATTTCATCTTTCAAAAAAGAGGATAAAGCAAAAATAGTTGAAAAATATAAGGTTGGTGACATTATAAAAGGTGCAGAAGTGAAAGGATATAGCTCGTTTGGCTGCTTCTTTAATGTAAATGGTGAATTAGATGTGTTGGTTCATTTACAAGAAATCTCATATTCAAGAGTAAATCATCCTGATGAGGTATTCAATATAGGTGAGAAACATGACCTTAAAGTCATCAGCGTTGATAAAGAAAAATTGCAAGTTGGGTGTTCTGTAAAACAATTATCTCCAGATCCCTTTGAGCATATTGAAAATTATGAATTAAATAAAATCTATAAAGTTAAAGTAGTAAAATTAATGGATTTTGGAGCTTTTTGTGAACTAGAGCCAGGTTTAACAACTTTGCTTCATTCAAGTGAGCTAAGCTGGACCAAGAAAAACATTTCAGCAAAAAAAATGTTTAAAGTTGGTGATGAGATAGATTGTGTTATTACTGAAATAGATAAAGATAAGAGACGTGTAGCGATATCACATAGATTAACTCAAGATAATCCTTTTGAAACATTTGAGAAGAAATATCCTGTTGATACAATTGTTGAAGGAGAAGTTGTAAACAAAAATGAATATTCTTTATTTGTTAAAATTGAAGATTTAGATATTGATGCTTTTTTACATTGTAATGATTTAACATATTTGAATAATGGTGAAGAAGAACTTTCTAAGTATAAAAAAGGTGACAAACTTAAAGTTAAGGTCTTAGAAATTAAATCTTCAGAACAAAAAATTAGAGTTGGTTTAAGACAAACACAACCAGATCCATTTGACTGGTTTAAAAATAAGTCAAAAAATCAAACTATTACTGTCAAAGTTGTTTCAACAGACAACAAAGGACTTATTGTAAGACCAGAGGGTTGTGAAATGGATTTCCAAATTAAAAAATCTGCAATAGCAATTAATGCTGCAGATGCTAGACCTAGTAGATGGACAGGTGGTGAGAAATTAGACTGTGCAATAGCAGATTTAGACATGGATAAGAGAAAAGCATCATTAAGCATCAGACTACTTGAAGAAATTGAGAAAAAAGAAGCTCTAGAAAAATATGGATCTGAAGGTTCTGGTAAAAACCTGCCTTTTTCATCATTATCCGAAGACCTAAAGAAAAAAGAAGAAGAGAACGAATAATTGAAGAAGTTATAAATTGGCTATTGTAAAATCAAAGCTTTTAAAACAACTCTCGCAGAACTACCCAAATTTTTTAAAAAAAGATTTAGAAAAGTTTACTAATATAATTTTAAATGAAATCAGAAAAGCTCTACGTAGAGGTGATGGGGTTGAATTGAGAAATTTTGGTACATTTAGGATAAAAACTCAAAAAGCCTCCATTAGAAGAAATCCAAAAACTGGTGAAAAAGTTGCAGTTCCTGAGAAGAAAGTAATATCGTGGAAAATGAGTAAGGAAATGTTTAAAAAGATTAATAATGAAGAATAAAACTATATTCGTTGCTTGTGATACTTCAAATCTTAATCAAATAAATAAAATCATTAAAAATATTAAAACAAAAGAATTAAAAATTATTCCAAAATTTGGATTACAATTTTTAGAAAAATATAAATCAGATTTTTGGTTAGATTTAAAAATTAACGATATTCCACAAACAGCTCTTTCTGCAGTTGATAGTCTCAGAGATCTAAAAAATTGTAAATATATCACAGTTCATGCTAACGGTGGGCTTGATATGCTTAAAGCTATTAAAAAAAAAGTTAAAGAAGTTAATAAAAATTTAAAAGTACTAGGAGTTACTATATTGACTAGTCTTAACAATAAATCCTTAAAAGAAATTGGTCACACTAAAACAGTTGAGCAACTTGTTTTAAAGCAAGCAAGTATTGTTAAAAAGTCGGGATGTGACGGAATTGTTTGTTCAGCAAATGAAGCAAAAATGATTAGAAAAAAACACAAAAATTTTCTAATTATAACACCTGGTATAAGAATGCCAGGTGATGATTTAAATGATCAAGCAAGAGTAATGACACCAAAAGATGCTTTCAAAAATAAAGTTTCGGGGGTTGTAATAGGAAGGTCTCTTACAAAAGGAAATATAAAAAAAAATATTTTAAAATTAATTGATCACTTAAATAGATGATCAAGGGTTGTAAAATCTGTGGAATTTCAGATCCAAATACTTTAAATTTTTTAATTAATCACCCTCACCCACCAATGTTTATAGGTTTTATTTGCAACTATCCAAAAAGCTCTAGATATGTTGAATATGAAAATTTGAAAAAACTTTTAAGCATTAGTGTAAAACAAAGTTACTATGTTGCTGTTTTAGTTAAACCAAATATAGATATTTTAGAGAAAATTAAAAACTTACCTTTTGATTACTATCAATTATATGATTGCACACCAGGGGAAATAAAGCAGATAAAAGAAAAATATAAAAAAAAAATTATTACTGCGTTTACTATCAAATCAAAATCCGATTTAACCAATTATGAATTATATTCTGATATTACTGATATTTATCTATTTGACAGTAAGGGCTATGAAAAAAGTCAGTCTTTTGATCATGACTTGATCAAAAATATCAAGTTAAATAAAGAATTGATGATTGCTGGAAATATTCAATACAATGATGAGCTTAAAAATTACAAAAATTTAGCAAATTTTATAGATTTATCTGGTGGCGTAGAAACATCTGGATTAAAAGACTTATCCAAAATAGAATTTTTTTTAAATAAAGTGAATGAAATTAAATATGAAACTTAAAAAAGGTGTTCCATTAATTGATCAACATGACCATCAAGGTTTTTGGGGTGGAAAGTTTGGTGGCAGTTTTATACCTGAAACTTTAAAAAAACCTGTAGAGGATTTAACAAATGAATTTAAAAAACTGAGAAAAAACAAAGAATTTTTAAAAAAAAGAGATTATTATTTTAAAAATTATATTGGTTCACCAACCTCTTTTGTAAAATTAAAAAATTTGTCCAATCATTTAGGTGGAGCTCAAATATGGGCAAAAGTAGTTTCAGAGGCAAATGGAGGTGCACATAAAATATATAATGCCACTGTTCATGCACTAATTTGTAAAGCTATGGGTAAAAAATATATTGTTGGCGATACTGGTGCTGGATATGCAGGAAAAATGTTAAGTATGGCAGCTAAAAAATTTGGACTTAAATGTAAAATTTTTATGGGTGCAAAAGACATTAAAAGACAAAAACCAAATTGTGATGCTATGAGAGAAAACGGTGCAGAAATAGTCCCTGTTTATTCTGGTAGCCAGACTTTAGTTGATGCAGTGAGTGAATGCATGCGATATTGGGTATCTAATTGTGACAATACACACATGTGTGTAGGTAGTACTGTTGGACCAAATATTTTCGTAAAAATATGTGGTTGGTCAACTGCACAGATTTCTAGAGAATTAAAAAAGCAGCTTAAAAAAGAATTTAAAAAAATTCCAAATAAAATCAAATTAATTAATTGTGTTGGAGGAGGAAGCTCTGCATATGGATTTTGGAGTGAGTTTATTGATTTTGATAAACAACAAATAGAATTAATTGGCGTAGAAGCTGGTGGTCCTAAAAAATCAAAACTTCATGCAGCACCACTAAGCAGAAATGCAAAAGTTGGTATTTTGCATGGAGCAGCTTCATATGTTTGCCAAAATAATGAAGGACAAATTAATGATACAGAATCTATCAGTGCTGGTTTAGATTATCCTGGTGTAAGTCCTATTCATTGTTTTTTAAAAGATACTAAAAGAGCAAGATATACTTATGCAACAGATGAGGATGCACTTAATGCACATGTAATGGTAACTAAATTTGAAAAACTCAATCCAAGTTTAGAACCAAGTCATGCTTTTGCTGAGGCAATAAAAATTGCCCCAAAATTAAGCAAAGATACAATTATAATTGTTAACTCTTGTGGTGATGCAAAAAAAGATAGAGATATTTTAAGAGAAAGATTGGGAAAACATTAATGAGCTCTTTACTTAAGAAAGCTTTTTTAAATGCAAAAAAAGAAAACAGACCTGCCTTACTGACTTATACAGTTGCAGGTGATAATACTAAAAAAAAATCTTTAGAAATTCTTAAGTCTATTTCAAACTTTGCTGATATTTGTGAATTAGGTTTTCCTCACAACACTCCCATAGCTGACGGAGGTCAAATCCAGACTAGTGCCTACAGAGCAATTAAAAATGGTATCAAAATTAATGATGTATTTTCAATTGCAAAAAATTTTAAAAAATCAAAAAAAAATACACCTATTATTCTAATGGGTTATTACAATATGATATTTCAGTATAATGAAAATAAATTTGTAGATAAATGTAAAAAATCAAAAGTAGATGGACTAATTGTTGTAGATTTACCGTATCCTGAAAACAAAAGTTTTGCATCAAGATGTAAAAAGAATGGAGTAAATTTTATACAGCTGGTCTCACCTACTACTTCTCAAATTAGATTAAAAAAAATAATAAAAGACTCGCATGATATGGTTTACTATATAAGCATGTTGTCAACTACAGGAGGAAAACTAAAAGTATCTCCAAAGAAAATCTTGGAAAGATACAACAAAATTAAAAATCAAAATAAATCAAAAAATGTGGTGATTGGCTTCGGTATTACAGAAAAGACTATTAAATCTCTTAAAAAAGCTGATGGTTTAGTAGTTGGTAGCGCAATATGTAGAGAAATATCTAAATCAATTGAAAGAAGACAAAATACTGTCACAAATATTACTAAAATCGTTAAAAGATTAAGAAATAAAATTCAATGAACTGGATAACCAAAATTATTAAAGCAGGTGAAAAGATAAAAACTGCTATACGTGAAAGAGCTTCTAAAGAAGATATTGCAAAAAGTGAATGGACAAGTTGTTGTCGAGGACCAATTCTAAAAAAAGATTTAGAAGTAAACCTTTGGGTATGTCCAGATTGTAACAAACATCACAGAATTAAACCTAAACAAAGATTTGATATTTTATTTGGAAAAAATAACTATGAAGTATTTAAAACACCCATTCCAAAAGATGATCCTTTAAATTGGATAGATTCTAAATCTTACAAAGATAGGTTAAAAAGTGCTCGTAAGAAAACTGGATTAGATTGTGGAATGATGGTTGCATCTGGAATAATCAATAATATTAAAATTACAGCTGTTGCATCTGACTTTGATTTTTTAGGGGCTTCGATGGCTGCAGCTGAGGGTGAAGCATTTTTATATGGAATTCAACATGCAATAGAAAATAAAACACCATTTGTATGCATAAGCGCTGGGGGAGGGATGAGGATGATGGAAAGTTTGATTTCTTTATCTCAAATGACAAGAACTACACTTGCAATTAATGAATTAAAGAAAAATGGTTTGCCCTACTTAGTTTGTATTACAGATCCAACTGCAGGAGGAATAACTGCTTCCTATGCAATGTTAGGAGATATTCATATTGCAGAGCCGGGAGCTTTAATTGCATTTGCAGGTGCAAGAGTAATTCAAGGAACAGTAAAAGAAGAATTACCTGAAGGTTTTCAAAAAAGTGAGTATGTTGAAAAAACTGGTTTTGTTGATTTAATCGTAGAGAGAAGAGATCTGGCATCTAAAATAGGAACTTTATTATCAATATTGTTAAAACAAAATTCTGATATAAGTTCTGAGCAAAATGAAACTTCAGAAGATACTCAGCAATTTTCAAAAGTTGCATCCTAAAGAAATAGATTTATCTTTAGATAGAATTCAAAATCTTTGTAAAAAATTAGGAAATCCTCAAGATAAAATTAAGGCCATGTCAGTTGTAGGAACTAATGGAAAGAACTCTACCATCCAAGCTATTTATGCAATTCTTAAGGAAGCAAATTTAAAATGCAATGTTTATACAAGCCCACATATACAAAAAATTAATGAGAGATTTGTATTTAATAATCAGGAATTAAATGACGAGGAATTAGCTGATTTATTAGAAAAGGTTGAAAAAGTTAATAATAACGAACCAATAACTGTTTTTGAAATGTTATCAGCTTGTTTTTTTTATAAAGCTGCCCAATATCCTGACAATATCAACTTAATTGAAAGTGGTTTATTCCACCGTTTTGATGCTACTAATATTTTAAAGAGTAATCTTGCAAGTGTAGTAACCTCTATAAGCAAAGACCATCTCGACTGGCTACCAAAAGAAAATCAAACGATAGAGCAAATTGTTTTTGAAAAAACATCAGCCTTGCTTAATTCAAATATTATTATAGCTAAGCAAAATAAAAAAGAGACAATAGAATGTATTAAAAAAACTATAAAAAATAACTCTTCAAATAAGTTATTTTTTAATGAGGACTTTAGTTATTCAATTCAAGAGAATGGTTTTTTTTATTATGAGGATAAATTTGGAGGTTTAAAACTTCCTCTACCAAACATTCTTGGTCAGTTTCAATTAGAAAATATATCAACTGCTATTGCAACTATAAGAACTTTAAATCTTGGAATTGAAGATACTAAAATAGAAAATGGTATTCAAAAAATACATAATCTTGCAAGATTACAGGAAATTAAATCTGGAAAACTAAAAGAACTTGTAAAAAATAATACATTATTAATTTCTGGAGATCACAACCCTGATGGAGCTAGAGTTGTGAATGAATATCTACAAACTTTAGATTGTGATAAACACATTATCTTAGGCATGATGTCTAGCAAGGATCACAATGAGTATATTAGTTATTTTAAAAATATCTCAACCTTGACCACTATTGATATTCCAAACCAACCTAATTCAATTGGTGGAAAAGACTTAAAAAATAAACTAAATTCTTTTGAAAATGTTCAATACAAAGAGAATATATTTGAAGCAATTAAGTCTATTTCGGTCAAGAAAAACGATGTAATTTTAATTACAGGTTCTCTTTATTTAGCCGGAGAAATACTTAATTTAAATTAGATATTTTTTTCTAAAAATTCTTTCATGTGGCTTTCAGGTACTCCACCGACTTTTCTATCTACTTCGACACCTTTTTTGTAAATAATAACAGTTGGTACGCCTCTTATACCAGCAGCACTTCCAGTATTTATTCCACCATCTTCTACATCAGCATAATAAAAACCAGCTTTATCTTTGTATTCATCAGCTAATTTATCCATTACTGGTTTTAAAGCTTTGCAAGGTCCACACCAAGCAGCTGAAAACTGGATTACTGAAACATCTTCATTTTTGATTTTACTATCAAAATCTTCATCTTTAAAATCTATAAGCATAAATACTTTCTATAAATTAAAGTTTTAAAGTCAACTATGCAATTTCATATTTTTTTTCAATAGACATAATAAATTCATTTATTTCATCTAATTTTTTTAGTTCTTCCTCATCATCCCTATTAGATGCTTGATCTCTTAAGGTATCTATTTCTGTGTATGCCATTGCTATAGTTTGCCACTTTTCTCTATTTTTACTCAAAATTCTTCTAGCTATCTCACTTTTAATATTTTTATATAAATCAGGTGGTAATACGTGAGGTGCTTCTTGGTAAATAATTTTTTGTCCAAACCATGCGCATCTCTTATCTTGAAATTTATCTAGTAATCTTAATTTGTCTTCCCATGATGAACTGTGCCAAGTTTTGAATAAAGCAGTATCTTTGTTTGGAACAAATTTCTCATACAAAGTTTCTTCAGGTAGTAAATCTTCTTGATTTTGAGTTTGTGCCTTTTCTTCTGCAGCTTCTCTATTAATAATTTGAATGTTTTTACATAAGTTTTCGCTAGATCTAACTAATTTAGCTCTTTTTTGAATTGTTTCTAAATCAAGTTCTGCATAGGCTTTTTCTTTCAAAGCAAATTTTTTATCTAATACAACAGGCGCTTTATTTGTTTTAATAACCCTTAAAGCTTTAGGACTAATTTTTTTAAGATTAGCTTTAAGTTCATTAACTGACATATTTAAAAAAGGCTCTGGATCTCTTCTTAAGTCCCATAAATATCCCCATGAAGCATAAGATGGATGAAAACAATGTTCTGGATGTAATGTTGATACTAAATACATCATATTTCTTCCTTTAACATTTTCAAAAATTGAATAAATACCTTCTCCTTTTAAAATAGATTCCACACTACTCTTTGTAGAGGTAGTTAAAAATTTTTCCCAATTATCGTTATGCTTTTCTTTTATAATTCTTAAAATTTTTAAACTTGTAAATGCATCATGATATGCAGTGTGTTGTTGTGATGTATCAAATCCTTGTTGTCTTGCTAAACCTTCAAGAGCAAGACTTTCATTTCCAGCATCTGTTAGTTCAGTTTTTAAAGTTTCAGAATTAATTGTTTGTGCAGCTCTTGCAACATGAAGACCATCGTGTTCTTTATTTGGAGAAGAGTGAGTAATATAAGGATATCTATTTCCTTTAAAAAAATTAAAATGGAACATACGTCTGTCAAAATTTAAATTACTCCAACCCATAAATAATGCTGGGGCTGCTTTTGAGAAGAAGTTTTCAACTGCTCCTAAGAATTCATAATGAGAATAATTTCCTTTAGTCAGTAAATCTATACTCGTAGAGTTTACCAATAGAGCTTTAGCACTTGGCACTTCTCCTTCTGGCATTCTGCCTCTGATATTTAACTTACCAATTTCATTTAAATTTTTATCAACAACAACTGCTCCAACCTCAATAATTGATCCCCAAATAGTGCTATTAGTTGTTTCGGTGTCGTAGATTACAAATTTGTTCATATTTTCTTATATATTTTAAGTTAAATTAGATAGTTCATGAAATTTTTTTAATCTTCCTAAAAACAAATTTTGATAGATGACTAAATCATGTCCTTGAATTTTAAATTCTTGGAATAATTTATCTACAGTGCAGACTAAGATTACACAAGAAGTGATATTGGAGTTATACACAACATTATGAGCTAAAGAATACGCACTGGTTTGTAATAACCATGAATCGATATACTCAGCTTTCTTTGGTTTATTGCTTTGTTTAAAATCTATAATTGTTTCTCTTCCTTCATAAACTCCAACACAGTCAGCAGTACCAGCATACTTATCTGGATAGTACAGTGTACACTCAACACCCCATATTTCTTCTAATCTATTTTTTAAACCATGATCTATTATTTCTTTTGCCATCAATTTATATTGTTCATTATCATCAAAAAAACTTAAATTTTCTCTCCCAAGCAAATAAGATTCTAAGTAGTTATGCATCTGTGAGCCTCTGCTGCTTGCTGCTTTCGTGATAGCTTCAGCTTCTTTATATCCTGTTCTCTCTCTCCAATTTGCCAATGCTGCTTTATCTTCCTCAGATTTAGTAACATCTAAAATTGAAGTAACACTTGGTAGCTTTTCTTCTCCCAATAGATATCTTCTAATACCATCTACAGTAGCTCTTGAAGATTTTGGATAATCATATTTACGATTCCAATGCATGAGATTTCTTATAAATGGTATTATCAAAAAAAAGAAATTAATTTTTAATTTGTCTTTGTTTATCAACAAATTTTTCAACGTTGTCTGTTTGTACAGCTTTCTCAACTTGTTCTGGATCTTTTATACTTTCCAAGGTTCTATTTATTGATCTTGCATCTGTTCCAAATTTATCAACTACACCCATAGCATCTTCTAATTTTTTTCTAAGAACTACTATGTTGTCAAAGTGTTTTGAAAATCTTGTACTTATTGTTTTTAAATGATTGTAAATTTCAGTTGCACCTTTTTGAACTTTCAATGATTGAAAGCCCATGTGTAAAGATTGCAAATATGCTGACAAAGTATTAGGGCCACAAATTACAACTTTATATTTTTTCATTAATTCTTGAGTTAATAATTCTTTTGTACTTGGGTCTTGATATTCAGTTAATTCTTTGTACAAACTTTCTGTAGGAGCATACACAATTGCAAAGTCAGTAGTTTTTGGTGGTACAATATATTTTTCATTTACACTTTTAGCTTTTGCTTTAAATGCAGTGGCTAATTTTGCTCTAGCATCAGCAACTAACCTTTTGTCTTCTGCGTCATGACCATCGGTAATTGCTTTAAATTTCTCCACTGGAAAATGACTATCAACTGGAACTAAAACATCACCTTGAAGCTTGATTGCAAATTCTACATTCTCACTTGTATTTTCTTTCATTTTCACATTTGTCATGAATTGAGAAGCTGGCAGCAAATCTTTTATTAGTGCGTCTAAGCTAAATTCTGCAAGAGTTCCATATTTCTTAACTCCAGCCAAAATCTTAGTTATTCCTTCTTGGCTTTGGTTTAATAATTGAACTTGCTGATTAAAATTTCCAACTTTTTCATCTACTTTAGTTAAAGCTTCTGTCATATCTTTTGTTACTCCAGTAGACAGATTATTAAATGAAGTGGACATTGCACCAAGTGAGCTATTGATTGTTGTATTTAAGGTATCCTTCAAACTTGAAATTTCGGATTTTAAGTTAGCTATTTCTTCAGCTTCTTTATTTTCTTTTTGATCTTCAGGCTTAGATCTTAAATTTAAGTAAAGAATTGCTGAAACTACTCCCAGTAACAGAATTAAAATAACTAAAAATATAGCTTCCATGAATCACTTTATATCATATATAAAATATGTAATGGAATTATTATTAATATTTAAAATTATTATTGGTTTAGGAATACTAGTTGGTCTTTATGCAATCCTTAGAAACCTAGATATTATTAAAATTATTCTTATTTATTGGAAAGATTTAATTCTTAGAAAGTAATCTAGCTAAACTTTGAAGTGATTTATTTTTAGTCGATGATTTAGATATCATCATACAAGCCTCTGATTTTAATATTTCACCATCTTTTAAAACTCTTAAATTATTAGCTTTTAAAGTTTCTCCTGTTGAAGTGATGTCAGTAATTATTTCTGATGAACCAGTAAATGGATATGCTTCGGTAGCACCTAAACTATCTACTAATTTAAATTGAGTAACCCCTTTAGAAAATAAAAATTCTCTTGTTAAATTTGGATATTTGGTTGCAACTCTTAATCTTTTCTTTTTCTTATCTCTAAACTCAAATGCTATTTCCTCTAAATCAGCGATAGTTTGGACATCAATCCAAGGATCAGGAATTGCAACTACTAACGTGGCCTTTCCAAAATCATATTTTTTAATAACATTAATTTTCTTTTGAATATTTATTTCACTCTCTTTCAACAAATCAAATCCGGAAAATCCTAGATCTAATGAACCATCTCCGAGTCTTTCTATAATTTCTCTTGCATGAAGGTATAAAATTTTAACATTTTTCTTTTGTTTAATTGAACCTAATAAATCTCTTTCTCCTCTTTCTGAAATTAGATTTAATTTATTTTTTTTAAATATGTTTAAGACATCCTTTCTGAGTCTGCCTTTGCTAGGAATTCCAATATTTATAATATTTTTTTTCATTAATAATTTAAATTTAATGCAGCCCCAACTGCAGGTATTTGTTTTTTTGACCCAAGATCAGAAATTAATCGATCATAACGACCGCCATTAATAATATTTTTTAATTTATTTTTTGATTTAACATCAATTTTAAAAACCATTCCTGTGTAATATTCTAATTGTCTTCCAAAAGAAGTTGAAAATACTACATTTAGTTTTAAAACTTTGTTGTTAGAGAAAGGAAAATATCTTTGATCAACCACCAAATTAATTCTATTTTTTTTAAAAAATTTATTTAACTCAGATGCAGCCTCATTGATTGGGCATTTGATTTTTAAGAAGTCTTTAATAATTTTTGAAACACCTTCACCTTTACTAGCTCTTCTTGGATCTTTAATTTTGTTATCAAATCGATTTAATATCTCATTAATAGTTCTACCTGCTATCACTTTTGATAGATCTTCTTTTAGCATTTTTAAATAACGCTTTTTATCTGTTTCAACGATAGTTGGATCTACATCAGAGTTTGTTTCTAATCTTTTTAAAAGATCATTAAAGTAATCTTCTCTCCAAAAATGTCTTGATAATCTTAACTTCCATCTTTTCGGGATATCTAGTTTTGAAATTAACAAATTAAATATCTCAACATTTCCTATTGTTAATTTGCCTGATGAATATTTAATATTTTGAAGAGATTTTAGTGAGGTATTGATAATTTCTTTATCATCATTTTTTTCATCTTTAGAACCTAAAATTTCAAAACCAATTTGATCTCGAATAATAGAGTCACTTTTATTTTCTGATTTTCTATAAGCTTGACCGCTATAAAAAATTTTTTCTTTTCCTTTTAAATTATTCTCTAAGTATCTCAAACAAGATGCAATTGTTAAATCTGGTCTAAGACATAACTCACTTCCATTCTGATCCGTAAATGAAAAAATGAATTTTCTAAAGTTTTCACCTGACCTTTGAACGATATGATTTGCCTCAATAACTGAGGGTAAATCTATATATTTGTAACCCTTAGATTTTACCGATCTAAGAATGTTTTCAGATAAGTTTTTTGATTTCATCTATTAAATTTGATTTTGGAAATGTTTTGTTATTTTCACCTTTAACACCTCTAAGATTTTTTATAGTTACAGTGCCTTCATTAAATTCATTATCACCACATATAACTGCTATATTTAATTCACGTTTATTTGCTAATGTTAATTGTTTACCTAAATTTTTCTTCGTATCTAAAAAAATTTCTGCATTAATGTTATTTTCTCGTAATTGATCTAATATTTCATAATAATTTTTTAGATATTTTTCATCCATCACACAAACTAAAACAGGTTTTTGATCATCCACTTTAATCTGATCTAATTGTAAAAGCGCAAATAACAATCTATCCACGCCAAAACTAATTCCTGTACCTGGAATATCTACCCCTTTAAATCTTGAAATAAGCTTAGCATAAGAACCTCCGGAACAAATGCTGCCAATATCAACTTCTTTTCCTTTATTATTCGTGACTTTAAAATTCAGGTTAGTTTCAACAATAAAATCAGAATAATAAGCTAAACCTCTAACAATAGTAAAATTGGTTTTTACTTGTTCTAAATTAGAACCAAATCCTAAAATTTGAAATACTTCCTCCAACTCTTTAATTCCTTCTTGAGAAAGTGGATTTTTTAAATTTTCTTTTAATTGTTTTAAGTCTTTTATTCTTAAGAAATTTAATATTTGTGATGCTTGTTCGTCAGTTAGATCAGCACCTTTTGTAACTGCACCACTTGCATCTTTTCTCTCTTTTTTAAGAAGATCTTCAACTCCTTTTAAACCAAATCCAGGTTTATCTAATTTATCAATAGCTCTAATTACTTTTAATTGTTTATCTTCAGATATTTTTAAATCATCAATTAAACCTTGTACTATTTTTCTGTTACTAATATTGATTGTGAATTGATCTTTATTCAAACCACAATCTAAGAGTGTACTTGAGATTAAATTACAAAGTTCTGCATTAGCTTGAGCTGAATTAACATTTCCAACAATATCAAAATCAGCCTGCATGAACTCTCTGTATCTTCCATTTCCTGCTTTTTCATTTCTAAAAACATTCTGAATTGCATATCTTTTGTAAATTGATGGAAGCTCTTGGTTATTTTGAGCAACAAATCTAGCTAAAGGACTAGATAGGTCATATCTAAGTGTAATATTTTTATCACCGTCTTTGAATGAGAATACATCAGACATAGGGTTATCCTCGTCCTCTGCTAAAAACGAACCAATATTTTCGCTGATCTCAAAAGAAGGTGTCTCTAATGGTTCAGCTCCAAATTTTAAAAAATTTTTTTCAATCACTTTTAAAAGTTGTTTTTTTAAGACTAACTTTTTATTCCAACGATCTTCAAATCCAGATGGTAAGGAAGGATTGAGTTTTTTATCTTTTTCCATTTTAGTGGTACTTTGGGTAGGTTACGCTCCTACGACTTCGGATCCACAAACCGACGTGATACTATTTCACCACCAAAGCTTATCCTTTAGTTATTATCTTATTTTATGTGGAATGAAAATTATAATATAAATAAATAGCCTAATGGCTATGGAAACAGTTTCTGTGAGTACTTCTATAAGTAATTCTGTATGTAATATTTATATTCATGAGCAGCGTTTTAGACAAAAATTATTAATATTCAAGGCTTAAATAAAAAAAGGACGTTAATCTACTAAATGTAGAGGTAACGTCCTTTAAAAATTTTACGAAAATTAGTCTATTTTTTTTAAATTTACAGCAGAAGGACCTTTAGGACCGTCTTCTAATGTGAATTCCAGTTTATCACCTTCATTAAGAAATCTCATTCCAGCAGCTTTTACAGCTGAAGCATGTACAAAGGCATCTTTCTCTTTGTCGTCTCTCTCTATAAAGCCATATCCCTTTTTACCATTATACCATTTTATTTTACCTTGTAGTGTACTCATCTTATTTCTTCGTCCTTTTGTTATTTATTATATTAATTAAGTTAATTTCTTTTACAGGTATTTCAAGATCAAACTTTGTGGGTGGTGGCTGAGGAAGGATTCGCACCTCCGACACAAGCCTTTTCAGGGCTCTGCTCTACTCCTGAGCTACTCAGCCTTATTTATCCTCTAAAGATAATTCTTCCTTTAGTAAGATCGTAAGGTGTCATCTCCACAGTTACATTGTCACCTTGAAGAACTCTAATTCTGTTTTTTCTTAACTTACCTGCTGTGTGAGCTGTAACCGTATGACCGTTCTCCAGCTTAACTCTAAACATTGCATTCGGAAGTAGGTCTATCACAGTCCCCTTGAATTCAAGTAAGTCTTGTTTTGACAAATTTATTTTCTCCTTATTCTTTTTAGTACTGATTGAGCATGCCCAACCAGGCCTTCATAATTTGCAAGTGTTATAACTGATGGTCCAAGACTTTCAATACCCTTTTTTGATAGGTTTATGTATGAAATTCTTTTGTAGAATTCGTTTACACTTATACCACTCGAGTATTTTGCTGATCCGTTAGTTGGTAAAACATGGTTTGAACCCACATTATAATCCGTCATAGCCATAACAGCATATTTTCCTAAACAAATTGATCCTGAATTTTTTATTTTTGAAACAATAGATTTATAGTTTTTGACATTTAACTCTAAATGCTCTGGAGCTATTTTGTTAACAATATCGATAATTTTTTTATCTGAATTTATATGCATTAAAATTCCATTATTTAGCAAACTTCTCTTTGCAATAGACTCTCTTGGAATTTCTTTTAATTGTTTAATTACTTCAGTTTTAACTTTATTTAATAAGTTTTTATTTTTTGAAATTAATATGCACTGTGCAAGATCATCATGTTCTGCCTGTCCTATTAAATCACTTGCAACCCATTCTGGATTGGAATGCTTGTCACAAACTATTGTAACTTCAGAAGGACCAGCAGTCATACCCTCAATTCCAACATCTCCAAAAACTTCTTTTTTTGCAGCTGCAACGTAAGCATTTCCAGGCCCTACAATTTTATCAACCTTTTTAATTTTTTTTGTTCCATAAGAAACTGCAGCAATAGCAGATGGTCCACCAATTGAATAAATTTCCTTAATTTTACATTTTTTAGCAGCATATAATACTGCGGGATTTTGTTTTCCTTTATAGCCTGGGTTGATCATAACTATTCTTTTTACACCAGCAACAATAGCTGGAATTGCATTCATCAATACACTAGATGGATAGGACGCAGTTGAACCAGGTACATAAATTGCAACCGATTCTAAAGGTAAATATTTGTACTCAAGTTTATTTTTAAATTTATCGGTGTAAGAAATATTTTTAAATTTTTGTAATGAATGAAATTTATAAATCCTATTGTAAGCAGTATCGATTGATCTTTTTACAACAGAATTTAATGATTGAATTGATTTTTGAATTTGACTTGAGCTAGGCTTGATTACTGAATTTTTGTTAAATTTTTTCTCATATTTTAATAAGGCTTTGTCACCATTTTTTTTGACATCTTTAATAATGTTAGTGACTGAAACAGAGCTTGATTGAACTTTTCTCTTTCTTTGCATTAACAAATTATCTAATAATTTGTCAAAATTTTTCTTATTGCTATCTAAAATTTTCATCTCTACTTTATTTCGCTTTGATCCTCTAATATTGCTTCAATCGTTTCAGCAGTTAATGCAATATGAGCATTATTACTAAAGAAGAGATTTATTTCATAAACATCGTTATTTTTCAAATAATCTATTCCTACTAATTCTAAAACCAATTCTTGATTTGATTGATCAATATTTTTTGACTTTACCTTATCAACAAAATCAAATCTGCAGATACTATTGACTTTTTTGTCCTCATTTTCATTTTCTACTTTAATACGTTCAATTGATAACAAAAATACTTTATTAGATTCTAGATACTTGATATCTGAAACTTTTACTTTAGCTCCTGAACTACAAGCTGAAATCATTTGTAATCCCTCTTTGTCTGTAGCAATAATTTTAGCTAAATATTTGTTCATCATTTAAATCTTTTTATTTTAACACCAATATTTTTTAATTTATTTTCAATTTTTTCATAACCACGATCCAAATGATAAATTCTATTAATTACAGATCTTCCTTGTGCAACTGAAGCTGCTAAGACAAGTGCCACTGATGCTCTTAGATCACTAGACATTACTTCTGCACCAATAAATTTCGTATTACCCTCAATATAAGCTTTATTATTTTTAGTCGTAATATTTGCACCCAATCTTTGTAATTCAGCAACATGCATAAATCTATTTTCAAAAATATTTTCTGTAATTGAACTTTTTCCTTTTGCTTTACACATTAAGACCATTAATTGCGCCTGTAGATCTGTTGGTATTCCTGGAAACTCTTTTGTTTTAATATTTTTAATAGACTTAATTTTTTCTGGTCCACTAATATGAATTTTATTTTTGCTTACTTTTATTTTGGCTCCTGATTTTTTTAATAAATTAAGTTCAGTATTTATTATTCTTGGATCCAAATTATTAATTTCTAGAGTTCCTTTAGCTAGAGTTGCTGCTACGCAAAAAGTACCAGCTTCAATTCTATCGGCCATCACTGAATAATTTGTTGAATTTAAAGAACTTACTCCGTTAATAGTACATGTTCTTCCTTTCCAACTAATTTTTGCACCCGCTGAATTAAGAAAATTAGTAAGGTCTTTTATTTCTGGCTCAACAGCGCAATTTTTCAATACTGTTTTTCCTTTTGCCAAGCATGCAGCAATTATAGAATTTTCAGTTGCGCCAACAGTAATTTTTGGAAATCTAATTAACCCTCCTTTAAGTTTACCAAAAGATTTTGCTAAAATGTAACCGTCTTTAATTTCATAATTCATCCCAAGTTTTTCTAAAGCTGACAAATGATAATTAACTGGTCTTGCACCAATTAAGCAACCACCTGGTAATGATGTTTTTGACTTATGATATTTGGAAACTAATGGTCCTAATACTAAAATTGAACCTCTCATTGTTTTAACTAATGAATAACTTGCAAAAGTTTTCATATTTTTATTGTTTGAAATTTTTGCAGTTTTTTTATCTTTAGAAAGTTCGATTTTTGATCCAAGAGACTTAAGTAAATTAAGCATAGTACTAATATCTTTTACTCTTGGTAGGTTTTTAATAGTTACCGGTAAATCAAAAAGTAGTGTAGCTGCTAATATTGGCAATGATGCATTTTTAGAACCTGATATTGAAACTTTGCCCTTGATTTTGCTAGGACCATCAATCAGAAATTTGTCCATAACTTACTTTTTAATTTTAGCAACCTGAATAGTAGTTTGTCCCTGATATTTACCGTTCTTAGATTTATAAGTTGTCTCTGGTTGAGTCTCTGATTTAAAAAATAAAAATTGGGCTATACCTTCATTAGAATAAATTTTTGCTGGATTAGGTGTAGTGTTGCTTAGCTCTATAACTATATTTCCTTCAAATTCATTTTCAATAGGAGTTACATTGCAAATTATACCTGTTCTTGCATAAGTACTTTTACCAACACATATACAAAGCACATCTTTTGGAATTCTGAAATATTCTACTGTTTTAGCCAAAACAAACGAGTTTGGAGGAATAATGCAATGTGGTCCCTTTTTCTCAATAAAATTGTCATCTGAAAAATTTTTTGGGTCAACTAAGGAATTATTTACATTAGTGAATATTCTATATTCATCAGAAATCCTAACATCATAACCCATGCTACTTAATCCATACGATATTTTTCCCTCCGCAACTTGATGGTCTAAAAATGGTTCGATCATATTATGCTCTTTGCACATCTTCTTAATCCACGAGTCAGGCTGAATAGACATTACTTAGATTTTTTTTTATTTTTTTTTTGAAATAGTTTTCTTTTTTTTAAATTTTTTCTTAAAGCTAAGCTCAAACGCTCATTTTTTTCTTTAGAACTCATTCTTTGTTGGGATTAGTCAAAAAATCTAACGATATTGGTTTATTAGGATCTAATGGTTTTGATGTGGGCTCTTCTTTTTTTGGTCCTTCTTTAGCTAAACGTTTAGCTTTTTTTTCAGCAAGCTTTTTTTCTCTTTTAGCTTGCTTCTCCATGAGCTTGTTGCCTTTTGTTGATTTATAATCGTAATGAATTCCCATAACATTTTTTTAGTAGATATAGATCATTATAATCAAAAAATTAAGGCAATAATTTGAAAAAAATGCTTTATTATCAATAAATTACTAAATGTATTTTAGCTCCTGTAGTTAAATGGCATAACAAGTCATTGGTAATGACTAGTTCCCTGGTCAGTACAGGGTGGGAGCACCATTAATTTCTGTAAAATTTTTTTCTAAAAATAATTGAAATCACAATTAGTACAAAAAACGCTAAAATAGGAACATAAATATCTGGAGAAAAAATAATATCCATTATTCCAGGTACTTCTGAATTTTGATCGATTACTTTTTCAATCCCACTTCCAATTGAAACTGCCAAAAAAATCTGGGGTATTATTCCTAAAAAAGTTGCAAATAGAAAATTTTTTACTCTTACATTAAATAATGTTGGCAATAGACAGCTTATTTGCCAAGGAACTCCTCCAATAAATCTGTAAACGAGCAAATAAAAAAATTCAGATTTTTTAAATTTAATTTCAAGATTTTGAAATTTATTAAGAAATTTTTCTCTTATTACATCTCTTAAAAAATAATTTCCAAATATATATAAAAAAGTTGCGCCAACACTTAAACCAGTTACCACAACTAGTGTTCCAATCCATTTCCCAAAGATAAAACCACCCATAAGTGCCACGGGAGATCCAAAGCCTAGAAAAGGAAATACCCAAAGTACTGTTAGAAATAAAAAAGAAATTGAAACTAAAAATAAATTAGAATTCTTCAACTCAATTAGATAAGATCTATTATTTCTCAAAAAATCATAAGATGTAATCTCCTGAAGACTAAATTTTGAAAAGAAAAAATATAAAAATAAACTAACAATTAATAAGTAAGATAAACCTATAAATAGTTTAATTTTTTTTGTTTTTTCCATGAATATTGTTATTTTATTCCTAAATCTTCTATTTGCTATTTTTATTATTGCTAATATAAAGGTGCAAAATTTATAAAATTTAATCAATTTATTTATGAAAAGAACATACCAACCATCAAACAAAAAAAGAGCACGAAAACATGGCTTTAGATCTAAAATGAAGACTAAAGGTGGAAAGAAACTTTTAGCTAGAAGAAGAGCCAGAGGAAGAAAATCTTTAACTGTATCAGTGTAATTTAATGAAAAGCAAAATTGTTGCTCTTTCAAAAAACGAAGAATTTAAGAATTTACTTAAGCAAAAAAAGTTTTCAAATAAGTACGTGACTATTTTCTTTGGTAAATTAATGAATAAAGATAATAAAAAACTCAATATTAGCTTTGTAACAAAAAAAAAAATTGGGAATGCAGTTAATAGAAACAAGATTAAAAGAAGATTAAGGAATATTTTAAACGAAGCAGTTAAAAAAATATCAATAAATTTTAACTATTCATTCCTTGTTATAGCTAAGTCATCTATGCTAAATAATGAATACAAATTAATAAAAGAAACTCTATTTCAGGATTTTGAAAAATTAAAATAATGAATATTTTTACAAATATATTAATTAAAATTATTAAAGGTTATAAATATCTGATTAGCCCACTGCTTGGACATTCTTGTAGATATTTACCTACTTGCTCAGAATATAGCATTGATGCTCTTAAAGAATTTGGTCTGTTAAAAGGAACTATTTTAAGTATTAAAAGAGTTTTATCTTGTCATCCAATTAAATTTTTAGGTGGTGGTGAAGGGTTTGATCCGGTTAAAAAAAATACAAAATTAAAATAATATGGACACTAAAAATATAGTAGCGGCAATTTCATTATCAGCAGCAGTTATAGTTTTGTATTCATTATTTTTTGCTCCACCGCCAGTTACCAAAGAAAATATAGCTGAAGGAAATAAAGTTGAGCAAAACAGTGACACACCTTCTTTGGATCAAAAAGAAAATATTGTAGAAATATCACGAGAAGAAGCTTTAAATCAAAGTGAAAGAGTTAATTTTGAAAACGAAAGTATTATTGGTTCTATTTCGCTTAAAGGTGGTGTAATTGACGATCTAACTTTTAAACAATACAATGTTAGTCTAGACTCTCAAGAAAAAGTTATACTTCTTTCACCAAGAAATTCAAAAGATGGCTATTTAATTGAAAGTGGTTTTATCACATCTGATAAAAATGTTGAAATACCAAATTCAAGTTCTGTTTGGAGAGTGTCTGGAAATAATAAGTTAACAGATCAATCTCCAATAAAAATATCGTGGACAAACGATCAAGGTATAACATTTGAAAAAGAGATTGCCCTAGATGACAAATATCTATTTTCAATTAAACAAAGTGTAATCAATCCTACAAATAAAAAATATGATTTTTATACTTATGGGCAAATTATTAGAAATGAAATGCCTGATATATCTAACTTCTATATCCTTCATGAAGGATTAGTAGCAACACTTGATGATGAACTTATTGAAGAAGACTATGATGATATACAAGAGAAGAAATTTTCGAGAACAGCTCAAAAAGGATGGTTAGGAATCGGAGATAAATACTGGGTAACTTCATTAATTCCACCTCGAGAAAAGGAATTTAAAACAACGTTTGATTATAAAGATAAGTTTAGAGCAAATTTTGTTTCAACAGAGCCGTTGGAACTTAATGAAAATTCATTAATTGAAGAAACCTTACAAATTATTATAGCCGCAAAAAGAGTTGATGTAATTGATGGCTACGCTGAATCTTTAAACATTGATAAATTTGACTTAACAATTGATTGGGGATTTTTATACTTTATTACTAAGCCGTTATTTTTTGGAATAGATTATTTCTTTAAATTACTTGGAAATTATGGCTTAGCAATTATAGCAATTACGATTTGTATTAGATTAGCATTTTTCCCACTTGCAAACTTTTCGTTCAGAAGCATGGCTAAAATGAAAGCCTTACAGCCTGAAATGGCAAGACTTAAAGAGCTACACAAAGACGACAAAATGAAATTGCAACAAGCAATGATGGCTCTTTATAAAAAAGAGAAAGTAAACCCAATGTCTGGCTGTTTGCCAATACTTGTACAAATTCCAGTATTCTTTGCTTTATACAAAGTTTTATTTGTAACAATTGAAATGAGACAAATGCCTTTTTACGGCTGGATACAAGATTTATCTGAGAGAGATCCTACATCCTTGTTCAATCTATTTGGATTATTACCTTATGATGTACCATCATTTTTAGTCATTGGAGCATGGCCTGTGGCAATGGGTGTTTCTATGTGGGTTCAACAAAAATTAAATCCTGCACCAACAGATCCAATGCAAGCAAAAATATTTATGTTCTTTCCATTATTCCTAACAATAATTTTGGCACCTTTCCCAGCAGGGTTGGTAATATATTGGACAGTAAATAATATTTTAACTATGGCACAACAAGTTTTCATAATGAAACGAACCACTGTTAAAACAACAACTTAATGTTGGATATTAAAGAAGAAGAATTAAAAACAATTCTACCACTAGATGGTCCTTCAACTAAAGAAGTAAAAAAATATTTAGAAAAATATAACGATGAATATATTGTTATTAAATGTGGTGGTAGTGTTTTAATTGATCAAAATCTTTTTAATATTTTTATTCAAGATATTTCAACACTAAATAAACTAGGATTTACTCCTATAATTGTTCATGGAGGTGGAAAAAGAATAAGCAATAAACTTAATGAGATAGGTTTAGAAAGTAAATTTATAAAAGGATTAAGAGTAACTGACAAAGAAACAATTAAAGTTGTAGAAGAAGTATTAATTAATTTTAATAAAGAAATTATCAATGCTCTAGATCAGCAAAATTGCAAAAGTCAGAGTATTAATTCTAAAGAAAATAACATTTTAACTGTCATGCAAGAAAATGAAGAGCTTGGTTTTGTGGGCTCTCCTATAAATGTAGATCAATTAATAATAGATAAAATTATAGTAGATAAAAAAATCCCTATTATTGCACCTTTGGGTTTGGATGAAAATAATCAAACTTATAACGTCAATGCAGATACTGCTGCTGGCTATATTGCTAAAAAAATTAACGCAAGAAGGTTAATTATATTAAGTGACGTAGAAGGTGTTTTGGATAACAATAAAAATCTAATTCCAGAAATTAATTCAGAGTCTATAAAAAACTTAATCGATAATGAAACAATTACTGGTGGCATGATCCCAAAAATAAATAATTGCTTAGATGTTGCTAGTAATGGAGTAAAAGGAGTTGTTATAATAGATGGAAGAAAAAATCACTCTGTTCTTTTTGAACTTTTATCAGATGAGGGATCTGGAACTTTAATTAGACAATGAAAAATTTAGATCACATTAAAAATATTCTATTTGATTGTGATGGGGTTCTTTATAGTGACCTAAAGGCAGTATTTGGTCAAGTTAGCCAAAAAATGACCGAATATATTTCAAGTAAACTTAATGTAGATTTAAAAAAAGCCAAAAAACTTCAAACAAATTACTTCCACAAATACAACACAAGTTTAAATGGTCTGATGATTCATCATGAAATTGATCCTAAAGAATTTTTAGATTTTGTTCATGATATTGATTTATCTTTTTTACAAAAAGATACGGCTTTAAGATATGAGCTAGAGAATATAAATTTAAGAAAATTTGTCTTTACTAATGGCAGTCAAAATCATGTAAAGCATATCACGACAACTCTGGGAATTGATGACCAATTTGAAGGTATATTTGATATTGTGGATGCAGAATATCATCCAAAACCAGAAGCTAAAGCTTTCGATTTAATGATAGAAAAATTTAAAATTGATCCAAAAGAAACTTTATATATCGAGGATATAGCAAAAAACTTATCAATAGGTAAAGAGCGAGGAACAATTACTGCTTGGTTAATTAATGAGGAGGAGTGGGGTAAAAAAGAATCTGATAAAGAATATATTGATTATAAAATTGAAAATCTTACTTTATTTTTAAAAGAAATAAGGTTATTAAAAAACCAATAAATTATGAGTATAGAAAACATTATAAATGAGGCTTGGGAAAACAAAGATCAAGTTAATCAAAATTCAGATCAAAAATTAAAAGATACAATTAATCAAGTAATAGAAGATCTAGATAGTGGTAAATCTAGAGTTGCTGAAAAAATTGATGGTGAATGGGTAACTCACCAACACCTAAAAAAAGCAATTATGCTAAGTTTTAGAATCCATGGTATGGAAACTTTAGATGGCCCCTACTCAGCTTGGAGAGATAAAGCTCATTTGTTAAAAGGAAAAACAGCTGGATGGTCAAACGCTGATTTTGAAAAAGCAGGTTTTAGAATGGTGCCAAATACTGCAATAAGAAAAGGATCATACGTTGCAAAAAATGCAGTTCTTATGCCAAGTTATGTAAATATTGGTGCATACATAGATGACGGAACAATGATGGATACTTTTAGTCGTGCAGGTAGTTGCTGCCAGATTGGAAAAAATTGTCATATTTCAGCTGGAACTGGTATTGGTGGAGTTTTAGAGCCAGCACAAGCACTTCCGACTATTATTGAAGATAATGTTTTTGTAGGAGCTATGTCAGAAGTTGTGGAAGGTGTAATAGTTGGTGAAGGTTCAGTTTTAAGTATGGGTATGTATATTGGCCAATCAACTAAAATCGTTGATAGAAAAAATGGTGAAGTAACTCACGGTAAAATACCTCCTTACTCTGTAGTTGTTCCTGGATCATTACCAGACAAAAATAATCCTGCTGCGCCCTCATTATATTGCGCAGTAATCATCAAACAAGTAGATGAAAAAACAAGATCTAAAACATCAGTAAACGATCTTTTAAGAGATTAAAATGCAAACAATTAATGAATTACAATTAGCCAAAGAGCTGATTCGTTACCCGTCTGTAACACCAATAGACGCTGGGGTAATGAAATTCTTAGAAAAAAAATTAAAAAAACTTGGTTTCAAAACTAAAATATTAGAGTTTAAAGAAAAAAAAAGTAAATCAGTTAAAAATCTTTATGCAAGACTTGGAACCAAAGGTCCAAATTTTTGTTACGCTGGTCACTTAGATGTTGTGCCTGCTGGAAACTTAAAAGATTGGACAGTAAATCCTTTTAAACCCTCAATTAAAAAAGGACATTTAATTGGAAGAGGAGCAAATGACATGAAAAGTTCTATTGCAGCCTTTGTTTCTGCTGTCAGTATTTTTGTTAAAAATAACAATAATTTTAATGGCTCTATAAGCTTACTAATTACTGGTGATGAAGAAGGAGTTGCTATTAATGGTACAAAAAAAGTTGTCGAATACTTAAAAAAAAGAAAAGAGAAAATTAATTTTTGTTTAGTTGGAGAACCAACTAATCCAAATAAATTGGGAGAAATGATTAAAATTGGTCGAAGGGGAAGTATGAATGGTAGACTTTCAGTCATAGGTATTCAGGGTCATGTTGCCTATCCTCATAGGGCTAACAATCCATCAACTACTCTTGTTCAAATATTAAAAGAATTGAAAGAAATTAAATTCGATGAAGGGACAAAAGACTTTCAACCAACAAACCTAGAAGTTACAAAAATAAATATTGATAATACAGCTGATAACGTAATTCCAGGTTTGGCTAATGCAACTTTTAATATTAGGTTTAATAACAAACATTCATCGAATTCGATTAAGAAAAAAATAAATAAAATATTGAAGAAAATTTGTAATAAAAATAAGTCAAATTACAAAATTGAATATAGTGTATCTGGTGAAGCTTTTTTAACTAAACCTAATCAAACTACATATATGATCCAAGATATAATTAAAAAGATTACTAAGATTAAACCTGAACTCTCAACAACAGGAGGAACCTCTGATGCTAGATTTATTAGAAAAATTGCGCCCTGTTTAGAATTTGGTTTGGTTGGAAAAACAATGCATAAAATAGACGAAGCAGTTTCTTTAAGTGATTTAAAAAAATTAACTTTAATTTACTCAAATATTTTAAAGAATTATTTTAAGTGAAAACTGGTTTAATAACATCAGACACATCTCAAAATCATGATACAGGTCCTGGTCATCCAGAACAAATAGCAAGAGTATCAGTAATAATAGAAAATTTTAAAAAACTTAATAATAAAAATCTTATCTGGAAAAAACCATCTAAAGTTTCAGACGATATCCTTTTATCAACACATGAAATAAATTATTTAAATTTAGTTAAAAGCTCTTTTCCAAAAAAAGGTTTTTCATCACTTGATGGTGATACAATTATTTCACCTGGAAGCAAAGAAGCAACTTTCGATGCAGTCGGATCAATAATTGCAGCAATTGATGGAGTGGAAAAAAAAGAATTTAGAAATGCATTTTGTGGAGTACGTCCTCCTGGTCATCATAGCTCACAAAATAAAGCAGCGGGTTTTTGTATTTTAAATTCAGTAAGTATTGGTGCAAATTATTTGCTGAAAAAATATAAGTATAAGAAAGTTGCAATAATTGATTTTGACGTTCATCATGGTAACGGAACACAGGATATTTTTTATGAAAATGAAAATGTCCTTTTTATATCAACTCACCAATATCCCTACTACCCAGGGACAGGTACGGAACAAGAAAAAGGTAAATTTAATAATATTTTTAATATTCCTTTACCAGCTGGCATAAGTTCAGAAGAATATTTAAACGCATTTGACCGTGTGCTAAAAAAATTAGAAGAATTTAATCCAGAATTTATATTAATAAGTGCAGGTTTTGATGCGCATGAGGATGACCCTCTAGCTCAATTTAATTTAAAAACAGAGGATTATTTTGTTATTACTAAGAGAATATTAGAAGCTTCTAAAAATTTTTGTAATGGAAAAGTTGTTTCAATTTTAGAGGGTGGCTACGACCTAAATGCACTTCGAGATAGTACTAAAAGACATGTTGATGCTCTTTTAGAATTTAATTGATAAATCCAAGGAAAACTCTAAATAAAAAATCTTCATGAAATTATATAAAATTAAAAAATCTGATATCGATAAAAAAGGTAGAGGACTTTATGCTACAAGAGATATCAAAGAAGGTACCAAAATAATTGATTACGTTGGTAAATTAATTACAAAAAAACAAACAGAAGAATCTGATAAATATGATAATAGTAAACCAATTTATTTATTTACCATCAACAAAAGATATGACCTTGATGGAGATTTTTCATGGAACACTGCAGGATTAATTAATCATTCTTGTGACAATAATTGTGATTATGATGGTAAAGGTCTTAAAATTTGGGTTAAAGCAATAAGAGATATTAAAAAAGGTGAAGAATTTACCTGTGATTATGGTTTTGGTTATGACGAAAATTATAAACAATTTCCATGTAAGTGCGATTCAAAAAATTGTTGCGGGTATATTATAAGAGCAGAGTCTAGATGGCGGATAAATAAAAAATTTGCCATGAGTAATAAAAAAAATCTAATAAAAAATTCTAGATAAAAATAAGCCAGTAGGTGGTGCTGGAGGAGCACACGATGATCTTTTTTTAGATTTTAAAGCTTTGTCAAAATTTTTTAAATTCCATTTCTTTTCACCTAAATATTTCAAACAACCAACCATAGATCTCACTTGCTGTTGAAGAAAAGATTGAGATTTAAATTCAATTTCTATTTTATCATTTGAAGATTTTAATTTTACAAAATCCATTGTTCTAACTGGACTTTTTGCATTACAACTTGACGCCCTAAATGTTGAGAAATCTTTAGTACCAACTAATTTTTTTGCCCCTAATTTCATTAAATCTAAATCTAATTTTTTTCTTACATGCCAAACTTGGTTTTTTTCAATCACTGGTGAACTTGTTCTATTTAAAATGATATATTTATAAATTCTCTTTTTTGCAGAAAATCTTGAATGAAAATTACTAGTCCTTTTTTTTATGTTAAGAACTACAATATTTTCATTTTTTAAAAAATGATTAATTGAGTTAATAAACTTATCTAAGTTTATTAATTTGTTTTTTATATCAAAATGTGCTGACTGCTCTATGGCATGAACACCAGCATCTGTTCTACCCGATCCAACTATAGTAATATTTTCTTTTAATAATTTTCCAATTTTGTCTTGAAGTATTCCTTGGATAGTTTTATTTTTTTTTTGAATTTGCCAACCTTTATAATTTGTCCCTAAATATTCTATCAAAAGCTGATATCTAAACATTTATATCTTTGAGCCTTTTTTTATCTGCGAACCTTGAATAAATTCACCAATATTTTGAGGTCTTTTCCCTTGCCTTTGGATCTCCTTCACAATAATCGATTGATTATTACCACAAGCGATTTCAAGATTATCACTTAATACTGAACCTGGATTTCCTTGAGCTCTTCCAATTTGAGCTTTTAAAATTTTATATCTTTCTCCGTTAAAAATAAAAAATGATCCTGGTGATGGATATAAACCGTTTACCTTGCCAATAATTTTTTCAGCACTTTCATCCCAAATAATTTGACCTTCAGTTTTTTGAATTTTAGGAGCATAGGTGGCATTCGAATGATCTTGCTCAATAAAATTTGCTTTATCCTCTAAAATATCATCTACATTATCTAAAATTTTTTCTGCTGCTAAATTGGAAAGCTTTTCACTAATTTCTAACGCGTTCAAATTTTCGTTAAGTTGAATTTTATAATTATTACAAACTGGTCCCGTATCTAATTTTTCAGCAATTCTCATTATGCTTATTCCAGTTTCCTGATCTAAATTCATAATAGACCTTTGAATTGGTGCGGCTCCTCTCCATTTAGGTAGTAAAGATGCGTGTATGTTTATAAAACCTGTTTTAGTTAAGCTTAGAAATTTTTTAGGTATGATTTGTCCATAAGCAACAACTATTGCTAAATCAGCATCTAAAGAATTTAAAAAATTATACTCCTCTTCATTATTTAAAATTGGTGGTGTTCTGTATTCTAAATTTAAAGTTTCAGAAATACCTTGTATAGGAGACTTATTAATTTTTTGTCCTCTTTTTGATTTTTGTGGTGGCTGTGTATATACACAAGAAATATTATATCCATTTTGATATAAAGATTTTAAAATTGGTACAGCGAACATGGGCGTACCCATAAAAACTAACTTTTTTGACATTTTTAAACTTCAGCTGTATTGGATTTTAATTTTGAAAGTTTCTTTATGATCATTGATTTTTTTAGTTTTGAAAGATAATCGATAAACAATATCCCTTCCAAGTGATCCATTTCATGCTGAATGCATGTTGCAAGCAATCCATCTGCCTTTAGTAGCTGTTTCTTTCCATTGTAATCTAAATACTCTACTTCACATTTGCTTGGACGATCAATTTCAGCAAATTGGTTTGGTACAGATAAACACCCTTCTTCATAAGTTGCCTTAAGTGGATCTTTATTTTTTATTACTGGATTTACAAAGTATCTAGGCTCTTTTTTGTTTTCATCCTTGCTTATATCCATCACTATAATTCTTTTTGGTATACCAATCTGAATTGCTGCAAGACCAATACCATTAGCATCATACATTGTATCTAGCATATCATTCATTAATTTTTGCTCTTCACTTCCAACAGCTTCTACTGGTTTTGATACTTGTCGAAGTAATTTGTTTGGTTCTGTAATAATCGTTCTTATCGCCATAAAATTTGTATGTTATTATAATTTTTATACTTTTAAAGGAAGAACTTTTAGCAATATCTTATTTCTTATTAAATCAGCATTTATTTGATTAAGTGTATTCGAAATAAAATAAAGTCTTTTTTCATCAATATTTTCTATTTTGTCGTTACCTATTATCTCAATTAAAGATAATAAAACTGTTCCAACTTCATTT
>CACJPA010000011.1 GCA_902595105.1 uncultured Pelagibacteraceae bacterium
GCATTAGTAGAGCTATGGAAATGGTTAAACTAGTCGGACTAGATGGTAGGGAAAATTATTTTCCAAGAGAACTTTCAGGAGGACAACAACAAAGAGTAGGAATTGCTCGATCTTTAGCCGTGGAACCTGATATTTGGTTCTTAGATGAACCATTTTCTGCACTAGATCCATTGATAAGAAAAGAGATGCAAGATGAGTTTTTAAGACTGCAGGAAAAATTACAAAAAACTATTATGTTTATAACCCATGATTTTGATGAAGCATTAAAATTAGCAGATCGAATTGCTATTATGAAAGATGGTATTATAGAGCAACTAGATACACCTGCTAATATTGTTTTAAACCCAGCTACAGAATATGTAAGAAAATTTACAGAGGAAGTTCCAAGAGAAAAAGTTTTAGTAATTGAAGATGTAATGGATAGTTCAAATAAAGATAATTTAGGGGACATAAAAGTTTCAAAAGATGACATCATAGAAACTGTTGCAGAAAAAATTCTTACACAAGAGAAGATTGTAGGAGTAGTTGATTCAGAAAATAATATTATTGGTTCAATAAAACCTTCAACAATTATTGATACAGTTTTTGGAGGAAGAAAAAATAGTAGCTAAATCATGCAGTATTTAAAAAAATACCCAAAGTTATTTCAATGGATATTTTTGCTTGTTGTATTTTTTGCATTATGTTTTGCAATAGAAGTTCCTGAAACTTACAAATTTATAAGAGGTCAAGCAGAATTTACAAAAGATCCTAACCAAAGCGTTTATTTTTTTCTAGGCAAAGAAGTCCGATATTATGCTTTTGATGTATTTTGGAGATTACCTCCTTTACTAGGTTGGTTGCCTATCTGGATAAACGACTCTTTGTTTTTCTTAATGAATGAGTGGATGCCAATGGAGTTTTGGAATGAAGATACACAAGAGTACAAAACTAGACCCTTATTATTAGAGATTAGTAGAAATTTAACATCCGTTATGACGTTTTTAATTGAATTAATAAGAGAAATTTTACTTGGAGGATTAGAGACAATAGTTGCATTTACTAGCTGGGATTTTATTGATGCTTATCCATGGTTAAAATTACCGGGATTACCTTGGACCATTGTTGCAGCTGGAGCAACAATACTTGCATATAAATTAAGCGGTAAGGGACTTGCTTTATTTGCAGGTATAACGATGGTCTATATTTCAATGTTTGGTCAGTGGAAACCTTCAATGCAAACACTTTCTTTTATTTTAGTTGCTGTTCCATTGTCATTTGCATTTGGTATTAGTTTAGGTATTGCAGCTTACAAAAGTAAAAGAGTAGAAAATGCTTTGTATCCAATTCTTTTAGTGATGCAAACAATGCCTCAATACGCAGTGTTAGTTCCCGCACTTGTTTTATTTGGTGTTGGTGATCATGCCGCTGTAATAATTACAATGGTCGTAGCAGTCCCCCCAATGATTTTATTAACTATTCTTGGACTAAGAGCAGTTCCTCCAGAAGTAATCGAAGCAGGAAGAATGAGCGGATGTACAAACTGGCAGTTAATGACACAAGTACTTATTCCAACTGCAAGAAGAGATATCTTAATTGGAGTTAACCAAGTGATTATGGTTTGTTTTTCTATGGCAGTAATCTCTGCATTTATTGGTGCCAAAGGATTAGGATTTAACCTTTTGCTTGCTCTAAACCAACTTAATATTGGTCTAGCTCTTGAAGCAGGTTTATGTATCAGTTTGATTGCAATTTTATTAGACAAGATGTCATTAGCTTGGGCAAATCAACAACAAGATTATTTTGGTAATCTTAGTTTTTATCAAAGAAATAAAAATATTTTATTTTTTGGGGGCTCAATAGTTGTTGGAATTATTCTTGCTAGTATTGGAACATTTGTTTTTAAAGATACTTTTAACTATTTATTTGAGATTCCACACAACAAAGGAATTTCAACAGCTGATTTTTGGAATAAAGGTGTGGACTGGATTTTTGATACTTTCTTTGTTTATATCAAAGCATTCAATACCTGGTTAATTGTAGATGTGCTTCAACCAATGAGAGCTTTATATTTAAGAATGCCAGCTGTTGCTACTTTAGTATTAGCTGTAGGTGCTGGATATTTAATTGGAGGAATTAGATCAGCATTAGTTGTTGCAGCTTTAACTTTATTTATAGCATTAAGTCCATGGTGGGATAGAGCATTGGTTACATTATATATGGCAACTTTTGGAGTGGTCGTTTCTTGTTTAATAGGTTTTACAGTTGGAACTTTATCTTTCCAAAATAAAAAATCAGCTGCCTTTATGCTGGGTGTTTGTGATATTTTTCAAACGTTTCCATCTTTCGTATACTTAATTCCAGTAATGATGTTGTTTGGAATTACAGATACTTCGGTTTTAATTGCAGTAATTGTTTACGCAACAATTCCAGCAACAAGGTATACTATTGAAGGGTTGAGAAGTGTTCCAGTTGGTTTGCATGAAGCTGCAACGATGTCAGGTGTAAATAAATTTCAAAGATTAACAAAGATAGAATTTCCTTTGGCATTCCCACATATGATGCTTGGTATAAATCAAACAATCGTATTTGCTTTATTTATGGTAATTATTGGTGCTTTTATAGGAACAGAAGATCTTGGACAATATATTTTAAAGGCATTGTCAGATAAAAATGGAGCTGGAATAGGTTTAACTCTAGGTATCTGTGTTGCTTTCATAGGTTTGATTTTTGATAATTTAATAAGAACTTGGGTTGAGAAAAGAAAAAAACACTTAGGTATAGCTTAGTCCATTGAAAAAATTTATTATTTCCATTGATCAAGGAACGACATCTTCAAGAGTAATTTTATTTGACACAAAAGGTAATATTGTTTTTGTTTCACAATATGAATTTACACAATATTTTCCAAAAAATGGCTGGGTTGAACATAATCCAAATGAGATTTGGTCAACAACACTTAGAGCTTTAAAACAAGTAATAAATAAAGCAAAAAAATTAAAAGGTCACATTCTTACAATCGGAATTACAAATCAAAGGGAAACCACAATTCTATGGAATAAAAAAACAGGAAAGCCAATTTATAATGCAATTGTATGGCAAGATAGAAGAACCCAAGATTACTGTAAATTGCTTAAGAAAAAAAATTATGAAAATCTATTTAGAAATAAAACTGGATTATTTATAGATCCATATTTTTCAGCAACAAAAATTAAATGGATTTTAGATAACGTTAAAATTTCAAAAAAACTTCTTAGTTCAAACGATTTATTGTTTGGGACTGTAGATACATTTTTAATTTGGAAATTAACAAAAGGTAAGCAGCATTTAACCGAAGCATCTAATGCAAGCCGAACAATGCTGTATAATATTAATAATAATAAATGGGACAAAGAAATTTTAAAAAAACTAAATATTCCACAAAAGATTTTACCAGAAGTCAAAAACTCAGCAGATAATTTTGGAAAAACAGATAAAAAAATTACAGGAGTTGAAATTTCAATTTCTGCAGTTCTTGGTGATCAGCAGGCTGCAGCATTTGGACAAACTTGTTTTGAAAAAGGATCTATTAAAAGTACCTATGGCACTGGTGCATTTGTTATTATGAACACCGGTCCAAAAAAAATTAATTCAAAAAACAAATTACTGACTACTATTTGCTATCGATTAAATAATAAAAATACTTACGCCTTAGAAGGTTCAATTTTTATAGCTGGTGCAGGAGTACAATGGCTAAGAGATAA
This sequence comes from uncultured Pelagibacteraceae bacterium, assembly GCA_902595105.1. GTDB lineage: Bacteria > Pseudomonadota > Alphaproteobacteria > Pelagibacterales > Pelagibacteraceae > Pelagibacter. The sequence continues at coordinate 3,723 of CACJPA010000011.1, forward strand.
AGTAAAATTGATCAAAAAAGCACCTGAAACTGAAAAGATTTCAAAATCATCTAAAATTAATGATGGTGTTTTTGTTGTACCAGCTTTTAGCGGAATGGGAGCGCCTTATTGGAGACCAGATGCTAGAGGAGTAATTACAGGACTAACAAGAGACAGTGATTGGAAAAGTATAGTGAGAGCAACAGTAGAATCTGTTGGTTATCAAAGTTTTGATTTGTTTGATTCAATGAACAAGGATGGTTTGAAACCAAAAATAGTTAAAGTAGATGGTGGAATGGTTGCAAATAATTGGTTTACACAATTTTTAGCTGACATTATTAATTTAAAAGTTGTTAGGCCAAAAATATTAGAGACAACTGCTTTGGGTGTAGCCTTGTTGTCTGGATATCAAATAGGAGAATATAAATCTTTAAATCAAATTAAAAATATGTGGAAAAAAGACAGAATTTTTAGTCCTAAAATGAAACAAAATTTTAGAAAAGATCTTTTAAATGGGTGGAAATTAGCAATTAAAAAGACTTTAGCTTAGTATAATCTATGAGAAAGATTTTAGTAATTGGCGCTGGTGCAATGGGTGCTGCATTTACATTTCCTTTAGTTGACAATAATCATAATGTAACATTATCTGAACCGTATAACAAAGATCTTCAAAATAAATTATTAAAAAAAAATAAATTTCATCCAACATTAAAACTTAAATTATCAAAAAGAGTTTCTATTAAAAAATTTTCATCAGAATTACTCGATGAAAAATGGGATCTAATTGTTGTAGCTGTAAGCTCAATTGGAATTGAAATGGTTAGACAGTATTTAAAAAATATAAAAAGAAAAATCTCTATATTAGTTTTAACCAAAGGTCTTAAGTATGATCGAAATAATAAAAAAATTATTACGATGTCAGAACAATTGAGCAAAGGAAATCAAAATTTAAATATTTCAGTATTAAAAGGACCTTGTTTGGCAAAAGAGTTGGCAAATAAAATCAAGAGTTACACTGTGATAGCAAATAAGAAAATCAATATTGCAAAAAATATAGGAAAGTTAATTTCAACCAAATATTACAAGACAGAATATTCAAGTGATATAAAAGGTGTTGAATTTTCATCTGCAATAAAAAATATATATTCAATGATTATTGGATCAGGCGAAGGTGAAAATACCGCTTCAGCTTTGTTTAGAAAATCGTTAGATGAAATGGAATATTTAATAAAATATTTTAGAGGTAAAAAAGAAACCGTTCATGGGTTAGCTGGAGTGGGTGATTTATATGTTAGTGCTGTTGGAGGTAGAAATAGTAAAATGGGTGAATATTTAGGAAAAGGATACACTTTTAAAATTGCAAAAAACAAATTCATGAAAAGTGATACAGTAGAGGGTGCTGATCTTGCTAAAGAGATTGCACCTCACATATTAAAAAAAATAAAAAAAAATAAAATACCACTTATGCATGCACTAATAAGTGCAATTACAAAAAATAAAAAAATAAAAATTAATTATTAATTATTTATTTAAAAAAGTCTTCATCGAGTCATCCATAGCAGTTTCCCATGGAGTATGGTGTACAGGCGCAACAGTACCTGTTACAGGTGATGAAAACGATTTATTTCTATAAGTTAAGATATCTTCTACTTTATGATGTTCCCACTCTTTGAAATGTTTTCTGATCAATTCAAAATCTATTTTTGGATAATCAGACATATCATGAAGTTCTTTTGTGTACTCAGTTTGAAAATCAATCATTTGATCAGGGTTTTCTAATTTTTCCTCCATAGCAACCCATTTATTAATATCTTTATTTATTTCATCAGTACTTGGCATTTGAATTTTTTCCATAATTACATCTCTTGCAAACCAAGCTTGGCAATCAAACATATTAAAAGTATGGAATTGATCCTGCATACCAAGGTAAAGAAGTTTGTGATTATCTTGCCAAACAACCCCTTTATATAATTTTGGTGGATATAATCTGTTATGTGTTTTTAATTTTGTACTTTCCTCTAAAAATGGAAAATGATGCAGGTAACCTGTACACAATATTATCGCATCTGCATCTTGCTCAGTACCATCTTTGAAAATTGCTTTTTTTCCCTCTAATCTATCTAGATAGTGTACTTCTTTCATACCTTTAGGCCATTTAAATCCCATGGGCGCATTTCGATATCCAATAGTTACACTTTTAGCCCCATATTTATTACACTGTAGAGCAACATCTTCAGCTGAATAACTGCTTCCGAGAACAATTACATCTTTTCCTTTAAATTCCTCAGCATCTCTAAAATCATGTGAGTGCATTATTCTTCCTGGGAAAGAATTCATTCCTTTATATTCAGGAATAAATGGAACGGAAAAATGACCAGTAGATACTACTAAATAATCAAATGTGTCTTTTGAAATTTGATCTTTAACTTTGTCTTGATAAGTTATTTCGAATTTTTCATTGCTGAAAGTTACATTTGTTACTTTTGTGTTTAGTTTTATTTTATTTTTAATTTTTCCTTTCCTTACTCTTCCAAGTATATAATCTTGCAAAACTTCTCTTGGGGGAAAAGAGGGAATTGGCTGCCCAAAATGTTCATCAAAAGAATAATCTGCAAACTCTAAACATTCTTTAGGACCATTGGACCATAAATATCTGTACATACTATTATGAACTGGGTCTCCATATTTGTCACTACCTGTTCTCCAATTATAATTCCACAAACCTCCCCAATCTTCTTGCTTCTCAAAACAAACTATTTCAGGAATTTTTTCACCTTTATTCTCTAAGTGTTCAAATGCTCTTAACATAGATAGACCACAAGGCCCTGCTCCAATAATTGCAATTTTGCTCATTGTAATTTCTCTAGTTTATAAATATTCTTTTTAAGTATAATCAAATATAAATTAAAATTACAATATAATTAATTAATTTATGAATTGGAATTATCCTACTAATATTTGGTTTGGAGAAGGTAAAATTGAAAATCTTGCTGGTGCCTGTTTAAACTTAAAAATTAAATGTCCTCTTTTTGTAACTGATAAAGATCTTTTAAATCTTCCGATGACTTTAAATTTAATTAAAAAATTAAATAGTGACTTTGATAATTTACAGGTATTTTCAAAATTTTCAGGAAACCCAACAGGAAAGAACGTAACAGAAGGTGTCACTTTATATAGAGAAAAAAATTGTGACGGTGTAATTGCTTTTGGAGGAGGTAGCGCATTAGATGTTGGAAAGGGAATAGCTTTTATGTGTGGTCAAAAAAGACCTATATGGGATTTTGAAGATATAGGTGATTACTGGACAAGAGCTGATGGAAATAAAATTTCTCCAATTATAGCAATTCCAACTACTGCAGGAACAGGTTCAGAAACAGGAAGAGCTTCAGCCATAATTAATGAGGAAACAGGAATAAAAAAAATTATTTTTCATCCAAAAATTCTTCCTTCTATCGTAATTTTAGATCCAAATTTAACTATGGAACTTCCACCAAGAATAACAGCAGCTACTGGCATGGATGCTCTTGCACATAATCTAGAAGCTTTTTGCGCTCCAGGATTTCATCCAATGGCAGATGGTATTGCTCTAGAGGGTATGAGATTAATTAAGAATTCATTAATTGAAGCTTACTCAAATGGCACAAATATAGAAGCTAGATCTGAAATGTTAGCAGCTTCTAGTATGGGTTCTACCGCATTTCAAAAAGGTCTAGGAGCAATTCACTCTCTAAGTCATCCAATAAATGCACAATTTGATGTACATCATGGATTAAGTAACGCAATATTTATGCCCTACGTTTTAACTTTCAACAAATCAGTTATTGAAAACAAGATTATATCTATTTGTAATTATCTTAATTTAAATAATACATTTGAAAGTTTTTTAGAATGGATATTAAATCTGCGTAAAAACTTAAACATACCCCATAAACTTTCAGACGTTATTGACTGTAATGAAATTGATTTAGAAAAACTTTCTTTAATGGCATTTGAAGATCCATCTACAGGAGGCAATCCAAAAAAAATAACAAAAGAAGATTTAAAAGAAATGTATAAAAAAAGTATTTCAGGAGAATTATTTTAATGAAGAAAATTTTAGTAGTAGAAGGTAATTTAAAAGATGAAAATAAAAGTTTCTCTGAGGCAGGCATTCAAACTCATACAGAAAGCTTAAAACATAGTCTTTCTCATTTTACTGATCAATTAAATATAGATGTGATTAATCCATCTTCAGATGAAAATATAAGCGAGAATATAGATCCACTAGAAAGTTATGATGGTCTTATTTGGGGCGGAAGTAGTTTAAATATCTATAACAATACACCTGAAATTATAAGACAAATAGAATTTATGAAGGAATGCCAGAAAAAAATTAAAAAAGTTTTAGCGATATGTTGGGGAATGCAAGTTGCGGTTACTGCTGCCGGTGGTGAAGTAAAAAAAGCTCAGAAGGGTTCACATCGAGGCATTGCAAGAGATATTGAAATTAATGAAAATGGTTTAAATCATCCATTGTATAAAAACAAAAATAAAAAGTTTAATACTCCAGCATTTAATTTTGATGAAGTTGTCACTCTACCAGAAAATTCAACACTGCTAGCATCGAACCCAATTAACAATGTTCAGGGTTTAAACTTTAAAATAGGAAATTGTGATGTGTGGGGCCTTCAGTACCATCCGGAAATTACATATAATAAAATGATTAATTTAATTATATTCAGAAAAGACAGACTTATAGAACGTGGCGCCTTTAAAGATCAAAATCATATAGATGATCACATAAAGAATATAGAAATAGAAAATAAAAAATTAGATAAACTTTCCAGAATGAGAGAATTAGAAAATTGGCTAGATTATCTTAACTTAGAATAATCCTTCAATCTCGCCTTTTTCATTTAGTTTAATCGAGTCAGCTGCTGGAACCCTAGGTAATCCTGGCATAGTCATGATTGCACCGCAAATAACCACAATAAACTCTGCTCCTGATGATAACCTTACCTCTCTAACTGGCAAAGCATGACCTGTAGGTGCTCCTTTGAGGCTCGGATCTGTTGAAAAACTGTATTGAGTTTTAGCAACACAAATTGGCAAATCACCATATCCAGCTTCTTCAAAATTTTTAAGTTGATCTCTAATTTTTGTATCAGCGATTACTTCATCAGCTCTATAAATTTCTTTTGCTATAGCCTCTATTTTTTTAAACAAAGGTGTTTTGCTTTCGTATAAAAATTGGAATTTAGCTTCATCTTTTTCACATAATTCTGAAACATGAGCTGCCAACTCTTTTGTACCTTCACCACCATTTGACCAATGAGTACATAGACTAGCTTTAACACCTAAATTATCACAGAAATCTATAAGTGCTTTAACTTCATTATCAGTATCTTTTATGAAATGATTAACCGCTACTGCTACAGGTAAACCAAATTTTTTAATATTTTGAACATGTCTTTCTAAATTTACCAAACCTTTTTTTAAAGCTTCAACGTTTTCATTTTTTAAATCATCTTTAGCAACACCACCATGCATTTTTAAAGCTCTTATAGTTGCAACAATTACTACACAACTTGGTTTTAAATTTGATTTTCTACACTTGATATCTAAGAATTTTTCTGCACCAAGATCAGCACCAAATCCTGCTTCAGTGACAACATAGTCTGCTAGTTTTAACCCAGTCTTTGTTGCAATAACTGAATTACAACCATGAGCAATATTTGCAAATGGTCCGCCATGAATAATAGCAGGATTGTTTTCTAAAGTTTGTGTAACATTAGGTCTGATAGCTTCTTTTAAAAGAACTGTCATAGGACCTTGAGCATTTAAATATTTTGCATAAACTGGTTTTTTATCTCTAGTATATCCAATAGTTATATTTCCAATTCTTTTTTCTAAATCTTCTAAATCATTCGATAAGCAAAAGATTGCCATTATCTCTGATGCAACGGTAATATCAAAACCATCTTCTCTTGGAAAACCATTTGCAACACCACCTAAATTTATATTTATAGATCTTAAAGATCTATCATTCATATCCATGACTCTTTTCCAAACAATTCTTCTAACATCGATATCCAGTTTATTTCCCCAATAAATATGATTATCGATTAATGCTGATAATAAATTATGAGCAGATGTAATTGCATGAAAGTCACCCGTGAAATGTAAATTGATTTGTTCCATTGGAACGACTTGAGCATAACCTCCACCAGCTGCTCCACCTTTCATACCAAAAGAAGGACCTAAGCTTGGTTCTCTAAGACATACGATAGATTTTTTTCCAATTTTATTTAAACCATCATTTAATCCAACCGAAGTTGTAGTTTTTCCTTCCCCCGCTGGAGTTGGAGTAATAGCAGTCACTAAAATTAATTTTCCATCTGGCTTATCTTTTAGTTGTTCTAAATATTCTAAATTTATTTTAGCTATATGTCTGCCCATAGGACTAAACGCAGAGCTTTCGTCAGGTACACTTATCTTTGCTAAAATATCATTTATTGGTTGCATTTTAGCTTCTCTAGCTATCTGTATATCTGATTTTACTTCGCTCATTCGTTATCCTTTATTATAAATATTTTTTGCATAATAATTATCTTATTTGAGATTTTTCGAAACTTCTAAAATATATATATAAAAAAAATAAGAACTATTTAAAATCATTAATATAAAATTCTATTATGCAAAAGTATTCTATTTTTAGCTTAGTTAAAAATGCATTAACAGGCCATCAAAATTGGGATTTAGCTTGGAAAGATCCAAATCCTAAAGAAGAGTATGATGTTGTTATCATCGGGGGTGGTGGTCATGGGCTAGCTACCGCATATTATCTTGCTAAAGAACATCAAATTACAAAAGTAGCCATCATTGAAAAAGGATGGATTGGCGGTGGAAACGTTGGACGTAACACTACAATTATCAGATCAAATTATATGCATGATGAAAATGGTCTTTTCAGTGAGTTTGGGATGGATTTATGGAGAAAGATGAGTCAGGACTTAAATTACAACGTAATGTTTTCTCCAAGAGGAATCATTAATCTTGCACATTCAGATGCGCAAATGAATGCATATGCAAGGAGAGGAAATTCAATGAGATTAAATGGAATTGATGCAGTTCTTTTAAATAGAGAAGAAGTGAAAGAATTAATTCCAATGGCTGACTTTTCAGATAATGTAAGGTTTCCAATTTTTGGTGGATTGATGCAACCAAGCGCTGGAACTGCTCGTCATGATGCAGTTGCTTGGGGATATGCACGTCAAGCCGACTCGATGGGAGTAGATATAATTCAAAATTGTGAAGTTACAGGTTTTGATGTCTCTGCAGGAAAAATCAAAGGGATTAGAACATCAAGAGGAAATATTAAAGCAAAAAAAGTAGGCCTTTGCGTTGCTGGTAGTACAAATATTTTAGCAGAAAAATTAAATATGACTTTGCCAATTGAAACTCATCTTTTACAAGCTTGCGTTTCTGAACCAATAAAACCAGTTTTAGATAAAGTTGTAACTTTTGGTGCAGGTCACTTTTATGTTAGTCAATCAGACAAAGGTGAAATGGTAATGGGCGGAGATCTTGATGGTTACAATAGTTATGCCCAAAGAGGTAATCTACCAACATTACAACATGTTTTAACTGAAGGAATTGCAATGATGCCATTTTTAAGTAAATTAAAAATGCTAAGAACTTGGGGCGGGATCATGGACATGTCAATGGATGGTTCACCAATAATTGATAAAACTCACATTGAAGGTTTGTATTTAAATTGTGGATGGTGTTACGGAGGTTTTAAAGCAACTCCAGCATCAGGATGGACATTTGCACATACCATTGCTCAAGATAGAGTTCATGAATTAAATGCAGGGTACAGTTTGAACAGATTTAGTACTGGTCATCTTATTGATGAAAAAGGTCTTGGTACAAAAACTTGGATTTCATAAATGTTACATATTAAATGCCCACATTGTGGAATGAGATCACAAAATGAATTTTCTTATGGTGGAGACGCTACTGTTAAGAGACCAGAACTGAATAAAGAAGTTACAGATCAAGAATGGGATAATTTTGTATATAACAGAGTAAGTCCTAGAGGAAAACATTTTGAACTATGGCAGCATTTATCTGGCTGTAGACAGTGGATTAAAGTTGAAAGAGATACTGCTACTCACGAAATTTTTAAAACTTATAAAGCTAACGAAGAAATTGCTTAATGACTCAGAGTTATCGAATAGAAACAGGTGGCTTAATAAATAGAAATAAAAAAATTTCTTTTAAGTTTAATGGTGTCACATATTTTGGTTATGAAGGCGATACATTAGCTTCAGCTTTACTGGCAAATGGTGTTCATTTGGTTGGTAGAAGTTTTAAATACCATAGACCTAGAGGATTTTTTGGTGCAGGAGTTGATGAACCGTATGCAGTAGTTCAGCTTTATAGAAATGGTGAAACAGAGCCAAATATTAAAGCAACTGAACAAGAATTATTTGAAGGATTAAAGGCAAGCAGTGTTAATTGTTGGCCAAGTGTAAATTTTGATATTGGAGCAATAAATAATTTTTTAAAGATATTTTTACCTGCTGGATTTTATTATAAAACTTTTATGTGGCCAAAAAGCTTTTGGTACAAAATATATGAGCCATTTATAAGAAAAGCAGCCGGATTAGGTGTGGCTTCAACAAAACATGATAAAGAAAGATACGAACATAAATACGAGTACTGTGATATTTTAATTGCTGGATCTGGACCATCAGGTTTAGCGAGCGCATATTCTGCAGCGAAAAATGGAGCTAAAGTTATTCTAGCTGAAGATAAACCAAGATATGGCGGTTCATTATTAACGAGTGATGTGAATATTGGTAATCAATCTGGAAAAGATTGGGCCGATGCTATTATTTCAGAATTGAAAGAGATGCCAAATGTAACTGTAAAAAACAGATCTCAAGTTTTTGGATATTATGATCACAACATGTTAGTAATGTCTGAAAAAGTTAGTGATCATTTACCTAAAACTAAAAAATATCATCCAAACAAAAGACTTTGGTACATCAGAGCAAAGGAAGTTCTAATTTCATCTGGTTCAATTGAAAGACCAATTGTTTTTGGAAACAATGATACGCCTGGTGTAATGCTTTCATCTGCAGCTAAAGAATATTTAAAAGTTTATGGTGTCTTGGTTGGAAGAAAACCTTTGGTATTTACAAACAATGATAGTGGCTATGAAACTGCAATTGAATTTAAAAAACATGGAGTTGAGCCTATAGTTTTAGATTCAAGATCAAATCCACAATCAGAAATTATTGATGAAGCAAAAAATTTAGGAATTAATATTAAAAATTCACATGTAGTGGTTGCGGCACAAGGTTATAAAAAAGTAAAATCAGCTGATGTGGCAACTATTTCTGAAGATAAGAAAACACTTGGCAAAATAGAAAATATAATTTGCGATTGTATATGTGTTTCTGGATTTTGGACACCAACAATTCATTTGGCATCACAATCAGGAAATAAAACTAAATTTAATGAAGAGATAGACGCGTTTGTACCAGGAGTTTCTAAACAAAACGAAACAACATTGGGAGCTGCAAATGGTGTATTTACGCTAGAAGAAACTTTAAAAACATCATTTGAAAAAGGGGAAGAATTATCAAAAAAAATTACTGAGAAAGATAATGAAATATCTATTCCAAATGTAGTTGAAAAAAAATATTCTAAACATGATAAGTTTTGGTGTGTTCCATTACCTAAAGGTAAAAGTTATAAAAGATTTTTAGATTTTCAAAATGACGTTGCTGTTTCTGATGTAGAGATTGCATTAAGAGAAGGTTATAGATCTATTGAACATGTAAAAAGATATACCACTCTAGGTATGGCAACGGACCAAGGAAAAACAAGTAATTTAAATGGATTACAATTAGTATCTGAGATTGAAAATAAAGTTGTTCCATCTGTTGGCCACACAACTTTTAGACCTCCTTATACACCTATTTCCATAGGTGCTATTGTTGGTAGAGAGGTAGGAAAACATTCAAAACCAACAAGAAAATCTCCAATTCACAATTGGCACGAAGAGCATAATGCTGTTTTTGTTGATGCAGGAGTTTGGTTAAGACCAAGATATTATAAAAGAGGAAACGAAACTTTGTTCGAAGCATCAAAAAGAGAAGCAAAAAATGTAAGAATGAACGTTGGTGTTTGTGACGTAACAACGCTTGGTAAGATTGACGTTAAGGGTCCTGATGCTGCAGAATTTTTAAACAGAGTATATACAAATGCATGGTTGAAGTTACCTGTTGGAAAAGCAAGATATGGAGTGATGTTAAGAGAAGATGGGATAGTGATGGATGATGGTACGACTACTAGAATTTCAGAAAACCACTATCACATGACAACAACTACTGCTCAAGCAGCTAATGTTCTTTCGCATTTGGAATATTATTTGCAACTTGTTTGGCCTGAACTTAATGTAAATGTAGTTTCAACAACTGAGCAATGGGCAGGAGCTGCCATAGCTGGTCCCAAATCAAGAGATTTATTGCAGAAACTGTTTCCTAAAACAGATGTATCTAACGAAGGTCTTCCATTTATGGGATATGTCGAGGGTGATTTATTTGGAGTTAAAGCAAGAATCTTCAGAATTTCTTTCTCAGGTGAATTAGCTTACGAAGTTAATGTTGAGTCTGATAACGGAAGATTTATGTGGGAAAAAATAATTGAACTTGGAGAAGAGTTTCAAATTCAACCATATGGAACTGAAGCATTGTCTACACTTAGAATTGAAATGGGGCATGTTGCAGGTTCTGAATTAGATGGAAGAACAATTCCTTACGACAATGCTTTAGAAGGATTATTGAGTAAAAAGAAAGATTTTATTGGAAAAAGATCACTACAGAGAGCAGCTTTTGTAGCTGAAGATAGACAGCGAATTGTAGGCGTTGTTCCATTGGATAAAAAAACTAGTATTCCTGAAGGTTCACACTTAGTTAAAGACGCCAATGCTCCTTTGCCGAATAAAAAATTAGGTCATATCTCAGCTTCTTGTTGGAGTGTTGAGCATGACAATCCATTTTCATTAGCAATATTAAAAGATGGAAAAAAAATGATTGGAGAAAAATTATTTGTAATGTCTCCATTAAAAAACAAAGTTATCCCAGTAGAAATAGTTTCATCACATTATGTTGATCCAAAAGGAGAAAGAGTTAGATCATGAGTTTAATTTCAGCTTTAAAAAATGTGCATGCAAAAGGTCAATTTGGAGATTTCGAAGGTAAAGATGATAAAAATTTACTTTCAATATCTGAAATTACTAATTTATTAATTGTACAGATGGTTCAGTATAAAAGTTCAAATTCATCATTAGACAATATGCAGGTAGATGGTCTAAATTTAAGAGACAATCCATCTCTAGTTAGCTCCAATGATAACACAAGAATACTTTGGAACGGTCCAAGAAATTGGATTTTAGTTTCTAAGAAAAAGGATATTTTAAATGAAATAGAGCACAAATTTAATGATAAAGAATTTGCAATAACAGACATATCTCACTCAAAAGCAATAATTGAAATTGAAGGTAAGGAAGCTAAAGAAGTTTTAAAAAAAGGATGTCCTTTTAATTTTGGTGAGCTAAAAAAAAATCAATGTTTAAATTCTACTTATAACGGAATGTCAGTAACTATTGATATACTTGATGATGATCCAGATAAATTTAGAATATTTGGATTAAGAAGTTTTGGTGAATCTCTTTATCACTCAATAACAGACGCATCTTTAGAATTTGGATATATTGCAAAGTAATTATTTATCTCTAGTTGCAATATAAACTCCAATAGTCGCTATAAAAAATCCTAAAAGATCTAGATTAGATAATTTCTCATTTAAAAATAACCATGCCATGAAAGCTGATGTTGGTGGAATTAAAAAAAATATTGAAACAGTTTTACTTGCAGAATTTTTTTTAATTAAGAACATAAGTATTGTGAATGCTCCAAAGGACACTAAAAAAATTTGATGACTCATTGCAATTATAAATGTTTTCGAAAATTCAATATAAGGATCGACAAAAAAAATTATAATTAACAAATGAAATGAAAACCCTCCAAGTGCTTGGTTCATATTACTCACTGATAAAGGTAGGTTATTGCTTATTTTTTTTTGCCAAAGAGTTGAACTTGTTATCGCTATCAAAGCTATAATAGTTCCAATTAATCCAGCAGTTGGAATTTTTGATCCAATTTCAAAACCTAGAACCAATGAGGCTCCAACAAATCCTAATAAAACACCTATCCATTGTTTAATAGAAACTTTCTCTTTAAGTATTGGTCCACTTAATGCGTTAGTTAGTATTGGTTGAAGTGTTACAATTAAAGCAGCTAGGCCAGTAGGCATTCCAATAGAAATTGAATAAAAAACACCTCCTAAATAAAACCCATGAAAAAGAACTCCACTAAAAAAAGATTGTAAAAAATTTTTTTTACCTACAATTATTTTCTGTCTTGAATAGATAGAAAAAATTAAAAAACCAAATGCTACGAGCGCAAATCTAAAGGCTAACGCAGCAAAAGGATCACTATAATCAATGATTGGTTTTGTGGTTATAAATGCTGAAGACCAAAGTAAAATAAAAATAAATGGAAAAATTTTAACCATTTTGTTTTATAAATTAATAATATTCATAGTCTCTATAATAAAACTCAATTTGAACAAATTCTATCTTGAGTTGAAACTTCAGATGTGTAGCTTTTGATTTACCTGTCTATGAGAAAATTTAAATTATATTTTATTCTTTTAAGTTTTATTTTTTTATCAGGTTGTTTTCAATCTTCTGCTCTTCTTGGTCCAGGAATGACAATTATTTCTTCAGGAAATGTTGCGCAAGCAGGATTTCACTATGGAGCTAATACAGTTATTAAAAAAGAGACAGGTAAATATCCTATTGCACATTTCAAAGAAACTGTTGAAACCACTAATGGCACAAAGAGCTTTATAGCTGATATAAAACAATTTATTGAAGAATTTAAGAAAGTTAAAAAAAACTAATTTTAATTTAATTAAGATTCAATTTAATTAATTTTGTTTGCTTAGTTTCTTTACACCACATTTCATAACTTTCACAAACTCTCCAGAGATGATTAAAGGCTCTTTGAGATATTTCTAGAGGGAAGTGAGTTTTTGTATAATATAATTTTGGTATTTTTAGCAAAAATTTAACCATCGAGTCTTTTTGAATTTCCAAAAGCCTTAATGTTTCTTCATTAACTTTCTTACCTGTAATTTTATCAATAAAATTGTTTTCTTTTAATTCTGATATCCAATTTTCATGAAACTCTCCTGAGCTAATAAAATCATAATCTTTTGTTGTCATGAAAATTTCAAATGCTTGAATGTTATTAACTTCTGGATTTTGTTTTTTTATATCAATTATTTTAGAATATATTATTTCAGCAACTCTTAAAACGTAGGGCTTATCAATTTTAGATGTCACAGTTTATCTTTTGTGTTTCTGCATTGCAGAGTGGGCAAGAATTAAATTTGGATCTAAAAATATCTTCGAAGATTTAATATTCTTGAATGATTTAAAGGCAAATATTGCAATCGGCAACTCAGTACAACCTAAAATTATTTTTTTACATTTCATTTTTAGCAAATATTTTATAGCTGGTTTGATAGCTTTTTCTGCAGCTCTGACATTACCCATTTTTACAAACTTGATTGCTTTATTTACTGATTTCTTTTGAAGGTTTTCAGATGGATTAACTAATTGAAAGCTTTGATCAAAAAATTTATTATACACTCCAGTTTTTAAAGTACCCTCTGTGGCTAACAAGCCAACTTTTGAATTTTTTTTACAATTTTTTTTTGTAAATTTTAAAACTTCTTTTGGCATATTTATAATTGGGATATTGATTTTTTTTTGTAGATCATCAAACCAATAGTGTGCTGTATTACATGGGATAACAATAAATTTGCATTTATTTTTTTCTAATAACTTACAACCTTCAAGAAGACTTTTTAAAACTTTATTATATTTTGTTTTATTGGATTTGTTTGTTTTTAAATTCGATAAGTTTTTTGTTTGAGTGCCTATAGATTCTGGTCTTCCAGGAATATTTGATTTGTTGTACAAAACAAACAAAGGATACTCTTGATCAATTTTACCTCTATTCAGTACTGCAAGTTTATTACAAAAATCAAGACCAGCTTGAGTTCCCATTCCACCTAAAATTCCGATCATAAATTTTTTATTATTTTAAATACAACTTATATAATTAAATTTATTGACTAAAAGTTGTTTTTTATAAGATTTGGTACTGGCTGAATAAATTTATTTATTTAAAAATATAATTCTTTCAGCCAATAGGAAGTGTGAAATTATGCAGTTTTTAAGTTAACTGCTGAAGGACCTTTAGGACCATCTTCAACATCGAAAGTCAAAGCTTGACCCTCATCTAAACCGTTCATACCAGCATCTCTTACTGCTGAAACATGTACAAACACATCTTTTTCTTTGTCTTCTCTTTCAATAAAACCAAACCCTTTGGTTGGATTGAACCATTTTACTTTACCTGTTAGACTCATATTATTTCTTCTTACTTTTTGTTATATTAATTATTACTTAAATTATAATTAAGTAATCTTGGCTTTCTTTAGATTTTAATGGGTTTTGTCAACAAAATAGAGAGATTATTCAAACTTATTGTCAATCTGTAGCAATTAATTTAGTTAAATAAACAGAATTAATATCTTCTTTATAATGAGCAAAAGGTTCGCAAGGCTCAAAACCACAAGATTTAAAGAGTTTTCTAGCAGGAATAAAAAAATCTCCAGCACCTGTCTCAATACTTAATCTTTTTATATCTAATTTTTTTGCCTCACTAATCAGATGATTAATAACAATAGCACCGTGTCCTTTTTTTCTAAAATTATCATGAATTCTGATTGATTTAAATTCTCCGTGTCCTTTATCTAAAAATTTTAGTGCACCACATCCCATTAATTGATCATTATTATATAAACTCCAGAATTTAATTGACGGAATTTTAAGACCTGGAATGTCTAAAACATGAGCGCTTCCCTCTGGCGAAGCAGCTCTAAGTTCAATAAAATGCTTAGTTAAAAGCTTGTGAACATCTGGATCATCGAAATTTCCCTCAATTGATTTTAACATTTTATTCCAGAATAGTGATATGACCCATTTTTCTTTTATTTTTAATTTCTTTTTTTAAATAATCAAAAAAGAATTCATTATCTTTTAGTTTTGGAGAATTTCTGTACTGAGATATTTGATCTCCTAATAGATTTATCATTTTCGCATTTGATAATTTTTTTAAAGGTATCTGTTCAAGTCCACAAACAGCTCTGATATGATTTTCAAATTGACTTACATTAAAAGCATTAATTGTTAAATGTCCAGAATTATGAACTCTTGGAGCAATTTCATTTACATAAAGATTATCATTTCTATCTATAAAAAATTCCACACATAGAGTGCCGATATATTTAAGTTCTTCAGCAATAAGAATTGCCCAATCTTTAGATTGATTAAATATTTTTTCATTTATATCTGCTGGTATCTTGGAATGTTTTAAGATCTGATCTTCATGGGTATTTTCTATAGGTTCATAAATTTCATATTTATTATTACTAAACCTAGTTATAATAATTGATATCTCTTTTTTAAGTTTGACTAATTTTTCTAAAATGTATCCTCTTGATAAATCTAATTTAAGATTTTTTAATTCTTCTGATGATGAAACAGGGTGTTGTCCTTTACCGTCGTAGCCCAATGTGGTCGTTTTTATTATACCTGGTAAAAAATCTTCAAGGACATCAATATCAGATTGATTTTCAATAGAAACATATCTAGTCGTTCTTATATTTAATTTATTTACAAAATCTTTTTCTGCTAGCCGATGTTGAATTAATCTATTTACTGAAGGTTTAGGTAAAACAGGTTTTAACTTGTTGATATCATTTAATGTTTCATATGGTATGTTTTCAAATTCATAAGTTACGATATCAACTTTGTTAACAAATTCATTTATTTTTTCTTTATCTTCATATTTTGCCCCAATAAATTCATCACAAAATTTCTGAGCTGGCGCATCTAAATCATCACAAAAAATTATTATCTTTATCCCTAATTTTTTTGCAGCAATTGCAAGCATACTGCCTAATTGGCCGCCTCCAATGATTCCAAGAGTAATATTCGACATCTTTATTTTGGAGCTCTTTTAACAGATTTAGTTTGCTTTGATCTCCAATTTTTTAAACTTTTTTTGATCGATGAATTAGTAATTGCCATTATTTCAGCTGCAAGTAATGCTGCATTAATAGCACCATCTTCTCCAATTGCTAAAGTACCTACAGGAATCCCTTTTGGCATTTGAGCGATCGAAAGCAAACTGTCTAAACCTTTTAATTTTTTACTTTCAATCGGTACGCCCAGAACCGGAATTTGAGTTAATGCAGAAATCATTCCTGGTAAATGTGCTGATCCGCCTGCCCCAGCAATAATAACTCCAATGTTGTTTTTTTCTGCCTTTAATGCAAAATCATACATTCTCTTTGGTGTACGGTGAGCTGAAACAATTTTAGTTTCAAAAGAAATACCCAATTGTTTTAGAGTTTTTTCTGCTAATCGCATAATTTTGTAGTCTGATTGACTACCCATAACTATTGAGACTTTTTTATTAGTATTTTTTTTCATGAAAAATGATCTTAATGTTTATTTCAAAATTCATCAAAAATTTCAATAAAATTAATAGTATTTCAATTTAGATTGATTAATCTTAATGAGTTATGAATTTTAAAATTGATAATTTGCAATATTGCAATTGGTCTAGAAAAATTTTTGAAATAAATCGATCTGCAGGTTTAGATGCAGTTCATGTAACTATAGTTTACCATGAAGATTATGATGAGCTATTAGCAGAATTAAAAAAGTGGGAAAAAATTTTTGAGGAAAATTCTGATATTATCTTTCTAGGAAAAGATTTTAAGGATATCGATAAAGCAAAGAATGAAAGTAAAACTGCAATTTTTTTTGGTTTTCAAAATTGTTCACCAATTGAGGATAACATAGGTTTGGTTGAAAAAGTTCATGAACTTGGATGTAGATTTATGCAGCTTACTTACAACAATCAATCTCTTCTTGCTACTGGTTGCTATGAAAAAATTGATAGTGGAGTGACTAATTTTGGAAGAGAAGCAATAAAAGAAATGAATAGAGTAGGTATCGTTGTTGATATGTCTCATTCTGCAGAAAAAAGTACAATGGATGCAATTGAAATAAGTGAAAAACCAATTGCGATCACACATGCAAACCCTTCTTTTTGGCATGCTGCAAAAAGAAACAAGTCCCCAGATTTACTTAAGATGTTAGGTGATAGTGGAGGAATGTTGGGTTTATCTTTGTATCCACATCATTTGAAAGATAACACCAATTGTAGTCTTGATAGCTTTTGCGAAATGGTTGCAAAGACTGCAGAAATTATGGATGTTAGTAAAATTGGCATAGGATCAGATCTTTGTCTTGATCAACCTGATAGTGTAGTTGAATGGATGAGAAATGGCACTTGGACTAAAACTAAAAATTATGGAGAAGGATCAAAAAATAAACCTGGTTTTCCAAAACAACCTGATTGGTTTGAGGACGCAAGAGGATTTTCAAATATAGAAAAGGGCCTTAAAAAGATTGGATTTTCTGATGATGAGACACATGGAATACTTGGAAACAATTGGTACAATTTTTATAAATCAATTTAAATTATGGAAGTAGAACTAAGAGATCCAAATACTATAATGAAATTATCTCGTTTGGGATCATTTCATCAATCTAAATTATCTTTTTTACGAAGCTTTTTGAATGAATTTAAGGATTGGGAATATAAACAAGATTTATTTAATTTAGATGAAAAAGGTTATGGTGAAGCAGTATATTCATTTAAAAAAGATAAAAGAGTTTATTCATTAGTTTGTTTTGCAAATCATATCAACGATGAGGAAAGATCAGACAGAGTTATAGCTACAAAGTGGGATGCAGCTTTTACACTTCATGATGGAGTTCCAAGTAAACAAGATATTGAAAGATTGAAAAATGAAGTTCCCAAACAAGAAGTTGGAAGACTTTCTTATAAAGAGCTTACATTATCAAGAGCAAATAAATCTGTAAGATTATTCAATCATGTAACAGAGAATTTAAGTCAAGGATTACAACCAGATTTAAATTTATTATCAAAAGTTGGATATTTGTACAGAACTACAGCTGTTTATGGGTCTGGTAAATTTGGTTTAGCAGATAGGTTTAGAATTAAAAATCGTGAAGAAATTAATGGACCATTTAGATTAGAGATGATGTTGGTTTATCTTGTAAGACAGTTTACTTTTGACCAAGTAAATCATGTTGCTTATCACAAGAACCCCAAAAAAGCAGTAAAGTTGGATGAGCAAATCTCAAAAAATTTAGGTATTGGAAACTCTACTGGATTAGGAATGGCTCCTTTTATTGTTAATCATCCAACACTTTTAAATAACTGGATCTTAAGTAGAGAAATAGCTTTAAAAAAAATTAGAGAAATTAAAGATGTTAAAAACAATGATAGTGCACTGTTTATTGATTGTGTAAAAAAATCATTAACAAATATCACAAGCTGGAACACTGATAGTGAATATCAAAAAAATAAAATTAATAATTTACTGAAAGATATTCAAAAATTTTTAAAATTTATTGAGAATGAGTTTGATTTTACAACAGAGTATCCCTTCAATGGTATTTATGAGTGGCTAGAGCAAGAAACATGTGAAGAATGTATTGAGTATGTAGTATCGATTATGATGGAACCATACAGTGAAATAACTGAACCTTTAGTAAAAGAAATGAGCTCTGATGAAGAAAAATATTTTAATATACCAGCTTATAGAACTGTTGAAGATCTAAGAAATATAATTGAAAAAAAATACCCAAATATTTTAGAAATAAATTTTGAAAAAAAAGAGAATAATCAAAATTTTTGGTTTATTTCAAAAAATAAAGAAGAGCCAAGATTAGCTGATAGATTTGAAGAACATGGTTCAGAATTAGAACAACCTTTAGCTATAGCAAGAGACATAAAAAAACTTTATGAAATACTAATGGTTTCTAAAAATAGTCAAACTGTCTCTGACTTTTTAATAAAAAATTCAGAGTTAAGACATGTCGTAAGAAGAGTTTTTGTAGTTGAAAAATTTCCTTATTCAGAGATACAAGATAATACAATCGGTAAAAATATAATGCCTATTGATATGTTGAGGTTAAAGCTGTCTTTTTTTGGAGCTTTGAAATTTGATCCGAGATCTGACAAATGGTTAAGAATTTGTATGTTTCAAGGAGCGCCACTACCTCATGAATTAAAGAATTATGATGAGCAGTGGGTTTATAAATCTAATATTTAATCATGAAATCATTGAGTGAAATTGAAACTACCGTTAAAAGAGCAACAAAAGCAAGTGGATATTCATGGGGGGTTGCTGAAGAAACTGCAAAGTGTGTAAGACTTTTGGAGGCCTTTGGTCTTCCAGGAATTAAACACATAAATAATTATTTTTCTGAAAGGAAAGAAAACAGTTTTCAAAATTTAAATCTAATATTAGAAAAAAATCCACCTTCAGCAAAACCTTATTGTCCAATTATCCTCGGAGTTAGTTTTTTAGACCAATCAAATTCTTTAGAATTTTTAAAAAAAATTGAACTAAATAACGTTGCTTACCCATCAATATTTTTAGCTTTTTTAAGCAGAACATCAGAAATTATTGGCAAAAAAATACACCTAAATCTTGATAAAAAAGAAATTATTTTAAATTTGAATTTAAATATCTATTCCAACATTGCTAATAACGACTTTCCGTCTGTCGCAAATAATTTAGAAATTAGTTTTCTAGAAAATATTGATAGCTTTTCTGAAGAAGAGTGGAAGAATTTATACAAATTGTCTGAAGATACATTTGTTGAAGAGTCAGATAGTCTAAAACAAGGTGGAGCAGGTGCCGGCTTAACAGATAATGACTGACAATTTTGATGAAATTCAGGATCAAGAAAATAATGAAGATTTAAATAATATTTGCGATGAGTGTAAAGATGAAGATGAGAGTGTATCTCAAAATTTAATTTTAACTGGCTTTAAAATTTGTAAATCTTGTAGAGTTTCTAAAACTATTTTTCCAATCTAGCTAATCTGATTGACTGGAAGCATATTCATTCTGCTCATTACAAATGAAATTGACAGAAAAGCTATTATTAAAAAAGATAATAAGACTATACCAAAAGATTTAAAATTAGATTTTAAATTTAAAATTTCTTTTGTTGAAATGATTAAACCTGCAAAAATCCAAAATTGAGTTAGAAAGATTATAGGGATCATTAAATCTGGAGTTACCGCAAAAAATCTTAACAAACCAGGAGAATGTGCAAAGCCAACTGCAGTTAGAACTTTTTTAAATGAAACTTTAGTTTGTTTATCTGGAAAAAGTTTAACACCTATAACAAAAATGAAGATCGCCCATATCAACCAAGTAACTATTGCTGTTAAACCTGACATTCCTATTGCAGTTTTAATGATAGTGTTAGCTGCTACTGCGCCAGCAACTCCATCTAAAATCATGATTAAGCCTGCAAAATATATTGAAGCTTCACCAAAATTTTTGTTATCAGAATAAAGTGTCTTATCTAATTTTATTGATTTGAAAACTATATTTAAAAATTCACCAAACATTAATTTTTATCTCTTTTATTTTTTTGAGCTTTATATGAAACGATTAATGGAAATACTATTAAAGCAATCGCAATAATAATGCAAACTGCGATTAAAAACCCTTTTGTCATTGAATTTTGGGGGAGTTTAAATAACTCCCCCTAAATAAATTTAGCCTTTTACAACTTCTCTCGTGTTAGCGTTGAAAGATTCTTTGAATGGAATATCCACTACTACAGCATCAACTGGTGTTCCTGGAGTATCTGAATATTCTTCTGGTAGGTGAACTTTATATTTAGTTCCAACTTTTCCTTTTGGAAAACCATTTGAATTTAATGTTCCATCGAAAGGAACATATCCCATTGCAATGTTTGTTTTCTTTTCAGGATGCCACCAAGGTGATGTTAAAAATCCTACTGGATCTCCACCACTTTCAGGAGAAACTAACCAAAAGTCAGGCGCATAATTATCAATAGGTTTACCACCTAATTCCATACCAACTAGTTGAAGTTTGTAAGGTTTTTTTCCTGCTTTTAATTCATCTTTCATTTTTTCTAGTGCAGCCTTACCAACATAATCAGCAGTTTTGTTCCATTCTCCTTTACCAGATAAAGAAACTTGATAACCTAAATTACACTGGAATGGATTGTGTTGTTGATCCATGTCTTGTCCCCATGAAAGAATACCCGCTTGAATTCTTCTATGGTGAGCAGGAGCAATAACCATTAAGCTATGTTTTTTTCCAGCTTCAAGTACAGCATTCCACATATCTTCAGCATATAAAGTAGAGTTTCTTAGATAAATTTCATAACCAGCTTCTCCTGAGAAACCAGATTGTGAAATTACAACATCTCTTCCCCCAATTTTAGCTTCAGCTAATCCATAGAAAGGCATATTATCAAAATCTACTTGATCTCCACATAAATCTTTCATTAATGCTTTTGATTTAGGACCTTGAATTTGAACTGGACTCACATCAATTTCTTCAATTGTGCAATCAAATCTTCCATCTGCATTTACACCTTGAAGATACATTCCAATATCAGAGTCTGATAATGAAAACCAAAATTCATCTTCAGATATTCTTAAAAGAATTGGATCATTTAAAACTCCACCATAAGCATTACATAGAATTACATATCTAGCTCTCATTGGTGAAATTTTAGTTGCATCTCTAGTGATTACATAATCAGTAAATTTTTCTGCATCTGGACCCTTAACTCTTATTTGTCTTTCAACAGCAACGTTCCACATTGTTACATGGTTTACGATAGCATCGTATTCAACCATAGCTCCACCATCTTCAGGTTTTACATAACCTCTTGGGTGATAAATACGATTGTATACAGTTGCCCTCCAACAACCTGCCTGCATTGATAAATGCCAATAAGGTGATTTTCTTACCCTTGTTGAAATTAACATTTCAACTTTTGTTGGCCCACTTTGTCTTAAGTTATATGGTACTTCTCTATCTGACTGATCAACAGAAGTAACATGTTTTAATTTAGTATAGTCAAATTCATTAGACATAACTATTCTCCCTCAACCACTTGTTAGTTTCCTTCAAGCCGCCGAATGTATAAATGTGGAAGTTATCAGTGTGCGATTTAACTTTCCCAATTAAATCATTAGGGTCTTTAGGTTTCAATAAATCTAACGCCTTACTAAAATTAGATTTAAGAAAGTTTAAGGAATTTTTTGCCCCAACGATATTAGCAAATTTAATTAAGCTAGATATTTTTAAAGGCCCAGTGATTCCAACATGCACTGGTACGCTTTGTTTAGAAATAAAATCAATGATAGGCTGAGGATCTAATAACCATTGAGTTACTATATAATCAGCGTAAGGCTTTTTATCTATCATTGCTTTTTCTAAATCTGTGTCGGATATATCAGGACTCCCTTCAGGATGTCCAGCTATTCCTATTTTCATTTTTTCAAAATAACCTGTTTCTAAAAGTTGAAATGAACTATTAAATTTTCCAAGAGGTTCTCTTCCTCCCCCAATAATTAGAGCTTGTTTAACTCCTACATCTTTACATCGTGTAACATAATCCTTAAGCTCATTTTCATCATGCATTGATCTTGCTGGAAAATGTGGAACTGGATTAAATCCTTTTTTTACAAGCTCTGCTGCTTTGTCTGCTGTTTCTTTATAATCTCCTCCTGGAAGCATAGTTATATACACATCACTTAATGGAGGCACAGTTTCAAGATCTGTTTTAGGACCAATCTCCAAAGAAAAATTCATATTTTGGATCTTTATTGATTTTGAAATATGAGTCTAGAAAATTCGATACAGCAAATTATCAGCTATTTTATCTGACCTCTATGCTTCTGGATTCTTCTTCCATACTCTTGAGTGACCCTATCAAAGACAATTGCGAGAGCTACTATTGCTAATCCGTTCATCATTCCAAGAGCTAAATATTGGTTAGAAACAGCCCTTAATATTGGTACACCAAGACCTTTTACACCTATCATAGAAGCAATAACTACCATTGCTAGAGCCATCATTATGGTTTGGTTTACACCAGCAAAAACAGTCGGTAAAGCAAGCGGAATTTGAACAGATTTTAATTTTTGAGTTGTAGTTGCTCCAAAAGCTTCACTAGCCTCTAAAGTTTCTTTGTCTACCTCTCTAATTCCTAGATTAGTTAATCTAATAATTGGAGGAACTGCGTAGACACAAACAGCAATTAAGCCAGGAACCTTTCCAATTCCCAACAACATCAAAATTGGAATCAAATAAACAAAACTAGGAATTGTTTGCATCATATCCAACACAGGAAGTATTGCTTTTTCAGCTCTACTTGATCTAGCCATTATAATTCCAATTGGGATTCCAACTACAATACAAATGATTGTGCAAACAGTAATGATAGCGACTGTTGCCATACAATCTTCCCACATTCCGAAATATCCAATTAACAGAAATGCAATTGCACTTCCTAGAACTAATTTCCAACTTCTAGAACCTAGCCAGGCTAATCCACAAATTATTCCAATAATTATTATCCATGGGGTGGATAATAATAATTTTTCTAATGATACTAAAAAAAACAATAATGGATCAAAAAACGCCTCTATGCTGTCTCCATATTCTTTTGAAAAATTTCTAAAAGCTAAGTCTATACCTTTTCTTAGCTCCATTTGGGATCTTCTTCCCAGTTCTGGAAATTCAGTAAAAAATTCCATAAATATTAGATTTTACGAGCCTATATTAAATAGGCTCGTAATTAAAAGTTAATTATAAACTTTTTTTGATTTTTTTTGCAGCATCAGAAGATACCCACTTAGTCCAAATATCTTCATGCTTAATTAAAAACTCAACTGCAGCATCTGAACCCTTAGCCTGGTTATCAGCCATATAAACTAACATTCCGTTCATTACTGTGCCTGGAAAAGTTCTCTTTTCAACGTAACCAAGAACATCTTTTCCACCAGTTTTAGCAAAGTTAGCACTTACAATTGAGTTAACCTCTGATTTTGTCCAAGCTGTTGGTTTTGGATCTGCACAATCTTGTTCTGCAAG
>CACJPA010000012.1 GCA_902595105.1 uncultured Pelagibacteraceae bacterium
CACTCTCTTGATAAGGCTTTAAAATCAAAACTTTTCAAAAAAATAATAATTGTAGTTAATAATAAAAATCAAATTAGAGAAAAATTTTCAAAAAATGTTTTAATTATTAAAGGTGGTAAAGAAAGATCTGACTCTTCATTAATTGCTTTAGAGTTTATTAGAAAATATAAACCTGCTAAAGTTTTAATACACGATGCAGCAAGACCAAATTTTACTTTAAAACTTTTAAAAAAATTAATCAGCACACTAAAAAAACATAAAGCGGTAATACCTGCTATTAAATCAAAAGATTCGATTAAATATAAGATTAGAAATCAAATATTTAATTTAAATCGAGATAATTCTATTTTAACTCAAACCCCGCAGGCTTTTAGATTTAAAGATTTATATAATTTATCAATCAAGCAAAAAAAAGTAATTACAGATGAAGCGACACTCTTTATTGATAACAATCTTAAAGTAAAATTTATTCAAGGTGAAAATGTAAATAGTAAAATTACCTTTAATGAAGATATTAAAGAAAAAACAACCTACTTTGGTATTGGATTTGATATTCACAGATTAATCAAAGGTAAAAAACTTTATTTGGGAGGTTTAAAAATACCTTATCATTCAGGTTTAAAGGGACACTCGGACGGTGACGTGATTATTCATTCTGTTATTGACTCAATATTAGGAGCTATGAGAAAAAAAGATATTGGAACTCTTTTTCCAGACAACAAAAATAAGTTTAAAAACATAAGATCTACAAAAATGTTAAAACCAGTTTTAAAATTATTAAATTCAAATAATTATTTTATAAATAATTTAGATATCAATTTAATATGTGAGCAACCAAAGATATCAAAACACAGAGATAAAATAATTTACTCACTCTCAAATTTATTAGATTTAAATAAAGAGTTAATTAATTTAAAAGGAAAAACTACTGAAAAACTCGGATTAATAGGAAAGGAAAAAGCAATTGCCTGTGAAGTAATTTGCTCAATATCAAAATGAAAAAAATTAATGTTTTAATCTCAACTTTCTTTGGTTATGGATATCTAACAAAGATGCCAGGTACTGTTGCATCAATTGTTACAACAGTTTTTATATATATAGCATACGAAATTCTTGATTATACAAGTTTAAAATTTTCAATAGTTTTTTTCATTATCTTATTTTGCTATTCTTTCTATGCAGTAAAGGATGCTGAATCTGAATTTGAAAATAAAGATCCAAGACAAATTGTAATAGATGAAGTGTTGGGTCAGTCAATGCCCTTAATACTTTTATTGTATTTAAATCAAAACAATCAAACTAATATTGCTATTGAATTTTATTATATCATCTCTTTATTATCATTTAGATTTTTTGATATTTTAAAGCCATTTCCAGTCAACTATTTTGATAAAAATCATAAAAATTACTTTGGTATAATAATGGACGATATAATGGCTGGGATATATTCGATGATTATAATTTATTTAGTAAGTATAGTATTTTAATGGATTTAAAAACACTTCATAAAAAATTAATTCATAAAAAATTAACTATCTCTGTTGCGGAGTCTTGCACGGGAGGTTTATTGGCCAATAATCTTACAAAATTAGCAAATTCATCCAAATACTTTCAAATGGGTTTAATCACTTACTCTAATGAAGCAAAAATCAAAATCTTAAAAGTAAATAAAAATATTATTAAAAAGTATGGTGCTGTAAGCAAAGAATGCTGTGAAGCAATGGTAAAAAATTTATCGAAAATTTCGAAAAGTAAAATTAATATATCAATTACTGGTATAGCTGGACCTGGTGGAGGATCAAAATTAAAACCAGTTGGTCTTGTTTATATCGGAGTCAAAATGGGTAGACATTTATTAATATTAAAAAATAAATTTAAATCAAAAAACCGTAACCTAATTCAAAAATTGACTGTAAAAAAAATAATCAATATAATTTTGAATTTAATTTAGCTTTTAACTATTCTTAGATCATTACTGTCAAAAGAATGACATCCCTCTACCTTAAAATCAATTCCAATAGTATCATTCTCTTTACCTATAGGTTGTTCTGAGCTAATTACAAAAATTGATTTTCCAGACACATTAAGCCCTACAATCCAATCTGCTCCTGTTGGCTGAATAGTTTCAATTTTTGCATTAATATCACCATTATTCTGCTGAACCATTTTAATCGACTCAGGTCGTGCACCAAAATTTTTTACTTTATTTTTCTCAATATTTAATTTTTTTGAAAGACATAAAGCTAAGTTTTCATCTTTATCTGAATTGATGATATTCATTTGTGGACTACCAACAAATTTTGCAACAAAAAGGGACTTTGGATTATTATAAATTTCCATTGGTTTTGCAATTTGTTCGATTTTTCCTTTGTTCATTACAGCTATGGAGGTCGCTAAAGTCATAGCTTCCATTTGATCGTGTGTTACAAAAATTATAGTACATCCTAAGCTTTGATGAAGTCGTTTAAGTTCTGATCTCATTTCTAAACGTAAATTAGAATCTAAATTAGACAAAGGTTCATCTAATAATAATAAATTTGGTTTCATTGCTAACATTCTTGCAAGTGCAACACGTTGTTGTTGTCCTCCTGAAAGTTCTGATGGATAACGATCTCTAAAGTTCTCAAGATGAAAAAGTTTTTCTAATTCTAAATATCTTTTTTCTTTTTCATCTAATGATTTTTTTTGCATTTCTAAGCCAAAGACAATATTTTTAAAAACTGTCATATGTGGCCATAAAGCATAACTTTGAAACATTAATCCAAGATTTCTATTTTCTGTTTTAATAAATTCTCCATTTTTTGAGGAAAAGAATATTTTTTCTCCATAAGATATCTCACCACTATCTGGAGTCTCTAAGCCAGCAATCATCCTCAATGTTGTTGTTTTTCCACAGCCAGAGGGACCAAGCAAGCATACAAACTCCCCATCAGGAAAAATTTCTGAGAGATTATCTACAGCAATTGAATTGCCTCCAAAATTTTTAACAATTGATTTAAGTTTTATTTCAGACATTTATCCTCCTAATCCTGAAGCAAGATTTGTTTTTGTTAATCTATTTAAAATTAAAACTGAAATCATTACGACTACTCCAATAATTAATATAGTAGCATTAGCAAGTTGAGTGTAGCCAAAATCTAAAAATCTAATTGATTGTGTTGTGAGTAATTCTGTTCCAGGGGTAACCAGCATAACAACTAAACTCAATTCCTTCATTCCAGTTATAAATGGAAGAATAATAGCTATTATTAATGCAGATTTTTGAAGAGGTGCTAATATTGATGTTATTCTTCGCCAAAATCCAGCTCCTAAAACCATGCCAGCTTCCTCAGGTTCGGGACCAACTTGCATCATTGCTGATATACCTGATCTAGATGCATATGGTAAATATGTAACAACCATAACTAAGATTAATAAACTTATTGATCCATACAATGCTGGTATTGGTCCTCTAGAAACTGCAAACAAAGATAAGTAAGCTGCAGCAAATGCTAAACCTGGCATTAAATAAGGTAAGAATGAAATTTGCCTTAAAAAACCAGATATTAATGTCCCTGGCAAACGTACAACTGCATAACCAATCAATAATCCCAAGAAGCCACAAATTACAGAAGCAGATCCGGCAATTAAGAAACTGTTTTTTAAGGCAGTAATTACTTCTGGACTTGTAAATATTCCAGGTTGATCCATTCCAGGTACATTAACTCCAGTCCAGTATGCTAAACCGAAATTTGAAAAAGCAAAATTCCCAGGTTCTCTCATTAAAGTTGATAGCGCTAAAACAATAAAAGGTCCTAGAGCAGCAATTAGAAAGATAACCCATGCAAATAAAGTAGTTGGTGTTCTTAAAATACCTAATTTAGACGGTTGTCTTTTGACACCCTTGCCTCCTACAGTAACAAATCTCTGCCATTTTCTAACAACCCATATATCAACCAATAGCAGCATTACACCTATTAAACTTAAGACTATAGCTATTACGGCAACAACACCTGAATCATTTGATCTTACGCTTGAATACAATGATGTAGACAGCAATGTATATTTAGCTGGTGTTCCTAAAATATAAGGTGTTGCAAAAGTACCCAAAGTTCTTGCAACTGTTAATAATAAAACTGACATTGTAGTAGGTATTAAAAGGGGTAAAATTATTTTTGACCAGATAACTTTTGTTTTTGCTCCCAATGTAGAGGCAACTTCTTCTAATTGAATGTCAATTTTACTAAGTGCACTTGAAAAAAGAAGAAAAGCAAATGGGAAATAACTTAAAGCCATACATATTGAAATAGGCAAAGGTCCGTAAGCTAACCAATCAGGTGGTGTAATTCCAAATGACTCAAGCATCCCCTGGGGTCCGCTTATTTTTCTATTTTTAAACATTGTTAGCCAAGCGGTTGCCATAGCTTGTGATGGAAGCATATAAGGAATTATCAAAAGAAAACCTAAATACTTTCTTCCAAAAATATTAGTACTAGTGACTAAAGATGCTAATATCAAACCTAAAGTTAAAGCAATTAATGTTGCAAAGAAAGATACTGTTAAAGAGTTTTTTAAAGGTACCCAAAAAATTTTTTCGCTTATTGATGAGGCAAATACTCTATCAACATATTTATATGTAAACTCACCATCCTTACCTCCTGAAAGCATTGCATCCATCATGGTTAATGATACAGAATTTGAAAAAATTGAGACTATCGGGGCAATAACAAGATAAGATAATATTATAACCAAAACTGATCCTATAAGAAAAGTAGGTTGTTGTAATAATTTCGAAAATTTTATTTTTAAATTAATTAAAACAGAATTATGAGATGATGAGACTGAAGAATTCAATTAATCCTCTTTCAATTATTAAGGCGATGTAAAATACATCGCCTTAATTATCCTTATTTATAACTATTTACTATGTTTTATCCAAAAATCCATTAAGTCTGCTCTACGGTTAGCAACATTGGTATTATTAGAAACTAACAATGTTCCTTTCCAAGCTTCAGCAGTAGGATAAGGATTATCCGGACTTGATCCTAGGGAGGAATTTGATGAATATGCCCCAACTACACCAACCCATGGATTTGCTCCTTCTTGAGTCAGCACATAATAAGCAAGTAATCTAGCTGCATTAGGATGTGGAGCTCCCTTTACAATTTGCATATAAGTTGGTTGATTTAGACCTTTAAAAGGATCTACATCGCATAAAGCTAATGCCAGATTCTTTTTAGCATTTTCTCTATGTCTACCTAGGGAATAGATTCCAATTGGTGCTTGACTTTGACCTTTTGTTCCAACTGCTACAGCAATTTCATAATCCTCATTATATAAGACTGGATTATTTGCAGCTAATCTTTTCACAAATTCCAATCCAGCATTTGCTTCTGAAACTTTAAGATCTTTTCCATAATGTTTTTTATATGAAGCTGCTAATTCATCTGATCTATCCTCCATTGCTGAAAACATTTGCAACATAGATGAAGCTATACGCGGATCCCACATGTGAAATCTTCCAGACCAATCTTTTTCAGTTAATTGCCACAATGATTTTATTGGACAACTATCTCCATAAGTTTCAGAATTATAACCTATCACAAATGGTTGCCATAAATAGATCAAGGGTTTTTGACTGTCTTTAGGAATGTCGTTAGCCAAGTATGGTGGAACATAATTTTCAACCATTCCTTTAGGTGTTAAAACTGTATCTAAAAAAGGTCCATCGTCATATCCAACTAAATCAACTATGACATTTCCTGAAGAAACTTCTCTAACAATTCTTTCAGTCATCTCAGAGTCTTTCATTTTAGTAGCATTAACCTTAATTCCATATTTTTCCTCAAAAGCTTTAGCAACTTTTTTGCCCATTCTACTTGAATGCCAATAAGTATTTACCTCTCCCTCTTTTTGCGCGGCTGCAATTAATTCATCTAGCGTCATTGCATATGAAGCTACTGGCTGAAGTAATAAAGCCATTCCAAAAAAGAATGATGTAAACAAACTGATAGTTTTAATTCTTATTTTGTTCATAAGATCCTCCATAAAAGTTTAATTTATGTTATCGTATCGTTACTAATTTATTAATGAAATAAAAAAAATAAATAAAAATAATATTTATCCACAGTTTTAGTAAAAAAAAATTATTATTTACTGTAACGATACTAAAATTTAAACTATAAAGCGAAAAAATGTCTAACATAACATTAAAAACTTTAGCTAAAAGAACCGGATTTTCAGTAACTACAGTTTCTAGAGCATTAAAAAATGGTTCTGAAATAAATGCAAATACCAAAAAGAAGGTAATGGAAGCTGCTACCATATTAAATTACCAGCCTAATTTATATGCATACAGATTAAAAATGGGCAAAACATTTCAGATATGTTTTTTTTTAAACCAATTAGACGATATCACAAACTACGAAAAGCAAATAATTAAGGGATTGTTTAAATCTTTAAATGATACAAATTACGAACTGATTGTAAAACCAATTTTTAGATCCAATCAAATTGAAGCAATAAAAGAAGTTGTTGAAAAAAGATTAGCTGATGGAATTATAATTTCGCACACAACTTTAAACGATGAAAGAGTAAAATTTTTAATCGAAAAAAATTTTCCTTTTGTTACACATGGCAGAACAGAACTTTTTAGTGAACATCCATATTTTGATAATGATCATGCTGAATTTATTAATGATTCTATTGATTACTTAAAAGAAAAAAAATGTGAAGAAATAATATTAATAAAACCTGCTAATAAATTTACTTACAATTATATATCTACAAAAGCCTTTGATAGTAAGGTTAAAGAAATTAATATTAAAAAAAATATAGATCCAGAATTTTCACATGAGGACTCTTTGGAAGAACTTAAAAACAAAATAATAGATAAATTTTCACAAAAAAATGGTTTAAAAGGAATAATTTCAGGAAGTGATGTTAGAACACTTGTGATTATTTCTACTTTACAGGAACTAGGCTACAAAATTAATAAAGATGTATTTATAGTGTCTAAAAGTTACTCAACAGCACCTAACTATTTTTTTCCAAAAATTCCTTACTTTCATGAAGATATGGAGCTTACAGGATATAAACTTGGAGATTTTTTATTAAAAAGAATTGCTGGATCTAAAATTATTGATTTACAACATGTAGAAAAAAATAAATTTATTAAAAACGATGAATTCATCAGCTCTTAAAAAAAAATTAGATACACGTTCAAATTTTTCAGTAATTGATATATTTGAAAAAGCTGCAAGAAAAGCTGGAAAAATATTAATTTCAGATTTTGGTAAAATTGAAAATTTTCAGATTAAATCAAAAGAAGTTGGTGATTTTGTTACAAGCGTGGATTTAAAAGTAGAAAAAATATTACTAGATACTCTTCAAGAATTTTATCCCAATGCAAGTTATATAACAGAAGAATCAAAAGAAATAAAAGGAGATCAAGAAACTATAGTGATTGACCCTATAGATGGAACATCAAATTTCATTAATGGAATTCCATTGATAGGAATTGTAATTGGAAGAGTTTACAAGGGTGAAGTCACAGATGGTATAATATTTAATCCAATTTTAGATGAGTTCTATTGGGCATCAAAAGGTGCAGGAGCGTGGTGTAACAATAAAAAAATAAAAGTATCTAAAAATAATACGATTCAAAATTGTCTTATTGGAACTAGTGTTCCTCATGCGAATAGAGGTTATCAAAACTATTTAAATGAAATTGATAACATTGCAAAAAATTGCTCAGGTTTAAGAAGCACAGGTTCTGCTGCTATTGATCTTGCATATGTTGCTTCAGGAAAAACTGGTGCTTTTTGGCAAAGAAATTTAAATTTATGGGATATTTGCGCTGGTATAATATTAGTTAAAGAAGCAGGTGGTAAGGTTACTCAACCTAATGGCAACCAATGGCAAATTGATAATTCAGATATTTTGGCAAGTAATAGTTATATTCATAACCAACTTGTAGAAAATATTAATAATTAAATTTCCTCTGCTCTTTTTTGGAATGCATCGGCTATTTTATTTAATCCAAATTGAAATGATTTTTCCATTATTAAATTCAAAAACTTATTCCGAATTTCAAAATCAACATCAAATTTGACCTCAGTTAAATTATCTTTTTCTACAAATTTCCAATTATTTTCAAGATGTTTTAAGGGACCATCAATATTAGTTACGTGAATAGAGTCATTTTTTTTATCATATCTTACATCGCTTTTATAAGTATCAATAAAAGGTCTTTTGCCAATTGTAAGATCAGCAATTATTTTTATTTCATTCTCATCTTCATTTGTTTCATAAACTTTTGAGTCTATACAAAATGGAATGAATTCAGGATACTTTTCAATATCTAAAACAAAATCAATAAGCGTTTGTTTATCACGTGCAATATGACGTGTAACTGATGCTTTAGGCATTAATTACTTTTTAATCTGTTTTGTTGCAACTTAGCAAAATCTTCGTCTGCATGATAAGAT
This sequence comes from uncultured Pelagibacteraceae bacterium, assembly GCA_902595105.1. Lineage (GTDB taxonomy): Bacteria > Pseudomonadota > Alphaproteobacteria > Pelagibacterales > Pelagibacteraceae > Pelagibacter. The sequence continues at coordinate 8,469 of CACJPA010000012.1, forward strand.
GATCTAGTCAAAGGTGACGACGAAACTAATAAAAAGCCTTTTGTTTTAGCAATATTTTCTAAATCTTTAAATTCATCAGGATGATAATATCTACTTAAAGGATGGTGCTTAGTAGATGGTTGTAAATATTGACCTATCGTCAAAAAATCTACATCTGCTGATCTTAAGTCATCCATAACTTGGAGTAACTCATCTTTTTCTTCACCAAGGCCAACCATTAAACCTGATTTTGTAAAAACTTTTTTGTTAAATTTTTTAACATTTTTTAAAAGTTCAAGTGATCCAAAATATCTAGCGCCAGGTCTTACCTTGAGATAAAGACGTGGTACAGTTTCAATATTGTGATTAAAAACATCAAGATCTGCCTCTAAAAGTTTTTGATAAGCGTCCCCTTTTCTTAAAAAATCAGGCGTCAATACTTCTATAGAAGTATTTGGATTTTTTTTACGTGTTGCAGTAATTACATCGTAAAAATGTTTTGATCCACCATCATCTAAATCATCTCTATCTACCGAAGTAATTACAACGTGTTTTAAATTTAATTTTTTAACAGCATTTGAAATTTTATAAGGTTCAAAAGGATCTAAACTTTCTGGTTTGCCGGTTTTGACATCACAAAAGGCACATGCTCTTGTACAAGTATCGCCCATTATCATAAAAGTTGCGTGTCTCTTGCTCCAGCATTCTGTGATATTAGGACAATTAGCTTCCTGACAAACAGTCACTAAATTATTTTGATTTACAACTGTTTTTGTTAAAAAAAATTCTTTACTGTTAGAGAGTTTAGACCTTATCCAATCTGGTTTTTTTTTAATTGGATTTATAGGTTTATTTACTTTTTCAGGATGTCGTATTTTATTTGCCATTTTGTTTAATTATATAAATTGTCTCTTTTTCTTTACCAAATAAAAATCTTTCTCTAATTAATATTTCTACATAATCTAAATCTAGATTTGTACTTAACAAAGAATTTTTATGATCAATATCTTCTATTTTATTAATTAATAACGCTTCTTCATTTTTCAAGTTAGACAAAAGTTCTTTTTTTTCAAAATATGAAAAAAGACCCCTTTCCCCAGAAACTAAATTAAAAATGAAATAAAATATTAAAAAAATTGATGTTAATAAAAAATAATTTCTTTTTATTAATCTCAACATTAATTGATTTTATTCATTCTTGCCTTATTTCCAAGTTCTTCTTCAATTCGAATTAATTGATTATATTTAGCAACTCTTTCTGAACGTGCTAAAGATCCAGTTTTGATTTGGTTAGAATTTGTTCCAACTGCTAAATCAGCAATAAAAGTATCTTCACTATCTCCAGATCTATGAGAAATTATTGTTTTATATCCTATAGTTTGAGCAAATTTAATAACATCTAGAGTTTCTGAAACAGTACCAATTTGATTAAGCTTAATTAGTATAGAATTTGATGAAACATTTAAAAAACCTTTTTTAAGTCTCTCTAGATTTGTGACATATAGATCATCTCCCACAATCTGAACTTTTTTCACCGAACGCATTAATTTATTCCAAGCTAACCAATCATTTTCAGCAAAAGGATCTTCTATCGATTTAATTTTATATTTCTTAATAATTTTTTGGTATTCTTTGATTGATTTTTCAACAGAAACAAAACTTTTTGAATGGATTGAATATTTGTTTTTTTTAAATAGTTCATTTGCAGCTACGTCTAAACAAATTGAAACATCTTTTCCATTAACAAATCCAGATTTCTTAATTGCTGCAACAATCAAATCTAGAGCTTGGTTATTACTACTAATCATGGGTGCAAAACCTCCCTCATCACCTACTGAAGTAGAATAACCTTTGTTTTTAATTAAAACACTTAAGTTTTTAATCACAACAAAGCAAATTCTCATTGCTTCTGAAAAGCTTTTTGCTCTATCAGGTCGTATCATAAATTCTTGGATTCTAAGCCCATTGTTGGCATGAGCTCCACCGTTAACAATATTCATCAATGGATAGGGTAATTGAAAATTATTTTTTAAAAAAAATGTTTTGTATAAAGGTAGTTTTTTTACTTTTGCAGAAAGTTTTTTTGCAGCCATTGATACAGCAAGCATAGCATTTGCACCTAAATTGGTTTTTTGTCTCGTACCATCTAAATTAATTAATAAGGTATCAATTCTCTCTTGATTATGAACGTATTGACCTTTTAATTTTTTTGAAATTTTTGAATTTACTAATTCAACAGCTTTTAAAACACTTTTTCCTAAATATTTCTTATTATTTTTATCTCGTTTTTCAAAAGCCTCGTAAGTTCCTGTTGATGCACCTGAGGGGCATATAGCAGATGCACTTAAATTATTTGTATAGACCTCAGCTTCTACTGTTGGATTTCCTCGACTATCAAAAACTTGTCGTGCTTTAACTTTTATTATTTTACTCACTTAATAAGTTTATCAATTTCGGTTAACTGTTTTAGTAAATTTTCTAGTTTGTCTAGAGGCACCATGTTGGGTCCATCAGATGGTGCATTATCAGGATCTTGATGAGTTTCTATAAACACACCAGCAACCCCTACAGCAACAGCTGCTCTTGCAAGATATTCAACAAATTCTCTTTGACCTCCAGAGGACTCGCCCTGTCCACCAGGTTGTTGAACTGAATGCGTTGCATCAAAAATAACTGGATAACCATTCTTAGCCATAATAGGCAAAGATCTCATATCAGAAACCAAAGTGTTGTATCCAAAACTTGCACCTCTTTCAGTAACAAGAATATTGGTGTTTCCTGAATCTGATATTTTTTTTGTAACATTTACCATGTCCCAAGGAGCTAAAAATTGTCCCTTTTTAACATTTATAATTTTGTTTGTTTTTGCTGCAGCAATTAAAAGATCAGTTTGTCTACAAAGAAAAGCTGGAATTTGTAAAACATCAACATGATTAGCAACTTCTGAACATTGCTCTGAATTATGAATATCAGTCAAAATTGGAACATTTAATTCTTTTTTAATTTTATCAAATACAGGTAAGGAAGCTTCTAACCCAGCACCCCTCTTACCTTTTAAACTTGTACGATTAGCTTTATCAAAAGAGGTTTTGTAAATAAAACCTAGACCATATTTGGAAGTTATTTCTTTTATTTTTCCAGCCATATCCATTGCATGTTGCTCTGTTTCAAGCTGACAAGGACCCGCAATAATACAAATTTTTTTATCGTTTGAAATTTCTATTTTCCCACAATTGACTGTAATACTACTCATTTATGATTTTTTGCTGCTTTGATAAATGAAGAGAATAAAGGATGAGGAGATAAAGGTCTAGATTTAAATTCAGGATGAAACTGAACCCCAATAAACCAAGGATGATTTTTGAGTTCAATTATCTCAGGAAGTCTATTGTCAGGTGATAAACCAGAAAATATTAGTCCATTTTTCTCAAATTTTTCTTTATACGAAATATCTACTTCATATCTATGTCTGTGTCTTTCTTTGATTAGTTTTGATTTATAGATATCTTTAATTTTAGATTTGTCTTTTAATATTGCATCATAAGAACCAAGTCTCATTGTTCCACCTAAGTTTTTGTCTGTGCCTTTAACTTTTTTCCCACTTTTTTCCCATTCATTCATTAAGCCAATTATATGAATTCCATCTTTATCAAACTCAGAAGAGGTTGCTTTTTTAATTTTTAATTTATTTCTAGCAAATTCTATTATTGCCATTTGCATACCGTAACAAATACCAAGAAATGGTATTTTGTTAACTCTAGCATATTTGATCGCTTCTATTTTTCCTTCAGTTCCTCTTTTTCCAAATCCACCAGGTATAAGAATACCTGAAACATTTTTAAGTTTATTTTTAATTTCAGAAACTTTTAATTTTTCAGAGTCAATTCTAACTAAATTTACCTTCAGGTTGTTTGTAATTCCTCCATGAGTTAAGGCTTCATCTAGAGATTTATATGCATCTTTTAATTCAACATATTTACCTATTATCGCAATATTAACTTGTTTTTTTGTATTAAGAGTAATTTTAGTGATTTTCTTCCAAGGATTTAGGTTATTTGATTTTTTAGATTTTATTTTAAAGTAATCTAAAACTTGAACATCCAACTTTTCTCTAGCAAAACTAATTGGTGCTTCATAAATTGTTTTTACATCAACTGTTTCAATTACATTTTTAATATCAACATTACAGAATAGAGATATTTTTTTTCTATGATCTAAAGGTATTGGTCTTTCTGATCTGCAAATAATTATATCAGGTTGAATACCAATACTTCTTAATTCTTTAACTGAGTGTTGTGTCGGTTTAGTTTTTATTTCATCTGATGCTTTTAAATATGGAACTAGAGTTAAATGAATAAATAATGCATTTTTTTTTCCAATATCATTTGAAAATTGTCTTATAGCCTCAACGAATGGTAAACTTTCAATATCACCTACAATTCCACCTATTTCACAAATTATAAAATCTTCTTTTGATGTATCGAATTTAATAAATTCTTTAATTCTATCTGTAATGTGAGGGATAACTTGAACTGTCTTTCCAAGATATTCTCCTTTTCGTTCTTTTCTCAGAACATCACTATAAATTTTCCCTGTGGTAATATTATCTGTTTTCTTTGCAGTAACTCCTGAAAATCTTTCGTAATGACCTAAATCTAAATCTGTTTCAGCTCCATCATCCGTTACAAAAACTTCTCCATGTTGGAATGGACTCATTGTTCCAGGGTCAACGTTTAAATAAGGATCTAATTTTCTAAGTCTAACTTTATAACCACGTGATTGTAAAAGATAAGCTAGTGATGCTGATGAAAGACCTTTTCCAAGGGAAGAAACCACGCCGCCAGTGACAAATATATATCGCGCCATGGAATTATCTTATAGCCAATAAAAAAAGAAATAGAAAGTATTAATTAATTATTTTCAGGAATTGATGGAGTATCTTCAGTTTTTTCCTCAACTTTGTCTAAAACTGATCCTGTAGGCGTTAATTCTGCTCTAGAAATTATAGTAAGTGCCAAACTACAAATAATAAATAAAGTTGCAACTATTGCAGTTGCTTTAGTAATGAAACTACCAGCTGATCTAGATAGCATGAAGTTTTCTTGTGAAACACCAATACCTAATGCACCACCCTCAGATTTTTGAAGCAATACAAGCACTACCAAAATAAATGCAAGTATGATGTTAATTACTAGTAATAATGTTTCCATGGAGGACTAATTAATGGTTTTTTTAATTATATCAATAAATTTCTTCGGATTTTGTGATGCTCCACCTATTAAAAAACCATCTATGTCAGTAATTATTTTTAATTGATCAATATTTTTATTGTTAACAGAGCCTCCATATAAAACTTTTGGAGATTTTTTTCTAAATTTACTTTTTATAAATTTAATAGACTTAGATAGTTCATCTGAAGAAGGAATTAATCCGGTTCCAATAGACCATACTGGTTCATAAGCAATAATTATATCATTAATTTTTTTGATAGATTTTAATCCTTTTTTTAACTGACTATTTAAAACTTGATTGGTCTTCTTATCTCTTTTTTGTTTTAGAGTTTCACCAATACAAAAAATAATTTTTAAACCAGATTTAATTGAATTTTTTATTTTAAGATTAATTAGTTTGTCATTTTCTCCATCCATTCTGTTTTCAGAATGACCCAAGATCACATATTTTGCACCAACACTTTTAAGCATTCTTGCATTTACCTGACCTGTAAAAGCTCCATAATCTAAACTTTGATGAGAATTTTGTGCACCAACTTCAATATTAGTTTTACTAAGTCTCTTTGAAATTGGACGTATTAGAGTATTTGGAGGACAATAAATTAGTTTGAAATTATTTTTTTTATAACTTTTCGAGAATTTAATAACTTTATCTAATGAATTTATAGTTTTTAAATCTCCAAACATTTTCCAATTAGCTATAAAATACATATATTTATTTGTCATAATTGACTTTTTAATCTATAGATTTGTTTTTTACAGATCAATAAATTTATAACGTTATGGTTGAAAAATTAAAAAATTTAGGTTGGAAACAATTTGGTGGATTAGTTCTAATAGTAATCATCATAATAGCTTTTGGCTTTGGTGGATTTGGTGGTGGCTTTAGTACTAACAATCAAAATAATATTGCTAAAATAAATAAAACTAACGTTACCACTCAAGATTTCATGGACTATGTTAATCAAAGTGGAATTTCACAAGAAACAATAAGAAATAATTTGGACAATAATATTATAGAAGAATTATTATCAGGACTTATTTCAACAACTTTAATTGATCTAGAGATTGAAGATTTTAAACTTTCTATTAACGAAAAGACAATTTTAAAATATTTAAAAGACAATAAAAATTTTAAAGACGAAAATGGCGCCTTTGAAAGAATTAAATATGAAAAATTTTTACTTTCAAATAATATGTCTGCTCCTTTGTTTGAGTTAAAATTGAAAAATCAAGGTTTACAAAAACACTTATTTGATTTCATAGGTGCAGGTACTGTTACCCCTGAATTTCTAATAGAAAGTAAATTTGAGGAAAACAATAAATCATTAGCCATTGAATACTTTGATATGGAAAATTTATACAAGAATAAAGAAGATTATACATCAGATGAAATCAATACTTTTATTGAAGAAAATAAAGATCAATTAAAAAGAGAATATATTGACTTCAAATATGTAGTTTTAAATCCAAAAAATTTAATTGGAATTGATGAATTTAATCAAGATTTTTTTAATGAAATTGATGAAATAGAAAATAAAATTTCTCAAAGTGAAAGTTTTAATTCAATCATCGAGAACATAAATGTAGATGTGATTGATATTAGTGAATTTGTTCCAAATGAAAACACTAGTGCAAACGAAGAGCTGATTTACTCTAAGAAATCAAGCAAGTTAGATATATTTGAAAGTGGAGATAATTATATTCTTTATAGTATAGAAAATGAATATAACCGTTCGCCAGATCTCAATGATGAAATAGTAAAAAGTGAAATTGTCGAGCTTATTTATCAAAAAGGTAAATTTGATTACAATAGAAAAATAATTGAAGAAATACAGAGTGATGAATTTAATGAAAATAAATTCAAAGAATTAAGTTCAGATAAAATCCAGTCTGGATCAATAAATTCAATTAATGATGATAAGCTATTTGAAACAAATTCAATTAAAATGCTTTATTCATTACCTCAAAATTCTTTTTCTTTAGTAAGCAATAATAATAATCAAATCTTTTTAGTCGAAATAAAAGATGTAATTAAAAATAATATAAATAAACAAGGTGAAGAATATAAAGGATTTGTAAATTCACAAAATACGAGCAACAGAAAAAGTATTTTACAATCTTACGATACACTGTTGAATAATAAATATCAGGTTCAATTGAATCAAAAAACTATTGATAGAATTAAAAACTATTTCAAATGATAATCAATCGAAGCTTCAAAGATTTTAAGTTTCGACATAGAAGCAAAAAAAATCAGATTATATACACTTCCAAAAAAGTAAATTCTGATGATGAGGTAATAAATTTAATTGATAATTTTTTAGAGGAAAAAAATAGTTTTATATTTGAGTCGGTTGAAAAAGGAAAAATTAAAGGTAGATACACAATTTTTGGTAAAAATCCTGACAAGATATGGGAATTCAACAATCAAAAGTCATATTTAATCACTGAAAATAAAAAAATCATTCTTAAAGATAAACCAGAAGAACTAATAGAAAAGATTATTGAAAATTTTAAATTTGATACACCTAAAAGTTTACCTAAAATTTGTTCACTAATTTCTGGTTATTTTTCATACGACTCTATTAGGTACATAGAAAAAATTCCTAACTCATGTAAAAATGATCTTAATTTACCTGATGTAAGATTGATGAGACCAAGAACCTTGGTTATTCATGATAATTTAAAGAAAGAAATATATTATATAAGCAATGTTTTTAATGATGAAAAAATCAAAGATTATCAAAAAAAGTATGACTCTATAAAAACCGATCTATTTAAATTATTAATTCAGTCATCTATCAAAAATATTAATAAAAATAGAGCATTAAAAGAAAAAAAAATTAAAGTTAAATCAAACACATCTAAAAATAAATTTCTTGCTATGGTTAATAAAGCCAAGAAATACATTAAACTAGGTGATATTTTTCAAGTTGTTTTAAGTCAAAGGTTTGAAGCAAAATTAACAAAAAAACCTTTAGAAATTTATAAGAAACTTAGAGTAACTAACCCCTCTCCTTTTATGTTTTACTTCAATTTCAACGACTTTCAAATTATTGGGGCAAGTCCAGAAATTTTAGTAAGATTAAGAGATAATAAAATTACTGTTAGGCCAATAGCAGGTACTAGACCAAGAGGAAAAAATAAAAAAGAGGATCTTTTTTATGAAAAAGACCTTCTTAAAGACAAAAAAGAACTTTCTGAACATTTAATGCTTTTAGATCTAGGCAGAAATGATGCAGGTAAAGTATCAAAAATTAATACTGTAAAGGTAACTGAGAGTTTCATAATTGAGAGGTACTCTCATGTAATGCATATAGTTTCCAATGTAGTTGGAGAGTATAATAAAAAGTTTTCAAAATTTAAATCACTGCTGGCAGGATTTCCTGCTGGTACTGTATCTGGTGCTCCCAAAATAAGAGCAATGGAAATCATTGATGAGTTAGAAACATCGAGAAGAAAAGTTTACGCCGGTGGAATAGGATATTTTTCTGCTAACGGTGAATTTGATACTTGTATTGCTTTAAGAACGGCCGTAGCAAAAAATAAAAAATTCTATGTGCAGGCTGGTGCAGGTATTGTGGCTGATAGTAAACCTGAAAACGAATATGATGAAACAGTGAACAAAGCGAAAGCTTTGATAAATGCTTTAAGATAATGAAAATATTATTAATAGATAATTATGATAGTTTTACATTTAATCTTTATCATTACATTTCTTCATTAGGTGTAAAAGTTGATGTCATAAGAAATGATAAAATTAACTCAAAAGAAATAATAAGAATAAAATATGATAAAATTGTTATTTCACCTGGACCTGGAAATCCAAATCAATCTGGAAATTGTATAAGTATTTTAAAATCATTACATAAAAGATTGCCCTTTTTAGGTGTTTGTCTTGGACATCAAATTATAGGTCAAGTTTTTGGATCTAAAATTATTCAAGCAAAAAAATTAATGCATGGAAAAACTAGCAAAATAAATTCAAAAAAAATTGGGATTTTAAAAAATCTGCCTCGTTCGTTTGAAGCTACAAGATATCATAGCTTAATTATTGATAAAAAAACCCTTTCAAAAGATTTAGAGATTACAGCTGAAACTGAAGATGGAGTAATTATGGCTATCCAGCATAAGCAATTTAATATTCATGGTGTACAATTTCATCCCGAAAGTATTAAAACTAAGATGGGAATGAAAATTTTAAAAAATTTTATAAAATATTGATTTAATGGAAAAAATTTTAGAAAAACTTAAAAATAAAGAAAATTTAACTTTCGAAGAAAGCAAATCAGCTTTTGAAATTTTAATGACTGGTAAAGCTGATGAGAATCAAATCTATAATTTTTTAACACTTCTGTCTGAAAAAGGAGAAGTTGCAGACGAAATTGCTGGTGGAGTTTATGTTCTAAGAGAAAAATCTAAAAGAGTAAACGTTATAGACTGCATAGATACATGCGGCACTGGTGGTGATGGCATGAATACTGTTAATATATCAACTGCATCAGCCTTGCTTTTGGCTAGTATGGGTATAAAAGTTGCAAAACACGGTAATAAAGCTGTATCGTCAAAATGTGGTTCTGGAGATGTTTTGGAAGCACTTAATATTAAAATTGATTTAGAACCAAGAGAAATAGAGCAAGAAATAAGTAATAATAATTTTGGTTTTATGTTTGCTCCAAATTATCATAGTGCTATGAGATTTGTAGGTCCTGTAAGAAAGAAAATTGGTAAAAGAACTATTTTCAACATGATTGGTCCTTTAAGTAATCCTGCTCTAGTAGAAAGACAAGTTGTTGGTGTTTTTGATAAAAAATTATTAAAAATTTTTGCAGAGGGTTTAAAAAATTTAGATATAAAATTCGCATGGATAGTAAACAGTGAAGATGGATTAGACGAGATATCACCTTATGCAAAAACAAACATAATGCAATTGAAAAATGGAAAAATATCTGAAATCTTAGTTGATCCTAATTCAATTGATGTGAATGCAGAAAAATTTGAGAATTTAATTGGTGATGATGCAAAATTTAATGCAGATAAAATGATTCAAATATTTAAAGGTAAAGATAATGATTTTTCAAAAGCAGTTTGTTTAAATGCTGCGGCTGGTTTAATTGTTGCAGAGAAGTTTGTTGATTTTAAAGAGGCTTATAATCACGCTAGACAATTCATTCTTTCTGGCAAAACTTTTTCACATTTGGAACAAATACAAAATGTCTGAAAACGTTCTAGAAAAGATAATTAAAAAAAAGATAGAAAAAATTGATATTCTTAAAAAATCAATAGATCTTAAAAATTTAGATGAATTAATTCAAAAAAATAAGTCATACGTAAACTTTAAAGATAAAATTGAAAACAATTTAAAAGAAAATAAAACTTCTATTATTGCTGAAATAAAAAAAGCAAGTCCTTCTGCTGGTGTTATAATTAAAGACTATAATCCGGTAAATATTGCCCAAATTTATTTAAACAATAATGCTACTTGTTTGTCAGTTTTAACTGAAGAGGATTTTTTTTTAGGAAATTTAATACATATAAGTAAAATAAAAGATAAAGTAAATTTACCAATATTATGTAAAGATTTTTTTATTGATACGTTTCAAGTACCACTTGCCAAAAGTTATGGTGCAGATGCAATTCTAATTATTTTAGCCGGTGTTTCAGATGATCTTGCTAACAATTTGTATGAAGAGGCATTGAAATTAAATATGTCAGTAATAGTGGAAGTACATACAGTTGAAGAAGCCAAAAAAGCATTAAATTTTAAAGAAGCGCTTATTGGTATTAACAATAGGAACTTAAAAACACTTAAAACAGATATTAATACAACCTATGATATTTATAATGTTGTAAAAAATCATAAAGGTCCTTTAATTTCTGAAAGTGGTATTAAAACAAAAGAAGAGTTATTGGAATTAAACAGCAAGACATCAATTAATACTTTTTTAATTGGTGAATCACTTTTGAAAAATTTGAATGAAAATTCAATTTTTTCAGTTTTATAGTCAATTTAATCGTTATTTTACTTACTTTTTTTAGTATTGTTAAATTAAAAGAACTTTTATAGAACATTATTTGTACGATATTTGTTCTTATGCTAACAAAAAAACAAAAAAATTTGCTTTTATTTATCAACAAGAAGTTGAGAAGCTCTGGTGTATCTCCTTCTTACGAAGAGATGAAACAGTCTTTAAACTTAAAGTCAAAGTCAGGTATTCATAGATTAATTAGCGCCTTAGAAGAAAGAGGATTTATTAAAAGATTAGCTCATAAAGCGAGAGCTTTAGAGGTAGTAAAATTGCCTGAAACAGCCTCAGCAAATGATATTTACAATAGTTTTTCGCCAAGTGTTATCAAAGGTGGCTTAGACGAGGAAAAAAATAATTTAGATGAAATGGAAGTACCAGTATTAGGTAAAATTGCAGCAGGTACTCCTGTTGAAGCAATACAAAATGAAGTTTCAAGAATACCATTACCAAATAATTTAGAAAAAAATGGAGATTACTTTGGATTGAAAGTTCAAGGAGACTCAATGATTGAAGCTGGAATTCACGAAGGAGATACAGTTATTATAAAAAGAACAGATACAGCAGATAATGGGAAAATAGTAGTCGCATTGATCGACGAACATGAAGCAATGTTAAAAAGAATTCGTAAAAAAGGTAAAGTTGTTGCGTTAGAAAGTGCAAATAGGAACTATGAAACTAAAATTTTTGGCCCTGATAGAGTAAAAGTTCAGGGTGTTTTGGTATCTTTATATAGAAACTTCTAAAAAAATAGTCTAAACATCTCTGATGTCAAAAGTAGCAACTCGTTTTGCTCCCTCTCCTACTGGAGCTCTTCATATAGGTGGTGTCAGAACTGCCTTGTTTAATTGGTTATATTCTAAAAATCAAAAAGGTACTTTTCATTTAAGAATTGAAGATACTGACAAAGAAAGATCAAAAGAAGAACATAAAATACAAATAATTAATTCCTTAAATTGGCTAGGTATTAAACATGATGGTGAAGAGTATATTCAATCAAAGAAAATTGATGATCATGTAAAAATAGCAAATGAATTGTTAAAAAATGGACATGCTTATAAATGTTTTTGTTCACCAGAAGAGATAGAAGAACAAAAAAAAAGAGCTAGGCAGAAAAAAATACCTTATATTTATAACAGAAAATGGAGAGATGCAGACGAAAAAGATGCACCCAAAGAAATTAAACCTGTAATAAGATTTAAAAGTAAAATTGAAGGAAATTCAATTCTTAAAGATTTGGTTCAGGGTGACGTTGAAATTGAAAACATTACAATAGAAGATTTCGTAATACTAAGAAATGACGGAACTCCAACTTATAATTTATCAGCAACTGTAGATGACCATGAAATGGGAATGACGCATATAATTAGAGGAGATGACCATAAGATAAATACTTTTAAACAAATGCAAATTTATGAAGCAATGAAGTGGAATTTACCAAAATTTGCTCATATACCCCTTATTCATACAATAGAAGGTAAAAAATTATCAAAAAGAGATAATGCATCCACATTAGATGATTATTCAAAAATCGGCATAATGCCTGATGCACTAAGAAATTATTTATTAAGATTAGGTTGGTCTTTTGAAGATAAAGAAATTTTTACTTTGGATGAGAGTATTAAATACTTCAATATAGAAGGAATAGGAAAATCTCCTTCTAAGTTAGATATGAGTAGAATTTTATCGATGAATGAGCACTACATTAAAAATATTAATGAAAATGATTTATTCAATCAACTAACTGAATACTGTAAATTATATAAAAGTGAAATTAACTCAGATAAAATAAATAAGATCAAAAAATCATTAACTTTCTTAAAAAATAAGGCAAAAACATTGGAAGATATATTCAATAATTGTCAATATATTATGGCAGATGAAGTAATTTTTAATCAAGACGATATTAAACTAATTGATGATAAATCTAAAAAAATAATTTCTGATTTCGCTACTAAATTTGCTAACGTTAATGAACTAAATAAAGAAACATTAGAGCCAATTGTAAATGAGCTTATCAAATCATACGATACAAATTTTAAAGGCGTCGGACAGCCGTTACGAATAGCTTTAACGGGTTCAAAATTTGGACCTGGTATTTATGATGTTATTATTTCTCTAGGAAAAGAGGAAGTAGCAAAAAGACTAACCAACAAGAAACTTCGTTAATACTGATACTGCTTCATCAGAAGATGAAGTTTTTGATCTAATTCTAGTTAAAGTCTCCTCACAATCTTTAATTTGTTTTTTCATTAATTCTGGATTTTTCAAAAAATAAACAACTGAATTGTATATCTCTTTAGCATTACACTCATTCTGTATTAATTCTGGAATTATTTCTCTGTTATTAATAATATTGATGATGTTTGCAAATTTTATTTTAACTAACATTTTGACAATGAAAAAATTAAAAAAATTCATTTTATAGATAATTATAGAGGGGACTTTTGCGTTACAAATTTCAAGAGAAATTGTACCAGATTTAGAAACTGCAAAAATAGAATTATTTAATATTTGTTTTTTAATATTTTCATCAGAAATAACTTCAACATTTTCTAAATTTATATTTTTAATTTTATCACTAATTAAACTCTTATTCTCATTAGTTGCATGAAAAACAAAAGTAAAGTTATCAAATTTTGAATTCATTAGATTTATAAAATCAATTAAGATTGGCAATAATAAATTTACTTCAGATGATCTGCTACCAGAAAAAAGAGAAATAATTTTTTTATCATTTGATATGATGCTAGATAGATCTAACTTATCTTTGTTTTCGTGCTCTAATAATGGATGTCCAACAAAAGTGTTTGGAATGTTTTCTTTGTCAAAATATTTTTTTTCAAAATCAAATAATAATAAAATATGATCTAAAAACTTTTTAAATTTTTTTACTCTACCCTCACGCCACACCCATACTTGAGGAGCCACATAATGAACAGTTTTAATGTTATTATTTATTTTTTTAACCTTTTCAGCAACTCTTAACGTAAAATCAGGACTATCTACACTAAACAAAACATCTGGATTAAATTTTATTATTTCTTTTACAGTTTTGTTAATTTTATTTTTTATTTTGAAAATGTTTAACAAAACGCTTGTGAAACCAATATAAGTAATTTCTTTAAGATCAAAAATAGATTTTATTCCTAATGAATTTAAATGTGTTCCTCCAACACAGGAATACTCAATATTAGAATTGTTCTTTTGAAGTTTAGATATAACTTTAGAAGCAAGTTTATCTCCAGAAGGTTCACCAGTTAATATAAAAATCTTTTTCATCATTTATATTTTACTTTTCCTATACATTTAAATGCTGGTGGATCATTTTGATAATTAGTTAATTCTTTTGGTTTTGAAAGATCGCCGTAAGTTTTTTTTTCCCATTGATCTAATAGCAGATTTAATTTTTCACTTAGTATACCTCTTATAAATCCAGTAATATGATCATGATCAACTGGTGGTGCTATAATGCTAGATTTTCTTCCTTCTTTATCAACAAATTTTTTTTCATCATGTGAATATTCAAATTTTTTACCGCTCAATGGACAAGAAAAATTTTGAAATTCCATTAATTTTATATATTGATCTGGTGTCATTCCTTTTAAATTTTGTTTTGAAATATCGTAACCTTTAACAATAATATTTTTCATTTTACCGTGATAAACATGTTATTTTTGTTAGCAAATTTAATACATTTGTTTTTATCTAAAAAAACATGTTGTTTATTTTTTATAACAATACCCTTTAACCCAACATTCTTACTTTGTTTTATAGTTTTTAATCCAATTGTTGGAAGATCTACCCTTAAGTCTTGTTTCTTTTTTGGAAATTTAACTAAAACTCCATGATTTCTAAATTTTTTGCTTCTACTTTTTTCCAACATTTTTTTAGTTCCACCTTTACCCTCTATAGAAACAACTTTTTTATTTCTTACTACAACTCCTTGGCTAAAATTATATTGTCTTAAACTATTTAAAGTTTTAATTGCTTTTTTAATATCTAATTGATCTTCTTTATTTGGTTTAATCTTTGAGTAATTACCTTTCTTTAAAGATAATTCAGGATTAAAGGTCAGTGAATTTTCAGTTTTAATCTTATTTTGATCTAATATTTTGATTATTTCTTTTAGTATAGCTGCATCACCAAGCTTTGATGCTTTGATTATTCTTGGAATATAATAAATACCTTTGAGGTCTAATTTCAGTTTAGAAAAGTTTGGTTTATTTACCTTTCCTGCAAATAAGACTTTTTTACATTTATTTTCCTTAAGAATATTAATGATTTTACCAAATTGTCCTATAGAAACTGAATAAGATTTTTTATCTTGTTTAAATTTCTTTGATTTTGACAAATCAATTATCAAATACTTTATTTTCTTTTTTTTGATAGTTTTTAAGATTTCCTTTGGAAAATCAGTATCACCAAAAATTAATCCTATCATCTTATGAAAATGGAGTGCAAATAGATCTTTTTTTATCTTTTGTTATAAAATCAATTACATTTTTAACTAATGGGTTTTCTTGAAAAGAGCCATTTAATTTACTTATATTTTCATTGATATTTTTAGTAGCAAAAATTTCTTTATAGGCTTCACTTAAGCCTAAGATATCTTTATTTTCAAACTTAGCTCTTCTTAACCCTATTAAGTTCAATCCTTGTAAGGAATTTCTATTTCCAGTAGATAATCCATAAGGAATTACATCATGTAATACACCTGTCATACCACCAATCATTGCCATTTTTCCAATTCTTGTGAATTGCTGAACAGCAGAATTACCTCCAATTACAACATTATCCTCAATGATAGCATGACCTCCTAAAGGCACATTATTTGCAATTATTACATTATTTCCAACTTGGCAGTCATGTGCGATATGTGATGAAATCATAAACAAACAGTTGTTTCCAATAACTGTTTTACCACCACCACCAACTGTTCCAGGATTTATTGTTACATATTCTCTAATTTTGTTATTGTCACCAATTATCAAATTTGTAGGTTCACCATTATATTTTAAGTCCTGTGGATCATTAATTGAAACGAATGGATAAATCTTGTTTCCCTTTCCAATTTTTGCACTAACAGTTATATTTACATGAGATTGAATAATAGTGTTCTCTTCAATTTGAACATTAGGACCAATTACGCAATATGGACCAATCTCAACATTTGATGCGATTTTTGCTTTTGGATCAATTATTGCCGTTTTATGTATCATTTGTTCTCTTTGATAAATTTTTTTAAATCTCTAGCTGGATAACCCATAACTTTAGAATTATCAGGTATATCTTTAATCACTCCTGAGCCACCACCTATTTGAACATTATTGCCTACTTTCAAATGCCCTGATATGCCTGCTTGTCCACCAATCATAACATTATCTCCAAGTGTGGAACTTCCAGCAAAACCAACTTGACCTGCAATGATACAGTTTTCCCCAATTTTATTATTATGTGCAATATGAACCTGATTATCTAGGAAGGTATTTTTACCAATTATAGTATTTGATAAAGAACCTCTATCAATTGTTGAACCACAACCAATTTCACAATTATCTTCAATTATAACAATTCCAATATGTGGATAACGTATATTTCCATCTTTATTGGGGAAAAAACCAAAACCTTTTTTACCAATCACACAACCATCTAATATTGAAACATTATTTTTAATAAAAGTATTTCTAATAATAACATTGGAGCCTATTGAGCAATTGTCACCAATAACAACATTACTTTCAATTATTGTGTTATGACCAATTGAACAATTTAATCCAATTTTAACATTTTTTCCTATCAATATATTTTGACCATGATTTACAGAATTATTAAAAGAAGTTTTTTCAATATTAAGTGTTTGAAAGTCAAAATCATCTGTTATCGCATTAGGATAAAAAATTGAAGTAACCATTGCAGTAGAAACAAGGACATTATCGACTTCTATCGGTTTGCATTTATTTGGAAGTAAATTTGATAACTTCTTAGTTGTTATGCAATATCTAGCTTTAGTTGTTGAGGCTTGATGTTGATATTTTTTTGAGTGAAAAAAAGTAATATCTTTATTTGATGCAGATACAAGATCTTTGATATCTAAAATCTCATCCTCTAAATTTTCAAATTTATTTTCTGTTTTAATAAAACTTAAAATTTTATCGATTTTTACAGGACCTTTATTTTGAAAAAATGGATTAACCATTATTACTTTTAACAAAGCAATTTAAATTATAATATCAAGAATTATTGCTATTTATTTCTTATCAACTATTGTTGCAGACCAGATTGCATCAGCCATTTTCTGACCTCCAACTAATGCCTCACCTTTATACTTCCAGACTTTCCCATGAGATCTTAAAGCTTCAATATTTAATTCTAATTTACAATCTGGTATAACTGGATTTCTAAATCTTGCCTTTTCAACGCTCATCAAAAAAACCAACTTGTTTTCATATGTTGATTTATCAATTCCGTGAGCAGTTAAAGCAGCTGCAGATTGTCCAAAAGCCTCAATAATTAATACTCCAGGCATAACAGGTTGACCAGGAAAATGACCTTGTACAAAAAAGCTATCTTTTTTAACATTCACTACACCTACTGCAGACGTTAATTTTTTAATATTATATAATTCATCAATTAAAAGCATAGGTTCCCTGTGAGGCAGCAATGTTTTAATTTGATCTTTATTTAACTTATCCATTATATTTATAATTATTTAATCTTTTTATTAATTATCT
>CACJPA010000013.1 GCA_902595105.1 uncultured Pelagibacteraceae bacterium
TAAATTTTTCATGAAACAAAAATATTTAAATGTTTATAATAATTTAATTAATTTAACTAGAAATAAAGAACTTTATAAAAGTTTAAATAGAGATGATAATTTTTCTGACCGTTTGACACTTTTTTTACTACATTTTACTTTTTTTTTAAAAAATTTCAAAAATGATGAAAATAGAGAAATTTTACAAGAAATTTATGATTTTAATTTTAGACAACTTGAACTTAGTATTCGTGAAATAGGATACGGTGATCAATCAATAAATAAGAAAATGAAAAATTATATTAACCTTTTTCATTCAATGGTTTCTGAAATACATTTCTGGGATACTTTAAATAAAAATGAAAAACTTGGTAAAATTTCATTATTTTTGGGTGAATTTGGTAATATTGAATTTTTGCTTGATTATTTTGAGGATTTTAATGCCAATTTATCAAAAAAAACTTTGAATTATTATTTAAAAAGTGTAAGTAACCCATAATTATGGCTGTACCAAAACGAAAACAAACTCCTTCCAGAACTGGTATGAGAAGGGCTCAAACAATGAAATTTTCAACTAAAAATATAGTTGAAGATAAAAAATCAGGTGAATACAGACTTTCTCATCATCTAGATTTAAAAACTGGTATGTATAAGGGTAGACAAGTTTTAGACCCAAAAGAATAGTATAATTATATTAATGCCCGAAAGAATTAAAATTGCAGTTGATGCAATGGGAGGTGATGGTTCACCAAAAAAAGTTATTGATGGTATCATTTACAACCATCAGTCAAATAAAAATAATTTTTACAAAATATTTGGAGATAAAAATAAAATTTCTCCATTAATAAAGAACAAAATTACTAAAGAATTCTATGAAATTTTTCATACAGAGAATGCAATTAAAAGTACAGACAGTCCTTTAGAAGGTGCAAAGAGAGGAAAAGACACAAGTATGTGGCTAGCTATTCAGAGTGTTAAGGAAAAGCAGGCTGATATCGTTATATCCGCTGGAAACACTGGTGCTCTATTAGTTGTATCAAAATTAAATCTTAAAATGATCGAAAATATAGACAAACCAGCTCTGTCAGCACTTTGGCCAAATAAAAAAGGCATGAGCGTTGTTTTAGATCTTGGAGCTAATATTGAATGTAGCTCAAAAAATCTAAGTGATTTTTCTTCAATGGGAGCTGCACTTTACAATTCGTTATATACAGATGAAAAAGCCAATGTTGCTTTATTAAATATTGGCTCAGAAGAATTAAAGGGTAATGAGGTAATAAAAGAAACATATCAAATTCTTAATGACAAAAAATCTGAAAATTTTAATTTCTCAGGTTACATCGAGGGTAATCACATAATGGATGGTGAAGTTGATGTAATTGTATCTGATGGATTTACAGGAAATATTGCTTTAAAAACAGCTGAAGGGACAGCAAATTTTATTACAAGCGAATTAAAAAAAGCAATGGCAGGTAATTGGGTAGGAAAACTATCTTCTCTTTTAAACATTGCAAATTTAAAAAAATTTAAAAAAAGATTAGATCCAAGGTTGTACAATGGTGCAATATTTATAGGTTTAGATTCTCCAGTTGTTAAAAGTCATGGAGGTACAGATTTTATTGGTTTTGCTAATTCTTTAGATGTTTGTAATAGAATTGTTAAAGGTAATTTGATAGAAAAGATTAAACAGAATCTTTAAATGAGAATAAATTTAACTAAAAAAGATTTAGTTAATTTAGTTTACATGCAACTAGGTTTTTCTAAACAAATATCAGAAAACTTGATAGATGATTTTTTGTCTACAATTGTTTCTAATATTAAATCTGAAAAAAAACTTAAATTATCAAAATTTGGAACCTTTTCTATAAGGCAAAAAAAAAGCAGAATTGGTAGAAATCCAAAAACTAAAGAGACAAAAGTAATATCTAGTAGAGACGTTGTTTTATTTAAACCTTCAAAAGAATTTAAAGAATTTATAAATTTTAAAGATCATGGATAAAGTTGATCAAGCTTATAAAACTATTGGGGAGGTTGCTAAAATTTTAGACCTAAAAGTTAATAAGAAGGGTTCTTTGCCTACACACATAATAAGATTTTGGGAAACCCAGTTTAAACAAATTAAACCAAAAATTCTTAACTCAAATAGAAGATATTATGATGAAAAAAACATTGATCTACTCAAGAAGATTAAGTTTTTGCTAAAAGATCAAGGTATGACAATTAATGGAGCAAAAAAGATCCTTGATAATGAAGATACTTTAAAGCTTGACGAAATAGCAGATAAATCTATAAAAGCTGAAAAATTAAAAAACAAGTTAACTAAAATATCAAATATTTTAAAAACATTAAAATAAATGGCAAAAAAAACACACGTAAAAGTTAGAATGGTACCTGAAGCTAAACCAGATAGTCCTTATTTTTATTATGTAAAAAAACCAGCAGGTGGTGAAAAAGCAAAAGTAAAATTATCTGCTAAAAAATATAAT
The DNA here is from genome assembly GCA_902595105.1 of uncultured Pelagibacteraceae bacterium. Classification (GTDB taxonomy): domain Bacteria; phylum Pseudomonadota; class Alphaproteobacteria; order Pelagibacterales; family Pelagibacteraceae; genus Pelagibacter. The sequence goes on from CACJPA010000013.1 coordinate 2,466, forward strand.
CCTGATACTAGAAAACACGAAATGTTTGTGGAGAAAAAGCTTCCACCTCATAGTAAGTAAATTATTTTTTTTTAAAGTTTCTTCTTTCGTAATCAATATAAGACCAAATCATATTTTTCCAAATACGATTAGTTATCTTTGAATCAATGCCTTGTTTCAGGGATTTTGCTTTAATTTTTTTTAAAATAAAATTAATTCTTTTCTTATCAACAATTTCTTTTTTAAATTCTTTAAGCTTTAAAACTTCTTCTACTAGTTTTGTTCTATATTTTATGAGAGATAATAATTTATTGTCTAATTTATCTAATTTAATTCTTATTATATCTAGTTTTTTTTTATTATTCGGCGACATTTAATTTATTGGAATACTTAATAATTATTATATTTATCAGACCATGTACAGTGAGAATAATCATTTAAATAATCAACTTAAATTATGGATGTTAACCCTATTAGTTTTAGTTTCTTTAATAATATTAGTTGGTGGTTTAACAAGATTAACAGACTCTGGTCTATCAATTACCACATGGGAATTGTTTGTTGGTTTTTTTCCACCTTTTTCAAATGAAAAATGGTTAGAGTACTTTAGTTTGTATAAAACAATTCCTGAGTACAGCCAACAAAACTACAATATGACTTTAGATGAATTTAAAGTAATATTTTGGTGGGAGTGGGGACACAGACAGTTGGGCAGAATAATTGGTTTAGCAGTTTTGCTTCCAATGATTTATTTTTCAATCAAACAAGGAATTTGGATTATTAAAAAATATGGACTTATTTTTTTATTAGTTTGTTTTCAAGGATTTTTGGGTTGGTACATGGTATCAAGTGGATTAGTTGAAAGAATTGATGTTAGTCATTATAGACTGGCAATACATTTGGTTACAGCTTTTATAATTTTATCAATAGTATACTGGCAGTTTTTAAAATTATCCTCCTCTGCAAATCAAACAATTTCTAATGATCTTTTTATTGTAAAAATATTTTTATTTTTATTGTTTTTACAACTAATTATAGGTGCTTTTGTATCTGGTATGGATGCTGGTAAAATTTATAACACTTGGCCATTGATGGGTGTTAATTATTTTCCGGATGATAGTAGTTTTAAAGATTTTTTAAATTTAAAAGTTTTTGATAATCCATCGATTGTTCAATTTATTCATAGAAATTTAGCATACTTAATTGTTGTCTTTTATGCCTTAATTCTCTTGAAGGTGATTAATTCTGGAAACAAAAAATTATATAAACCTATTACCTTAATTGGTTTGACTTTGGTATTTCAAATTTTTCTTGGTGTGATAACTATTTTATCTGGAGTAAAAATGTTATTCGCATCTTTACACCAGATAAATTCTATTTTGATAATACTTTCAACTTTGTATTTTATATTTATTTCTCAATATAAAAGAGAGATTAATTAGTTTCTATTTGCAGACATATAAATAAAGTTAACTAACCGCTTTTAAATTACCTTTTGATGATTTTTCTAAAGCTTGATCTAAATCGTCAATGATATCATCAATATGTTCTAAACCAATACAAAGTCTAACATAACCAGGAGTTACACCAGAGGCAGCTAATTCATCCTCATTTAATTGACTATGTGTAGTTGTTGCAGGATGAATTGCCAAACTTCTAGCATCACCTATATTTGCAACGTGGTAGAACATTTTTAAAGCTTCAATGAACTTTTTACCAGCTTCAATACCACCAGCTAATTCAATACCAACCAAAGCACCATTACCATTTTTTAGATATTTTTTTGCTCGACTTGATATCTCTTCACTATGTTCAGTAGCATAAATAACTCTCTTAATTTCTTTATGATTTTTTAAGTAATCAACTACTTTTGCAGCGTTATCGCAATGTTGTTTCATTCTTAAAGCTACAGTTTCAAGTCCCTGTATAACACCAAATGCATTATCTGGAGAAAGTGCTGATCCTAAATCTCTCAACAAGGTAACTCTTGCTCTTACTGCAAAAGCAACATTTGCTCCTGTTAATTCAGGTACAGCTTTACCCCAAACAACACCTCCATAACTTGCATCAGGTTCGTTAAACAATGGTTGCCTTTTCGGATCTGCTGTCCAATCAAAATTACCACCATCAATTAGTGCACCCCCAACTACTGTTCCATGACCTGCTATATATTTTGTTAAAGAATAAACAATTACAGCAGCACCATGTTCGATTGGTTTACAAATTACAGGGGCAGCAGTGTTATCTAAGATTAATGGAATGTTATATTTTTTACCAATATCTGAGACTTCTTTAATTGGAAAAACTCTTAAGTATGGATTTGGTAACGTCTCTCCATAAAAAGCTCTAGTTTTATCATCTATTGCTTTTTCAAAGTTTTTCGGATCAGAAGGATCAGCATATCTTACTTCTATACCAAGCTTACTTAAAGTATGTGTAAACAATGAAACTGTTCCACCATAAAGATCTGTTGAACTAATAATATTATCTCCAGCTTGAGCAACGTTTAATATTGCAAAAGTAGACGCAGTTTGTCCAGATGCTACAGTTAAACTTGCTAGACCACCTTCAAGAGCGGCGATTCTTTTTTCCAACACATCATTTGTTGGATTCATTATTCGTGTATAGATATTTCCAAACTCTTTTAACGCAAATAAATTAGCTGCATGCTCAGTGTTATTAAATTGATAGGAGGTAGTTCTATAAATAGGAACTGCTACTGAATTTGTAGCTGGATCACTTCTATAATCTCCACCATGTATTGCAATAGTTTCTGGGTTGTTTCTTTTTTTACTCATTTTACTCCTTTTTTAGTGCTTTTGCTTTATGCAAGGCGCACAATACAGTTCAAATGCCTACCGATTTTAAATTATATGATAATTCCTTTTTAGCAGTTTTATGCCCGCAATAGGATCAAATCGGCATATAATTTCTAGCATATAAGTTATGTTTTACAAGCTAAATATAAAATTGACTTTGAATAATTTAATAGTATTAATCCTCGCACAATGACAAAATTCACAAAAAAAGATCAAGTTACATCATCTTGGTACGAGATAGACGCAAAAAATGCAGTTGTTGGAAGATTAGCCACTGTTGTATCCAATATAATTAGAGGTAAAAACAAGACTACATACACACCACATATGGATGATGGTGATTTTGTTGTAGTAAAAAATATCGAACAAGCAAAATTTACTGGTAAGAAATTTCAAAATAAAAAGTACTATAGACACACAGGTCATCCTGGTGGAATAAAAACTACAACACCAGAAAAACTTCATGAAAAAAAACCTGGAGAAACTTTAAAGATGGCAGTTAAAAGAATGTTGCCAGGTGGAGTTTTAGGTAAAAAACAATTAACAAAACTTAAAATTTACTCTGGAAGTGAGCATCCTCATGCTGCACAAAATCCAAAAGTTATAGAGTTAGATAAATTAAATAATAAAAACATTGCAAGAAATTAATATGGAAAATGTACAATCAAATACAAAAACTACTAAACTAAATTTAGATTTTAAAGACAGCAAGTACGCGACTGGTAGAAGAAAAACTTCTATAGCTAAAGTTTGGTTAAAAAAAGGTTCTGGAAAAATTTATGTAAACGGTAAATTATATAATGAATATTTTGCTGATGAAATTCATAAAATGCAAATTACAAGACCTTTTGAAATTATAAATCAAGCTACTGATTATGACGTAAGATGTAGTGTAAAAGGTGGTGGACCAACAGGTCAAGCCGGAGCAATGGTCCATGGTATATCCAAAGCTTTAGTTCTTTTTGACGAAAATTTAAAAACAACATTGAAAACCGAGAAACTTACAACCAGAGACTCAAGAGCTGTTGAGAGAAAAAAACCTGGTAGAAGAAAAGCTAGAAGAAGCTTTCAGTTTTCTAAAAGATAATTTTTTTTTCAATTTAAACTGCTATAATATAAAATGCCTAAGCTTAATGCATTAGTTGCTGGATCTACTGGATATATTGGTGTTCAATTAATCAAGTTATTAATTAAACATAAATATATTAATATTAAATATTTATGTGGAAATTCATCTGTCGGAAAAAATATTTCTTATTATGATAAATCTTTATCAAAAAAAAAATTACCAAAAATTATTAAATTTAATCAAAAATTGTTAAATGGTATTGAAGTTGTTTTCACAGCTTTACCAAATGGTGAAGCTCAAGATATAGCAAAAAAACTTAATCATAATATTACTCTAATTGATTTAGCAGCAGATTTTAGATTAGAAAAAGTTAATGATTATTTAAAATGGTATAAACAAAAACATCGAGCTCCAGAATTACAGAAGAAAAGCATTTATTGTTTACCCGAAATAAATCGTGATGAATTAATAAACCACAATATAATTTCATGTCCAGGATGTTATCCAACATCAATATTGTTACCTCTGGTTCCTTTGTTTAAAAAAAAATTAGTTAAATTAGATAATATAATTATTGATTCAAAATCTGGTTATTCTGGTGCCGGTAGAGGAGTTCATAAAAAATATAAAGATAAGAATTTATACGAGTCTTTAAGTGCTTATGGTGTCGGTTTTCATAGACATAATTCTGAAATACACCAATTTTTAAGAAAATTTACTAATAAAAATTTTCAATTTAGTTTTACTCCACATTTATCTCCAATGTTTAGAGGTATATTAAGTACTATTTATTTAGATTTAGAGAAAAATGTTAATCAATCAAAAATCATCAAAACGCTTAAGAAGTCTTATAAGGGAGAAAATTTTGTTAAAATATTAGACTCTGATAAACTCTTAAGCACAAATGATGTTATTAATACAAACAATTGCTTTATTACAGTGTGTAAAACAAAATATAAAAACAAAATAATCATTATTTCAGCAATAGATAATTTGATCAAAGGTGGAGCAGGTCAGGCTGTTCAAAATTTAAATAATAAATTTAATTTTCCCGAAAAAACTGCTTTATAATGAAATATTTGTTAATTATTTTTCTACTTTTTTTAAGTAATTGTTCTTTAAATAAAGATTCTCAATATTGGTCAGAACATTCTGTTGAAAATAAAAAAAATCAAAAAAAAATAAATGAAATACTTAAAAAGTCTGACGATATAACAAAAATGACATTGGAAGAATATGAGATTTATATAGATGACTATACTAAAAAAAGTAAATATCCAGATATAAGTAAATGAATAAAATAGTAAATGTTGCAGTTGTTGGACTTGGTCAGGTTGGTAATTATTTAAATAATGAGCTAATTATTAAAAAAAAGGATATTGAACTTAAAACAGGTAAAAGAGTTAACGTAGTAGCTATTTCTGCAAAAAATATAAATAAAAAAAGAAAATATAAAATTAATAGAAAAATTTTTTACAAAAACCCCTTTGAAATTTTTAAGAAAGAAAAAGTTGATATATTATTTGAAGTTATTGGACAATCTGATGGGGTTTCAAAAAAATTAGTTGAAACAGCTTTGAAAAAAAAAATTCATGTAATTACTCCAAACAAAGCTTTAATTTCAAAACATGGAAACAATTTAGCTAAACTAGCTGAAAAAAATAATGTTAATTTAGAATTCGAAGCATCAGTTGCTGGTGGAATACCGATATTGAGATCTATTAAAGAAGGATTAGCTACTAATAAATTATCAAAAGTTTATGGAATTTTAAATGGTACTTCAAATTATATTTTATCAGAGATGGAAAATTCTGAGCAAAATTTTGCTGATGTTTTGAAAAAAGCTCAACTTCTTGGATATGCCGAACCTGGAAATCCAAAATTAGATTTAAATGGTTTTGATGCTTTTGCAAAAGTGAGAATTTTGTCTGCTTTGGCTTTTAATAACAAAATATCAAATAAAAAATGTTTAATGGAAGGAATAGAAAAGATTGATTTAAAAGATATTAAAATTGCAAATCAATTAGATTTAAGAATTAAATTATTAGGTATCTCTGAACTTAAAAATAATCAACTTTTTGAAACTGTTCATCCATGTCTTGTAAGTAAAAAATCATATATCGGTAATGTAAATGGAGTTATGAATGCAGTGATCCTTAATGGTAAGCCTGTAGGTGAAAGTGTATTGCAAGGGGAGGGTGCTGGACCAGGTCCTACTTCTTCATCATTATTATCTGACTTATTATCTATTTTAAGAGGAAACATTAAAAAACCATTTGGTGTAAGTGTAAATAAATTAAAAACTTTAAAAACTTATAACGTTAACAATTATGTTAATTCTTTATATTTAAGATTTGAAGTTAAAGATAGACCGGGTGTTTTATCTCAAATAACTAACCGTTTAGCAAAATATAAAATTTCTGTAAAAAGATTAATTCAAACTCCAGATAAAAAAAATAATAAAGCTACAATAGTAATAGTTACTCACAAAACTACAGAATTAAATTGTAATAGCTGTTTATCTATATTTAAAAAAAATAAAAATATCTTAAAATCACCTACGTTAATTAGATTGCTTGATTAATGGAAATCTATTTAAAACTTTTTGAAGTTTTATTTCCAGTATTCCTAATAGTAGGTCTTGGATATCATTTAGGAAAAAAAAATCCAAATTTTGATACATCATTTATAACAACATACGCTGGTAATTTTGGAACACCGGCATTAGTAATTTTTGCAATTACAGCAGGTGGAGTAACTTTTGAGTTATTTAGTGAATATTTTGGTTACGCAATTATCTTGTTAACATTATTTGGTATTGTGGGTTTAATTTTTCTTGTACTTATGAAGAAGGATTATATCCGTGAGCTACCAACTTTTATTTTACCAAATACCGGAAATATGGGTATTCCAATATGTTTATTTGCTTATGGAGAACTAGGTATGGGTATAGCAGCAGCAATATCATCCTTAATTGTTTTGCTCCATTTTACTTTAAATATTTTTTTAGCAAAACGAGCTTTTGATTTTAAAACAATATTAAAAAGTCCATCATTTTATGCAATTTTAATAACAGTTCTCTTTTTGTATTTTGAAATTCCTTTTCCTCAATTTGTATTAAACACAGTGATGCTTTTAGCTTATGGAATGATTGTAATGATCCTTATGTCGCTAGGTGTTGCTCTTACACAAATGAAAGTATTTTCTTTTAAAGATGCATTAATAACCTCTTTTGGAAGAGTAATATTAGGTCCTATTATAGGATTTGCTGTCATTAAATTTTTTAATTTATCAGGTATTCCTGCTGGTGTTTTGTTAATACAGTCTTGCATGCCCAGTGCAATCTTATGCTATCTGATTGCTCACATGTATTCTCCAAAAGAAATTGTGGATAATATATCCAGTACAATTGTAGTATCTACAATAATGTCTTTATTCACTATTCCAATTACTTTATTCTTTGCTTTAAAATACTTCTATTAAGATATATCTTTTCTTTGTGAAGGCTATAATTTTAAATGCATCTGCTTGGATGATTGTTCCTGTAATGGATGCTTTTGCCAAATATTTAAGCTCATCAATGGATGTATTGCAAATTACATGGGCTAGATATTTTTTTACTGTGGTATTTACCTTGTCTTTAATGTTAATTTTTTACAGACAATCATTAGTTTGGACTAAAAAACCAGCTCTTCAATTAATAAGAGGATTGATATTTGTTTTTTCTACTTACTTATTCTTTTATGCGATTTCTGAAATTTCACTCCCTAAAGCTTTAACATTAGCTTTTGTCGCTCCAATTTGTGTTACGGCTTTATCTCCATTTTTTTTAAACGAGAAAGTAGGGGTGAAGAGATGGGCTGCTGTTTCATTAGGGTTTATTGGAACTTTGATTGTAATTAGGCCTGGCTTTATTGAGCTTAATCTAGCTACTATGGCTGCATTAGGTAATGGAATTTGCTATGGATTTTATCTTATAATCACTAGGAAGCTCAGCACTTCTGATAATCCTCTTTTAACTCTTTTACTATCTGGTTTGATAGGAACTATAATAATTAGCCTATTTATGCCCTCAGTTTGGGTTAATCCTACGTCAAATCAGTGGATTTTGATGGCTTTAATCGGCTTAATAGCCTCTGTAGCACACCTTTTCCTTATATTATCACTTAAATACGCTGATGCTTCTAAATTAGCTCCTTTGGGCTACACAGAGATTATTACAAATATACTTATTAGCTATTATTTCTTTCATGAATTACCTGATAATTGGACTTATTTAGGTTTGTTTATTATTGTTCTGAGTGGTTTATATATTTCTAGACGAGAATATTTGCTTACTCGCTCTAATTAATAGTAAATAAATATTTACCAATATATAATATAATACTTTAATAATTATAATTAAACTACTGTAATTATTATATAAATTAATTATAATAATAAATATAAATTAAAATAAATCATTGATTTTATAAAAGAAAATTAAAAATAATAGATACTCTTTTAAATAAACAGAGGTAAAGATGGCAAGCTTGAAAGAGAAAATAAAGCACTATGCTTAAAAGTGTTTAATACCAATGGTTTTTTAAGCTAATTATACACAAAATTCAAAATTCTTAATAAACCATGTGAGTAGGGGAACAAAAATTGATAAAAAATTCTTTGAAATTAGACCGTAATATAAGCCTTGTTATCATTGAAAAGTAGAGCAATGCAGTTATAGAATATGTGTTTTAATCGGCCGTAGAGGTGCTTTATTTTGTTATATCTCGATTTATAGTACAACTGAAGGATGTATAACACTATTCATGCTAAAATACGCTTAAATATTGAAAAAACATTGATTTTACTTGTGTTTTTGACAATAAAATATCCCAAAAAGGCCACTAAATTTTAACTTTTTCAGATCTCAATAAACGCAGCTTTGTCTTAATTCCACCTCTCCCTGAGTATCCACCAAGGCCTCCATCAGATCGAATTACTCTATGACATGGTATTTTGGGGGCATAAGGGTTTTTTCCACATGCATTAGCAACAGCACGGGCTGATTTTGGTCTTCTTATGCCAATTGCTACCTCTTTATAGGTTTTTACACTACCTTTTGGTATAGTTTTAAGATATTTCCATACTTTTAGCTGAAATTTTGTTCCATTCAATTTCATATTATAAACCATCTAAAACCTTCGTACATTGCTATTCCATAAATTGAATGTCTTATAAGAAATATACAAGATGTTTTTATTGGTTTTCCTGTTTTTTTTGCGAAAAAACCTTGTCCTGTAAAAGGTAAAAATACTAAAAGTGGAGCCAAAGTTGTTATTGCACCAAAAATAAGCCCTGAAAAATAAGACATTTTAATTCCAATATAAATAAAGAAAATATAGTAAATAACTGCCCAAGATATTGATATAAAATAATGAAAAACCCATCCAAGTAATACTTCATATTTAATTTCAGGTTTTTCTATAATGGTTGGGTTAAAAAAAGTACCTTTTTTAATCATATAATATGTCCATCTACCTACAATGCCCCAAGAAGGTTCTGGAATACCTATTTTTTTTAATAAATAACCCAAAATATCTAAAATGATGCAAGAAAATATGCCTGCAACCAAAATGCTTAAAATATCAATCAATATTAGCTCAATAAAAATTTAAAATAATAAAGCAAACAATAAAGAAAACAGCTAAAATAGACAGATAAATCGTTTCTATAGTTTTTCCAGTTTTTTTGAACTGAATAAAGCTTAATATTATAAAACCAATTGAAGTTATTAGAAAATATATTGGTTCAATTACTCCATCTATGCCCATTTTTAACTTTTATTACATACTTATTCTGATCACAATGTCGTTAATTGTCCTTTAAAATAATAAATTATTTTAATTGACATATTAAAACTCTTAATATATTACTAATGATAATTAATTGTTATCAATAGTAATTATATGAATGAGTTAACTACAGACTTAAATTTACTTCATGAAGCCACTATAAATAATCTAAAAAACTCAAAGTCATTTAATACTTTGAGAGCTTATAAGTCAGATTTTAAAGATTTTGAAAATTTTTGCGCTAAATTTGCTTTAAAATCATTTCCATCTGAACCCAAAATTGTTTCACTTTATTTAACAAATCTCTCTAAAAAATCAAAAATGAGTACAATAAGAAGACGTTTAGTTTCTATTGGAATGGTTCATAAGCTAAAAGGTTATTATTTAGATACAAAGCACCCAATCATAATTGAAAATTTAATGGGTATTAGAAGAGTTAAAGGGAGTATACAAACTGGAAAAAAACCTTTATTAATCAGTCATTTAAAGTTAATAATTAATGCTATAGATGATCAAAAATTTGAAGAAATTAAAAAGCTTAGGGATAAAGCAATAATTTTGATTGGTTTTGGAGGAGGATTTAGACGATCAGAATTAATATCACTAGACTATGATGATTTAGAATTTGTAACTGAGGGACTTAAAATCACAGTTAAAAGGTCAAAAACAGACCAATTTGGTGAGGGAATGGTCAAAGGTCTACCCTATTTTGAGGATAAAAAGTATTGTCCAGTCAGTAATTTAAAACAATGGTTACAAATTTCTAAGATTAAAACTGGATCAATTTTTAGAAGATTTAATAAAGGTTCTTCATTAGCAGACAAAAGATTAACAGATCAGTCAGTAGTGTTGTTAATGAAAAAATATTTAAACATAGCAGGAATTGAAAATCAAAATTTTGCAGGTCATAGTTTGAGATCAGGTTTTGCGACAGTAGCCGCAGACTCTGGTGCTGATGAAAGAAGTATAATGGCAATGACAGGTCATAAAACAACACAAATGGTAAGAAGATATATTAAAGATGCTAATATATTTAAGAATAATGCCTTAAATAAAATTAAGTTTTAATATAGTAATTTTAAAATATTAGCACAATTCATTATTATTTATTTGTTTATAATTTCAATATTTATAAGAAACTTAAGATTTTATTTTGCACATTAATAAAACCATCTCTATAAATAATATTGTGATTTCTGAAATGAGCAGTCCATTTTAAAATAAAATTTTTTTTACTCAGGTCTACAATGTCTATAATTTTCTTGTTAAGCCCAGCCCCAACATGACTTGGTGCACCATGGCAAGCTATTAATGTGTCACTATTTGATATTAATTTTTCTAACTGAGGAAAGGAAAGATTGTCATAAAGATAAATTTTTTTACTAAGTAAATTGTAAAAATATATATTTTCATCAAATAATTTAAAATTTTTTTTTAAAAAATTAATATATTTATTTTGTTTGGAGCCGGTGCTTACTACTAAATTCATACCAGTTTTTAAAACTATTGTTTCTAAAAATTCTAAAAAAAATTTTTCATTTGGAGGTTCGATTGACTTAAATGAAGTAATGTAATCATTAAAAATCCATTTTTCGTCAAAATGAATTATTAAAAACTTATCAAGTGTAGAAATATTTAATTTTAAATTATTAACTTTTTCATAACTTATAGTGTTTAAATTTTGTTCAGCAAAAGAACAACCAATATAATTTAACAGGGTTTTTATTTCATCAAATTTACTTGTACAATTCTCATCCAGAAAAATTCTTGTGTAAAAAAATTTAAGAGATAGAAAATAAAATTTTTTATATGTAAATAAAAATTTATATTTTGATCTTACAATAAATGAAAAATAGATAGATCTTTTTTTTCCATCTAGGATACCAACAAGGTAATACTTATTTAAAAAAAATTTCAAATAAAATAAAAATTTTTGAATAAAATTTTCAGGAAATAGGATTACTTCATCCACAAACTCTGCATTTTTTATATATTCAAAATTTTTTTTAGAAGCAATAATAGTTATCTTAGATTTATGGTCAGAATTTTTGATAGATTTAAATAAGATTGAGCTCATTAAAAAATCCCCTATTCTATCTGTTCTAAAAAAGACGTATTTATTCATATTTTTTTATATTTCAAAATTTTAAAGAATATCTTCATATGGAGTAAAAAATTTTAAATATAATTTAAAATTTGATATTGTTTTACCCATATCTATTCTGGGTAATTTATATTTATCATGTCTAGCAGGATCAAATCTTGATCTATTCGTTGTATATGCTGAATCATATTTTTCTTTAACGATGTTGACTATACTTTCATTGTGTAATCCATAAGGATAGCAAAAAGAATTAATAGATTTACCAGTTAAAGTTTCTAATTCATCTTTAGAGCTAACTATTTCATCAATAGCGTCTTTTTTATTAAGTAAAGTTAGTTTTTTATGATTTTTAGAATGCGAACCTACACACATACCATTTTTTAACCAGAAATGAATATCAGATAAATTCATTAGTTCTTTATCTTTAATACTTGTGTTTAATTCATCCCAGATATTTTTTTTTCCTATTAAATCAGAAATAATAAAACATGTTGCTTTAAAATTATATTTTTTTAACAGAGGTAATGCATTTATAATTAAATCTTTATAACCATCGTCGAAAGTAATAATAATTTTTTTTGATGATAAATCTTTAATTTCATTAAAATGAACTGATTGAAAATTATTTTTTTTGAAAAAAAATAGCTGTTTTTCAAACTCTGTTAAATTTAGAGATAATGGACAATCTTCATTACTTATTGAATGATAGGATAAAATTGGAATTTTCATTATTTATTGAACCAATCAATTTTATCTTTTGTTAAATTTAATTCCTTTAAAATAAATTTTACAAGATTAATGTTGGAAAACTTTTTATGGTATAGATTATGACCTCTTTTTGCGATTTTCATTCTTATTTTATCTCTTTTAAGATAAAAAATAATTTTTTTAATTAAATCATATTTGTTTTTAAAAAATATAACTTCTTTTTTATCTTTAAAAATTTTATTTAATTTAGTTTTTGACTCAATAAAAACTAAAAGTCCATTGCCTAATAAAGATGAAATACGGTCACTTGAATATAAATTTTGATATTTTCCTCTACTGATATTTATAGCAATTTTTGATTTTGATAAATGGTAAAAAAAATTAGACCCCCAAATAGGCTCTATATTGTTAATACCAAATGAGGCTACTTTATAATCACTTAATTTGTTTATTACATAGTTATATAAATCTTCTCTTTCATCAGTTTTACCTTTTTTTAAAATAGCTCTATTTTGACCGTGACTTATTGCAAAGAAGACATCATATTCAAGATTATTTTCTTTAAAATTACTTAGATTATCAATAGCTTTATCTACTGGGTTTGGAATAAATATTAATTTTTTAAATATTTTTGTTTTTTTAAAAATAACTGGATTTGATGTAATAAAACATTTATCAACATTATTAACTAGTTCGATAAAATTATTTTTTTTTTTACCATTTAAAAATTCTGGTGAAATCGAGTCTATATACCAACATGCTGTTTTTATACACATTTGCTCACACAACTTAAAAATTCTATTATCAATATTAATTACATGTCCAAAAATAACTAAATTTGGTCTGAAATTATTTATTGTGTTTTCTATTTTAGTGTTAAGATATTTAAAATTACCAGCAGGATTTAAAAAATTTTTATTGTACTTTAAATTAATTTTATCTGAAATTGTTTGAACAATATGATTTTCTTTTACAAAACCAGCATTTAACTTATTTGCAAAAGAATAAAATAATCTTCCCTCAGATAATTCATTAAAATTTGCAATATGTAATATTTTAAATTTTTTATTTTTTAATTGTTTAATTTGAGTTTCTATTATTTCTTTTCTTTCATTATCAATTGATTTTGAAATTTTAATTAGGTCAAAATTATTATTTAAGTAATATTGATTTTGTAATTTTTCTCTTAATGATTTAGATTTTGTTAATTTAATAAGTAATTTACATAATTCTGATGAATTATTCTCCTTCAGAACATAAGCAATCCTTTTTGACTCGTTTAATCCAGCGATATTTGAAATTATTGGTAAACATTTTCTACTACTGGCCTCAATGGGTAGCCGACCAAGAGGCTCTTCCCAAACAGAATTACTAACAGCAATTTCTGAAGAACTATAATAATTTAAAACCTCATCATTAGTTATATATCCAATTTCATTAACAATATTTTTATCAGGAAATATTTTTTTTCTTGGCTCATTACCAATAGCTATAAAGTTCCAATTTTTATTATTTTTTTTAAATTTTTTTGCAGCATCCACAAATATTGTATAGCCTTTTGCTTCATTAAGTTTTCCAACAAATAGAATATTATTTTTTTTTTTTGAAGTAATTTTTTTAATTTTTTTAACTCCATGATAAATAACTTTAGTTTTTTCATAGTCTAGATTTAAAAAAGATGTATAAAATCTTTTTTGAACCCATCGACTAATAAAAATTAATTTACTACATTTATTTAATAAGTATTCTCTTTCAGAAATTGATTGAGAATCTCTCAAGCTTAATGGGTCATTGTGAAAAAATAAAATTACTTTGGAATTTGGAAAATACTTTATTATATATTTTACATACTCTGGTCTATTGTGGAGCTCAAAAATGTCAATTTTTTCATGCTTATATTTTTTACAAAAATCAAGAATATAATTTTTATTTCTAAAAAACTTATTTTCGCTAACTTCAGATGATATAATTTTAATGTTCTTTTTATATATAGAGTATTTTGTTGTATCTTTCACATATAAAGACACAGCTCCAGCTAATTTTGGATTAAGACTTTCTTTAAAAGGTAAAATGATAAAAATATTTTTTTTAACCATTTAGATGTTTATGTTTAATTTTTTTTCTTAATAAATAATTTTTTTTTAATTTATGCTCAGCTTTTAGGGCTTCTGATTTGCTCTTATATACTTCTTTATACACTATTTTCCATTTTGATCCCCTTGTAAATTTTGCACCTTTTGAATGATTATGTAGAATAAGCCTTTTTGGTAAATTTTTTGTATATCCTACATACGATATTAGTCTTTCTTTTCTTTTAGCAATCAACATGTAAACATAGAATTTTTTCATAATTTTCACATACTTTGTTTTTAAATTAATAATAAACTAAAGTTGTGTAAAACTATAATCGGTATACAGAGATGGCGGTCCCTAGGGGAATCGAACCCCTCTTTCGAGGATGAAAACCACGTGTCCTAACCGATAGACGAAGGGACCGAATTGCTGCTTTTTATTGTAAAAAAGACAATTAATCAAGCTTATCGTATTAATTTTTGATTTAATTTTACAACCTTTTTAAGGTTTGACTGTTTATGTGTCACTAAAGTTTCTGAAATAAATTTATCATCTTCAATTGTTATGCCTGTCACTAAATCACCTGTGGTGATTCCAGTAGCACAAAAGATCGAGTCTCCTTTAATAATTTCATTTAAATCATATTTTTTTACAAGATCACTAATTCCCATTTCTTTAGCTCTTTGCTTGTCTTTATCCGTTTCAAATAAAAATCTACCTTGAAAACTACAATCAAATGCATCTAATGCTGCAGCTGCTAATACCCCTTCTGGGCCTCCTCCTGTTCCTAAAAAAATGTCAACAGAGTATTTTTCGTCAGTTACTAATAGTGCCCCAGAAACATCTCCATCAGATATAAAATTAATTTTAACTTTTAAATCTCTTAATTCAGTTATAATTTTATTATGCCTAGGTCTTTCCAATATACATGCGGTTAAATTCTCTGGCTTTTTGTTTAGGTATTCACTTAAATTAAAAATATTTTTTTTAACTGAATAATCTAAATCAACAACATTTTTTTCTTTTACTTTGGTTGAGATTTTTTCCATGTAAGTTTCAGGAGCTTTAAATAGGTTATTTTTTTCTGCAATAGCAATCACAGATAAAGCTCCTGGAAGATTGTTTGCAGCAAAATTAGTTCCCTCTAATGGATCAACAGCTATATCAAATTCAGGACCATTTTTAGTACCGAGTTTTTCCCCAATATACAACATTGGAGCTTCATCTAACTCACCTTCACCTATTACTATTTGACCTTTTATATCCATATTATTTAATTCTGATCTCATAGAGTCTACAGCTGCTTTATCTGCTGCAATTTTATCTTTCTTGCCAACAAAATATGATGAAGCAATCGCTGCTTTTGAGGTTACGTTAACAAATTGATTAATAAATTTTATATCAATGGCCATTAGGCTTTTTTATCAATTAACTCTTCTTGTATAATTTTGGATTCAAATTCTCTTAAACGTTTATATACACTAGCAAGTTCAATTATTGTTGGCCAGGCTTTTAATATATATTGCATAGAACCTTCAACTCTACCAAAAGCTCTAATTATCTGTTGCATTACACCAAGTGTAACAGCTCCAGCTACAATGGCAGGTGCTAAAAAAACATATGCTGATAATACATTTGCTTGCAAATATGCAATTCTACCAATATTAAAATACAAGTATCTGATGTAACTTAAAAAATGAATATTTCTTACACCATCAAATAATTCTTCAATAGTTTTTGGACGAATTGTTCCATCATCTTCAGCAATGACAAGTATTTTTCTATAAGCTGCTTCTTTTTTTTGAAGATCATATTCGACACCCACTAATCTTAAAATTAAACCAAGCAAAATCAAAAATATTGTTCCACCCACTGACCAGATTAAAGCACCTACTATCAATCCATAATCCCAATCACCGAAGAAAAAAATTGGAATTCCAACACTTAAACCAAATAAAATTGGCATAAATTCTACAAGTATCATTAAAGCCTCAATTAAACTTGTACCAAGGGACTCCATTATTCTTGAAAATTTAATTGTATCTTCTTGAACCCTTTGTGCGGCTCCTTCTATTTTTCGAGCTTTGTCATAAACACTATGATACCATTCAACCATAGCTGTTCTCCATCTAAATAAGTAATGCGAAGTAAAAAAACTAACTATTACAGCAACACCTACATACATCGCAGCTAAAGTTATGAAGGATAATAAGCTGGCCCAATATTCTTCTATAGTAATAGAGTTAGGTGCTCCCAAGGCTTTTTGTATCATATCGTAAAATTCACCAAACCATTCATTAATTTTTACATCGATTTTAACTTGTATCCACAGTGATGATAGAATTATTGCAGAACCAAACCATGACCATAAATACCAATGCTTTTGAGTAAAAAATCTAAACATTTTTTATTTTAAAAAGTTATCTGCGTAAGATTTCTTTACAGTTTTTCTTTTTTTAGGTTCAATTAGTTCAAATTCAATTTTCTTTTTTTTTGCATAATTTATAGCAAGTTCTTTTGATGAAAATTCTAATTTTAATTCTGAATAAGTATCAGATGAACTTTCCCAACCCATTAAAGGATTCTTTGTTGGATCTTTAGTTTTAAATTCCAATACCCATTTATCATTTTTTGCTAATCCAGATTGCATAGGGTTTTTGTTTGGAATGTAAATAATTGCTTTTTTCATAATGATGGTCGGAGTGGCAGGATTCGAACCTGCGACCCTCTGGTCCCAAACCAGATGCGCTACCAGGCTGCGCTACACTCCGATCGATGTACTAATACAGTAGTTATTGATAATTTCAATGTATAAAGAAGGCTAAATTAAAAGAAATTTAAGTAAAATCTGTTATATAACGAAGCATGATAATTACTTGTCCAAATTGCAATAAGCAATTCAGAATTGATAATTCTTTAATACCTAATGAAGGAAGAGATTTGCAGTGTGGCTCATGCAATCATATTTGGTTTTGTAAAATTGAAGAAGAAAATGAAGAAGTTTTAAAGTTAAATAATGAAATCGCAAGTAAAGATATTGAAGTCAAAGTTGAAAAGAATGAAGAAAAAATAGAAAAAAAAAGAGAATTTAAAAAAATTAATACTAAAGTAAATAATGAAAAAGAAAATATTTTAGAAAAGCAAAAAAATAACGCTTTATCTAAAAATTCAAAGAATAATGGAATAAAGTTTTTTTCTTATTTAATTGTATTTATTATATCTTTTGTTGCTTTAATTATTCTGCTAGACACTCTTAAAACCCCACTTATTAATGTGTTTCCTGGATTAGAAATTATATTATTTAACCTTTTTGAAACATTGCAAGATATTAAACTATTTATTATAGACCTAATTTAGCATTTTATGATTAACTATATATCTAAACCTTTTAGATGGTTCTTTAAATTAGAAGCTGCAAGTGGACTTGTTCTTTTATTCGCTGCAATCATTGCATTATTTATAAGCAATTCTGGACTAGCAAATTTATATTTTGCTACTTTAAATAAATACTTATTTATAGGTGTTAATAATTTTGGTTTAAAATTATCGGTATTACATTGGATCAATGATGCATTGATGGCAATATTTTTTTTCTTTGTAACTTTGGAAATAAAAAGAGAATTTCTACAAGGCGAACTTTCTAATATTAAACAAGCTTTATTACCAATCATAGCTGCTGTAGGGGGAATGTTAGTTCCTGCATTATTTTATGTTTTTATAAATTTAGGAGACAGTGAAACTTTAAATGGATGGGCAATACCATCAGCTACAGATATAGCTTTTTCTTTAGGGGTTTTATCATTGCTTGGAAAACGAGTTCCTTTATCATTAAAAGTATTTTTAACAGCTTTAGCTATAATTGATGATTTGGGAGCAATAGTAATTATTGCCCTTTTCTACTCTGGAGATTTAAGCATTAAATATTTAACCTTAATGCTTTTAGCCTTTATTGTTTTGTTGTTAATAAATAAATTTAATATTAAAAAATTCTTACCTTATTTAGTTGTCGGACTTTTCCTTTGGGATTTTACTCATAACTCAGGTATACATGCTACTATTGCTGGTGTTTTGTTGGCAATGACAATCCCTCATAGAAAAAAAGAAAAAGATTTTTCGTTATTAATAAAAATAGAACATGCAATTAGCCCATACGTTGCTTTTGGAATAATGCCTCTATTTGCATTTGCAAATGCTG
The DNA here is from genome assembly GCA_902595105.1 of uncultured Pelagibacteraceae bacterium. Lineage (GTDB taxonomy): Bacteria > Pseudomonadota > Alphaproteobacteria > Pelagibacterales > Pelagibacteraceae > Pelagibacter. Next base: position 21,247 of record CACJPA010000013.1, read on the forward strand.
GTGTATCTTTAGAAGGTTTATCTTTCGCATCGTTACTTGATAAAGTACCACTGGGTATTGTACTGGGATTATTCCTGGGTAAACAGCTCGGTGTTTTTATATTTTCCTATGTATCTATCAAATTGAAAGTAGCACAGATGCCTAATGATACAAGTTGGTATAATTTTTATGGTGTAGGTGTTCTTACAGGTATTGGTTTTACAATGAGTTTATTTGTTGGAAACTTAGCTTTTGTTGAAAACATGCAATACATGGATGGTGTAAAAATAGGTGTATTAACTGGTTCATTGTTATCAACTTTATTTGGTTATTTTCTAATATTACTCACTCCAAATAAACCCAAGAAATGAGAAAAGTATTATTTCTATTTTCTATATTTATGATTTTTTTTAAAAACCCAGTAATAGCAAACTATGAAAAAAAATTTTATGATTTCAGTATTGAGAGCATAACGGGTGAAATAATAAATTTTAATGATTACAAAAATAAAGTTATTCTAGTGGTAAATACTGCTAGTTTTTGTGGATTTACGAAACAATACGATGAATTACAAGAATTATGGGATTTATATAAAGAAAAAGGCTTAGTTGTTCTTGGTGTTCCTTCAAATTCCTTTAATCAAGAAAAAAAAAAAGATGAAGATGTAAAAGAATTTTGTGAAGTAAATTTCAATATCAATTTTCCACTAACGACTATCACAGAAGTTAAAGGAGAAAATGCACATGAACTTTTCAAATGGGCAAAGGAAAATCATGGTAAATCAGCTGAACCAAAATGGAATTTTCATAAAATTCTGATTAATAAAGAAGGTAAAGTTCAAAATACTTTTGCATCATTTACAAAACCAATGTCAAAAAAGATAATTAAAGCTATAGAAAATATCTTATAAGTTTATTGTTAATCCATCATGTGCTGGGATAACATTTTTAGGCAACATTTTTTTGAGAACTTTATAATCTAATACTGGTGATAAATTTGTTAAAATAGCTTTCTTTGGTTTAAATTGTTTAATTACAGCTAGTGAATTTTCTAAATTAAAATGTGATGGGTGGAAATTGTACCACAAGCAATCAATAATTAGATATTGAATATTATTAAAATATTTATGATCTTTGTTATAAATTTTACTTACATCACTTATATAGGCTAATTTTTTATTAATAATAAAGCAATTTGAGTTTACTTTACCATGTTCAACCATAATTGATTGAATACCAATTTTTTTATTATTATTTTTTGTAAATATTTTTTTTGGCAATTTATTAAGTTTTAGTGTTGCGGGATACTCTTTTGAATAGCTTTTAAATATATAAGAAAATGTAGAATTAAGATATTTAGAAGTATGTTTATCTGCATAAACATCAAGTTGTTTTCTGCTATTTATATAAAAAGACCTTAAATCATTTATTCCATGAGTTTGATCGCCATGCATATGAGAATATAATACTTTATGAATTTTTTTTATTTTATGTCTTAAAAGTTGTTGTCGTAGATCAGGAGATGTATCTATCAGAATGTTTTCATCTGTAGTTTTTATTAAAGCAGAACATCTTGTCCTATAATTTTTTTTATTATTAGGATCGCAATTTCCAAAGAAACCATCTGGTCTTGGTACACCCATTGAACTACCGCATCCTAAAATAATAAATTTCATTAATTTTAATTAAAAAAAAGTTTATTAAAGTTATATGTAGTTTTTTTAACAAGATCTTCTTTGGATAGATTTTTAATCTCAGCTAATTTTGCAGCAGTAAAATCAATAAAGGATGGTTCATTTTTTTTACCTCTTTTAGGAACGGGCGCCAAAAAAGGACTATCTGTTTCAATTAAGATATTATCCATCGGAATAGATTTGAATGTATCTTGTAAATCTAATGAGTTTTTAAATGTGATGATACCACTAGCTGAAAAGAATGAATTTAAAGTCAGTAGTTTTTCTGAAAATTCTTTAGACCCAGTAAAACAATGCATCAAAATTTTAAGGTTTTCATTTTTAAATTCATTTAAAATTTCAAAAGTCTCTATTTCAGCCTCTCTTGAATGAACAATTAATGGTATATTGGTTTTTATGGATGCATCTATATGTTCTCTAAAACTTGCTATCTGCTTGTCTTTTTCGCTGTTATTGTAATAAAAATCTAACCCTGTTTCTCCAATACCAATAATTTTTGAATTTTCATTAAGACTTTCAATGATCTGTTTCGAAGTGATAATATCTCTTGAGCTTTCATGAGGATGAATTCCAATAGTACCATAGATAATCTCATCTTTATTTATTAAATCTTTTACTCTAGAAAAACTTTCAAATGAAGTTGAGATAGTTAGTAATTTTTCTATACCTACCTCTTTTGATCTTTGAATTACGTTAGATAAGTCACTCAATAATGGTTCATGATCTAGGTGGCAGTGTGAATCAATCATTGTTTTTTTCTATTTTTCTAAAAAGTATGTCTATTTTATTTATATCATTACCTTTTGTTAAATAATCGTTATTAGATATTGTATCCAATTTTATATCTTTTTCTTTAATATTAAAAATCTTCAATGCCTTTTGAGAAGATTCGGGAATAATTGGATATAATAAAAAACTTATTTTTCTGACAATTTCTAATGTAGTATAAACAATAGTATTTAATCTAATTATATCTTTTTTCTTTTTCCAAGGTTCTTGATCATTAAAATATTTATTAGCTTCAAATAGTGAATTAACAATATAATCGATATAAAAATTAATATTTTGATTATCAATTTGCGACCTAATATTATCTAGGTTATCTTTATACTTATTAAGTATTAATAAATCCTCATCATTAAATTTAACTTCTAATGGTATTTTTCTATCACAATTTTTTATTGCAAAAGCAGTTACACGCTGACATAAATTTCCATAATTGTTGGCTAGATCACTATTAATACAATCTTCTAGTCTTTCTTGAGATATATTTCCATCATTGCCAAAAGAAACTTCTTTAATTAAATAGTATCTTAAAGGATCTAAACCATACTCTTTAATTATTTCAAGTGGATCAAGAATATTTCCTTTAGATTTAGACATTTTTTCTTCCCCAGATAATATCCATCCATGGCCATAAACTTTATTTGGTAAATTAATTTTTGCTGCTAATAAAAAAGCAGGCCAATAAACAGCATGGAATCTAAGTATATCTTTTCCGATTAAATGTATTGATGCCGGCCAAAATTTTTTAAACAAATCATCATTTTTATTTGGATAATTTAAAGCACTTAAATAATTTGTTAAAGCATCGAGCCAAACATATATCACATGATTTTTATTATTTGGAACAGGTATACCCCATGAAAAACTTTTTCTACTTACGGAAAGGTCTTTTAGACCACTCTTTACAAAGCTAATAACTTCATTTTTTCTAGATTGTGGAGAAATGAAATCTGGATTATTTTCATAATAATCTAATAACGGTTTTTCCCACTTTGAGAGTCTAAAAAAATAAGATTCTTCTTCAATCCATTCAACAGGAGATCTTGAGGATATAGCAATTTTTTTTCCGTCTATTTCCTCGATTTCGTCTTCGTTATAAAAGGCTTCATCTGATACCGAATACCATCCAGTGTAATTTGATAAGTATATGT
>CACJPA010000014.1 GCA_902595105.1 uncultured Pelagibacteraceae bacterium
GTAAGCAATTTCAGCTAAAATTTTTCTATCTATTGCAACACCACATTTACTTAAACCATTAATGAATTTTGAATAAGTCATACCCTCTGCTCTTACACCAGCGTTAATTCGTTGTATCCATAATGATTTGAAATCTCTTTTTTTATTTCTTCTATCTCTGTAAGCATACTGCATGGATTTCTCCATAGCTTGTTTAGCAACTCTGATAGTATTTTTTCTTCTGCCCCACTGACCTTTTACGGCTTTCAAAACTTTTTTATGCTTTGCTTTACTTGTTACACCTCTTTTAACTCTTGCCATTATTATCCTCTTAAACTGTAAGGCATATATGATTTAACAATTTTGCCGTCTTGTTTAGACAAAGTTGTAGTGCCTCTTAATTTTCTAATTTGTGAATTCGTTCGTTTTATCATGCCGTGTCTTTTACCTGCTTGAGCAGATATTACTTTACCCTTGGCTGATATCTTAAATCTTTTTTTTGCTGAGCTTTTTGTTTTTAATTTTGGCATAATTCTGCGGACTTATACAAAGAATGTTGAAATTTTACAACCTCTATTAAGGCTTATAAAGGTTGAATTACCATTATCATTTGCTTACCATCAAATTTGGGTTGCAACTCTACTCTACCAATATCCTTCATATCCTCTTTAATTTTACCCATCAGTTCATTGCCTAAATGAGAGTGTTGGAGTTCTCGCCCTTTAAATCTTATAGTAAATTTAACTTTATCTCCTTTGGAGATAAATTTTTTTGCATTTTTGACTTTAAATTCATAATCATGAGTTTCGGTAACAGGTCTCATTTTAATTTCTTTTAATGAAATTATTTTTTGTTTCTTTTTTGCAAGATTTGCTTTTTTTTGAGCATCATATTTATACTTACCCATATCCATGATTTTACATACAGGTGGGTTTGCATTAGGTGCAATTTCAATTAAATCCAATCCTTGGTTTTTTGCCATTGATATAGCTTCATTAGTGCTGATCACTCCAAGATTTTCACCATCACTTGCAATAACTTGAACATCAGGTGAAGATATTCGGTTATTAGATCTTGGACCTCTATCCTTTGTTCTTCTTTGAAAATAGTTTTGTTTGAAATCTGCCACTTAGTTTGATGACGCTTTATTTAAAGCAGAAAAAGTTTTTAAAAATGAATCTATATCCATATTTTCTTGTTTGTTAGAGTCTAACCTTCTAATCGTTACTGAATTGGAGTCAACTTCTTTTTTACCACAAATTAATAAAAGAGGTATTTTTGCTGAGGAATGATCTCTAATTTTATAATTTAAGTTATTATTTTTAATATCAACTGCAGAACTTATACCTGCATCTTTAATTTTTTTAGATACTTCAATTGCATAATCATTAAATTCCTCTGAGATAGGTATTACCATTGTCTGCAAAGGAGACAACCAAAAGGGAAATTTTCCTGCATAGTTTTCAATTAGGATTCCAACAAATCTTTCTAGAGAACCAAATAACGCTCTATGTAACATAACAGGTACTTTTTTTGTTCCATCTTTATCAACATATGATGCATCTAATCTTCCAGGTAAGTTTAAATCAACCTGTAAAGTTCCACATTGCCAATCTCTACCGATTGCATCTCTTAAAACAAATTCAATTTTTGGACCATAAAATGCTCCCTCACCCTTATTAATACTATATTCTAACTTGGAAGCTTTAACTGCTTCAAGCAAAGAGGTCTCTGCTTTATCCCAAATTTCATCATCCCCAACTCTTACTTCAGGTCTATCTGCATATTTAAGAATTACATTTTCAAAACCTAAGTCTTTATAAATATCTAGAATTAAATTAGTTACCTCTAAACATTCACTGGTAATTTGATCTTCAGAACAAAATATATGAGCATCATCTTGTGTAAAAGCTCTTACCCTTAATAATCCATGTAGAGCTCCAGATGGTTCATACCGATGTACTTTTCCAAATTCTGCAATACGTAAAGGAAGGTCTCTATAACTTTTTAAACCTTGATTAAATACCTGAATATGCCCAGGACAATTCATTGGTTTAATTGCAAATACTTTTTCATCTGGTGTTTCTGAGGTATACATATTTTCCCCATATTTTTCCCAATGCCCAGATTTTTCCCATAATTGTCTGTCTAATATTTCTGGTGTATTTACCTCTTTATAACCAGCAGCGTCTTGTCGACTTCTCATATAGTTGATTAATTTTTGAAATAAGGCCCATCCTTTTTCATGCCAAAATACTGATCCAGGACTTTCTTCTCTAAAATGAAATAAGTCCATTTCTTTTCCAAGCTTTCTATGATCTCTTTTTTCAGCTTCTTCAATTCTTTTTAAGTAATCATCTAAATCTTTCTGAGAAGCCCATCCTGTTCCATAAATTCTTTGTAGCATTTCATTGTTTGAGTCTCCACGCCAATATGCTCCAGCAACTTTTGTAAGTTTAAAATATTTACCAATTTTTCCAGTCGACAATAGATGTGGACCTCTACAAAGATCATACCATTTTCCGTGGTAATAAATAGAAACCTCATTTCCTTCTGGGATCATATCGACTAATTCAACTTTATATTTTTCTCCTAATTTTCCATAATGTTTTTTGGTATGTTCTCTCTCCCAAACTTCTCTGCGTGTTTTTTCATCTTTTTCAATAATCTCTTTCATTTTAACTTCAATTTTTTCAAGATCCTTTGGAGTAAATGGTTCTTCTCTGTAGAAATCATAATAAAAACCATCTTTAATTGCTGGACCAATTGCTAATTTTGTTCCTGGAAATAACGCTTGAACTGCCATGGCCATTATATGAGTTGTATCATGACGAATTGCATCTAAACCCTCAGGATCTTTTGCTGTAAAAATTTTTATTGAACAATCTTTGTCAATTTCAAAATATAAATCTTTTAGTTCACCATCTACACTCATTATAAGTGCTTGTTTAGCTAATGATTTACTAATTTTTTCAGCTACTTCTAGTCCAGTAACTTTATTTGGAAAATCAATATTGTTTCCATCAGGTAATGTAATTATAGGCATTTAATTTAATAATCTTTTATACTCTGAATAAGTAGAAAAGCACATTTTTTCAACATTAAATTTTTGGACTATATTTTTTCTTCCCTCTGTACCAATTGATTTTAACAGTGTTTCATCTAAATGAAGAAGTTTTAAAATTTTTTTACTTAAGGATTTAGCATTTCCTGCTTCATATAAAAAACCAGTTTTTTCATCAATTATTGTTTCATTAGAACCACCAATATTACTTGCAACAATTGGAGTCTCCATTGATTGTGCCTCAACAGCAACTCTTCCAAAAGCTTCTGGTTCTGTTGAGGCAGAAACTACAATATCTGACACCTTATAAGCTAAAGCCATATCCTTACAATGATCTATAAATCTAACTTGCTTTGACAACCTATATTGTTCTGAAAGTCTAATTAACTTTTTCTTATATAAATCTCTACCTTGATCACTACCCAGAATAACAGCATAAAATGCTTCATAACCTAATTCTATATTAACTAAATTAACTGCCTCAATAAAAACTTCTTGTCCTTTCCAAGATGTTAACCTCCCAGGCAAAAGAATAATTTTTTTATCTTTTTCAATATTCCATTTTGTTAATAATTTTTTTTCATCAGATTCAAATTTTGTTGTTGGATCAAAATAATCAACATTAATTCCTCTAAAAATAACTAACAATTTTTTTTTATCGTTTAAATATTTAGAATAATTTTGTTTTATATGTGAAAATATAAAATTAGAGCCTGCAATTATTAAATCAGATCTTGTCATAATAGAATTATAGAATTTTTTTAAATTATTTTTGAAATTGTATGTCCCATGAAATGTTGTAACAAATTTTCTACCAGTTAGTTTCGTTGCTAATAAACATGACCAGGCTGGAGCTCTACTCCTTGCATGGACTATAGAGATATTATTAATTAAAATTATACCAATTAAAATTATAGCATTTATTAAAATTAATAACGGGTTTTTGCTATTTACTGGCAACCTAAACACTTTTACTTTTTTTTTATCTACAAATTTTAGTAATTCTCCACCACTTGTTAAAATAAAAGATTTACAATTGTTTTCGGGCAAGTAATGAGCGATGTCAAAACAGCCTGTTTCAGCTCCTCCGTAACCTAATTTAGGTATTACTTGTAAAACTTTTAAATCAGATGACATTTGATATGATTATATATTAATAGACAAAACTTATAAACGATTATGACAAATTTCAAATTTTATAAAATATCAAATACAAAGAAAATCAGACATATTACCAAAATTTTTAAAAATAGTTCTTTTATAGTTTTTTTACACGGTTTTATGTCGGACCTTGAAGGGGAAAAACCAAATACATTTTTAAAGTTTGCTAAAAAAAATAGATTAAGTTTTTTAGCACTTGAATACTCAGGACATGGAAAATCTTCAGGTAAATTTATAGATGGAAACATTTCAAAATGGAGTAAAGAGACGTCAATTTTAATAAGAAAATTCGTAAAAAGAAAAGACTTTATATTAATTGGTTCAAGTATGGGAGCATGGATTTCTCTTAATCAATTTAAAATTTTTAAAAAACAAATTAAGGGATTTTTAGGTATAGGTGCTGCTCCTGAATTTTTAGAAAACTTAATGTGGAAAAAATTTACTAAAAAAATGAAAGACGAAACAATAAGAAAGGGTATTTATCACTTAAAACATGGAAATTATGAATATCCAATTTCACTTCAGTTAATAAAAGATGGGAGAAAAAACAAAGTTTTGAAAAAGAAAATTAATTCAAATATTAAAGTAACAATGGTACATGGTGAAAAGGATGAGGTAGTCCCTGTTTCTTATTCAAGAAAAATTTTAAAATTGTTTCCAAAAGCAAAAAAAAAACTAAATATTATAAAGAAAGGCGATCATAGTTTATCAAGTAAAAAAAGGTTAAAGGTAATTTTGAAAGAGCTTAATTTGTTAATTTAACTAACTTTTTTAACTTGTTTTTTTAATGTTATAGGATTTTTTAGTTTATCTAACATTTCTTTTGGACATACTTGAATAAAATTATTAATTTCATTATCAAAACTTTCTATTAATTTTTTAGACAAATCTGATCCTGTTTCTTTGAGATGCTCATTGATTAAATTTTTTAAAAATTCTTTCCAGTAATCTGTTTCTACATTTTGCCATACGACTGACTCAGGATTTACTTTTTTTTCAAATTGTTGTTTTTTATCATAGATAAATGCCATACCTCCGGTCATTCCTGCTGCAAAGTTATCGCCAACATTTCCTAATATTACAACTGTTCCACCAGTCATATACTCACAACCATTTGAATCGCAGCCTTCTATAACTGTTGTTGCACCTGAGTTTCTTACTGCAAATCTATCTCCTGCTAAACCTGCTGCAAAAAGTTTACCTGATGTAGCTCCATACAAAACAGTATTACCAATAATAGTATTTTCATTTGAAATTAAATTACTCTCATCTGAAAGTTTTATTGCTATAGTTGCACCTGACAGACCTTTTCCAACATAATCATTAGCATCTCCTTTAAGTACTAGCTTCAATCCTTTTGTAGAGAAAGCACCAAAAGATTGTCCTGCTGATCCTTTAAAATTTAAAGTTAAAAAATTTTCATCTAACTTCTCATATCCATATTTTTTATATAAATGATGTGAAATCCTAGTTCCTACTGCTCTATTTGTATTTTTGATTGGATATTCTTTTTCAATTTTTTGCAAATTATCCAATGCTGTTTCTATTTCTGGCCAAATTTCCTGATCTAAAGTATCAGGAACTTTATTTATTTCTGTACTCTCACAATATCTTTTATTGTCCCCTGGATCTGCTTGAACAAACAATGGGTTTAAATCTAAGTCATCTAAATTAGGAGAGGCTTTATTTACTTGCATTAACAAATCAGTTCTTCCAATTATTTCGTTAAGTGATTTAAAACCAAGTTCGGCTAATATTTGTCTAACTTCTGAGGCGATAAAAGTGAACAAGTTTACTACTTTATCAGGTGTCCCAGTAAATTTTTCTCTTAATGTTTCATCCTGAGTACATACTCCAACCGGACAAGTGTTTGAATGACATTGTCTTACCATGATACAGCCCATAGCTACCAAAGCTGTTGTTGCAACACCATACTCTTCTGCTCCCATCATTGCAGCAATTACAACATCTCTTCCAGTTTTAATTCCACCATCAGTTCTCAAAGTTACTTTGTGTCTAAGATTATTTAATGTTAAGACTTGGTTTGCCTCAGTTAGACCCATCTCCCAGGGTATTCCAACATACTTAACGCTTGTTTGTGGTGTGGCGCCAGTTCCACCATTGTGACCAGAAATTAATATTATATCAGCTTCAGCTTTGGCTACCCCTGCTGCAATTGTTCCTACACCCGATGATGCAACCAGTTTTACCCCTATACGAGCTTTTGGATTTATCTGTTTTAAATCATAAATTAATTGAGCCAAATCTTCTATTGAATAAATATCGTGGTGAGGAGGTGGAGATATTAAGGTAACCCCAGGGGTTGAATGTCTTAATTTTGCAATTTCATTTGTTACTTTAAAACCTGGTAGTTGACCTCCTTCTCCTGGTTTTGCTCCTTGGGCAATTTTTATTTCAATTTCATTACAGTTATTTAAATAATTAATAGTAACTCCAAATCTTGCTGAAGCAATTTGTTTTACTCTTGAGTTTGCACTATCACCACTTTGCATCACTTTAAATCTTTGCTCATCCTCACCACCTTCACCACTACAAGATGCTCCTTTTATTCTATTCATTCCGATTGCTAAAGTTTCATGAGCCTCTTTTGATAACGCACCATGAGACATACTACCACTTCCAAATCTTTTTAATATGTTTTGAATTGGTTCAACTTCGCTTAAATCTATCGAAGGACCTAATTTCTTCTTTCTAAAGTCAATTAAATCTCTTAAATTTATAGGAGGCAGATTATAAATACCTTCAGCATATTTTTTATATGCTTCGTAAGAGTTTGACCCTACTGCACTTTGTAGTAAATGAATTAATCTTCCTTGGTATTGATGGGTCTCACCATTTTTTCTATATCTATAAATACCACCAATTGGAAGAACCGTTTCTGAACTTTCAAAAGCCTCTTTATGTATTTCTCTAATCTTTTTTTCTATTCCAGTTAAGCCAATTCCAGAGATTTTTGAGGTAACACCAGGAAAATAGTCATCAACTACGGTTCTGCTTAATCCAACAGTTTCAAAATTACAGCCGCCTCTATAAGAACTTAAGACTGATATACCCATTTTTGACATTATTTTTAATAGTCCCGCATTAACAGACTTTATGTATCTCTCTACACAATCATCAAAACTAAATTGTCCAAATAGTTTTTTTGAAAATCTTTGGTGCAAACTATCAAAAGCTAAGTAAGGGTTAACCGTTGTAGCACCTACTCCAATTAGTGTAGCAAATGAGTGCGTGTCCATCGCCTCTCCTGATTGAACATTTATAGATACATAACCTCTTAATTTTTTATTAATTAAAAAAGTATTTATAGATCCAACACATAAAAGCATTGGTATAGGTAATTTCTGATCGGATATCTCTTTATCACTAAGAATTAATTGTGTTACCCCTTGTCTTACAGCTATTTCGGCTTCCCTTTGAATTCTATTAATTGCATCGGACAAACTTTCATCTTTTGAAAAACTACAATCGATCATTACAGAATTTTTTCCAAAAAAATTAATAAATTTTTCAAATTGAGAATTAGATAAAATTGGACTATTAAGAACGTAAATATTTTCTTTTGTTAAAGTATCAAAATCCAAAATATTACCCAGATTTCCAAAACGAGTTTTAAGACTCATAACTTTATTTTCTCGAAGTGAATCGATAGGTGGGTTTGTTACCTGGCTAAAGTTTTGTCTAAAAAAATGATAGAGTGGTCTATATTTATCCGATAATACTGCAAGTGGAGTATCATCACCCATTGATCCGGTTGCTTCTTTAGCATCTTCAGCCATAGGGTGTAAAATTAGCTCTAAATCCTCTAAACTAATTCCAAAAGTATATTGTCTTCTTCTTAGAGCTTCACCCTCAAAAATATTTTTTTCATTAGATATTATTAATTTTTCATCTAAATCAATAATTTGGGAATTAAAGTGTTTAAACTCTTTAGCTAAATAATCTTTTATTTCAGTGTTTGAAAATACTTTACCTTTTTCAATTCTAACCCCTAAAATTTCACCAGGCCCCAATCTACCTTTTGATAAAATTTTCTTCTCATTTAATTCGATCATGCCTGTCTCTGATCCAGCAAACAACATTTTGTCTTTTGTAATTGCATATCTTAATGGTCTTAAACCATTTCTATCATTTGCAGCAATAACCCATTCGTTATCAGTTGCGGCTATAGCGGCAGGTCCATCCCAAGGTTCCATTGTACTATTTAAAAAATTGAATAATTGTTGATGATTTTTTGGTAATGTTTTATTTTTTTTTGACCATGCATCAGGCACTAACATTAATTTAGCTAACGGAGCTGGTTGTCCTGATTTATTTAATAGTTCAAAAACATTATCAAGTGCCGCTGAATCAGAAACACCTTTTTGTATTACAGGTTTTAAATTCTCAATATCATCAAATAAAGGACTACTCATTTCTTGTTCGTGAACTTTCATCCAATTTTTATTTCCCTTATATGTATTTATTTCACCATTATGAGCAATTGCTCTAAATGGTTGAGCTAAACTCCAGCTAGGAGCGGTATTAGTGGAAAATCTTTGGTGAAAAATAGCGTATCTAGAGATAAACCTTTTATCTTTCAAATCTAAATAAAAATCTGAAATAGCTTCAGCTAGATATAAACCCTTATATATAATTGACTTAGAACTTATTGAACAAATATAAAAATTATTTAAAGATAATTGAAAAGCTTTTTTCTCAATTTTCTTTCTAGTTTCATAAATTTTTCTTTCCAGATTTTTATCAAGTAAATTTTGGTCATTTGATTTAAATAATACCTGTATAATTTCAGGCATAGTTTGAAGAGCTTTTTGTCCAAGAATTTTTGGATTTACCGGGACCTGTCTCCACCCATAAATACTGAAATTATTTTTGGTTAGTTCACTCTCGACAATTGTTTTGCAGCTTTCTTGCGCTGAATAATCATTTCGTGGTAAAAATATCATACCAACACATATTTCAGCGTTATCATAATCATGTCCTGTAACCTCAATTTTCTCTATAAAAAAATCTTTAGGTATCTCAACATGTATTCCTGCTCCATCTCCAGTTTTACCATCTGCATCAACAGCGCCTCTGTGCCAAACAGCTTTAAGTGCTTCTATTCCATGCTCTACAATTTCTCGAGATTTTTTTCCCTCTGTAGAAACTATTGCTCCAACCCCACATGCATCATGCTCCATTTCCTTTGAATAAACATAATTTTTTGAGAGAAGTTCTAAGTTTTTTTTATAATTTTTCATTATGCAACTTTTGTCTTTTTAATATCTAATTCTTGTAAATAATTTTTCATTGAAGCAGCTGCCTCTCTTCCATCTTTTATAGCCCATACAACAAGTGAAGCCCCCCTGACTATATCTCCAGCAGCAAACACTCCCTTTAAATTTGTTTCCATTGTATCAAAATCTGTTTTTATTGTTCCCCATTTAGTTACTTGAAGTTCTTTTGAATCAAACAAGTTTGGTAAATCTTCAGGATCGAAACCAAGTGCTTTAATGACCATGTCAGCTTTAATTTCAAATTCAGAACCTTCTTGAATCTCAGGTCTTCTTCTCCCTGACTCATCAGGCTCACCTAATTGAATTTGATCAACAACTAAATTCTCAATTTTGTTTTTACCTTTAAATTCTTTCGGAATTGATAACCATACAAATTCCACACCTTCTTCCTCTGCATTAGCAACCTCTCTTGATGAGCCTGGCATATTTTCTTTATCTCTTCTGTATAAACACTTTACTGATTTTGCTTTTTGTCTAACAGATGTTCTTACACAATCCATTGCTGTATCACCTCCACCAATTACAACAACATCTTTACCTTCAGCATTTAAAATTCCCTTATCAAATAATTCAACTTTATCTCCCAATCCTTTTTTATTTGAAGCTGTTAAAAATTCCATTGCAGGAAAAATATTGTCTAAATCGTTCCCTGGTAAATTAACTTCCCTTGGTTTGTATACTCCCGTTGCAATAAGTATTGCGTCATGTTTCTTTCTTAATTGATCTAAACTTGCATCTTTGCCAACTTCAAAATTTTGAACAAATTCAATTCCACCATCTTTTAAAAGTTTTGTTCTTCTTTCGACTACATGTTTTTCTAATTTAAAATTTGGTATTCCATAAATTAAAAGTCCTCCAGCTCTATCATAACGATCATAAACTGTTATCTTGTACCCATCTTTTCTTAATTGCTCTGCAGCTGCTAAACCAGCTGGTCCTGCTCCTATAATTCCAACACTTTGATCTTTCTCAAATTTTACTGATATTGGTTTAACCCAGCCTTGTTCCCAAGCATTATCAGTAATATATTTTTCCATAGAACCAATTGTAACTGTTCCATGACCAGACTGTTCAATTACACAATTTCCTTCACATAGTCTATCTTGAGGACAAATTCTTCCACATACTTCTGGCATGTTGTTGGTACTTTGAGACAATTCATATGCTTCTTTCAATCTTCCCTCTGCAGTAAGTTTTAACCAATCAGGTATATTGTTACTTAAAGGACAATGAACCTGGCAAAATGGAACTCCACACTGCGAACATCTGCTTGATTGTTCTTGAGCTTTTTGGGTTAAAAATTCATCATAAATTTCGTTAAAATCATCTTTTCTGTTATTGACCTCTCTTTTAGGTGGCGTTTGTTGACCTATCTCAACGAATTTTAACATTTTACTAGACATAATTTTTTATATTTTTTGGCAAAGTATACATTGGTTTTATTAGTTAAAGCATTATTTAGGTCAATAATTATGACCTTTTAATCACAATAAATAGCGTAAAATATAAGTATTTCAAAAATTGCATACCAAGTATGAATAAATCGAATTGTTTGAAATGCCATTTTTTTAAGCTACGAAGACTCGATGTTTCAAAATATTATAGAAATTTTAATTCTCTCTGCAATTCAAGGAATATCAGAATTTCTACCAATAAGTTCTTCAGCTCATTTGATTTTGGTTTCTACGTTGTATAAATTCAAATCAAGTTCTCTTCTAATTGATATTAGCCTTCATTTAGGATCGCTTATAGCAATCATTTATTTTTTTAAGGATGAATTATTTGGAATACAAAAAAATAAAAGAATTTTAAACTTAATTATACTAGGTTCTATTCCATTAATAATTATTGGATATATTCTTTATAGTACAAATTTAATTTATAATTTAAGAAATTTAGAAGTCATAGCATGGACTACTTTAATATTCGCAGTTGTATTATATATTTCTGACAAAAGTAGATTTGATAAAAAAATTTCTTCAAACTTAAACTTCCAATCAATTTTATTTATAGGTATTTTTCAAATTTTGTCTCTTATACCTGGTGTTAGTAGAGCAGGGATTACTATCACAGCTGCAAGAATTTTAAAATTTAACAGAGTAGACTCTAGTAAAATATCTTTTTTACTCTCGATACCAGCATTAGCTGGTGCGAGTGCATTAAGCTTAAAAGATGTTTTTGAACAATCAATTGAATTTAATTACCTGGCAACTATAGCAGTTATAGCTTCCTTTATTTTTTCTTTTCTTACAGTTAAATTTTTTTTAATTTATATTAACAAATTTTCGATGAACGCTTTTGTAATTTACAGAATTATAATTGCCTTAATTTTGTTTAGTTTAATTTATTAAGTATATTTCTTTTTAATTAAAGGTAGTAATTGAGATAAAAGAACTCCACACAGAATAAAGAAACATCCAAGTAAATTATTGATATCTAGAATTTGATTTAAAATAAACCAAGCAGCTATAGTAGCAAATACTCCTTCAAGAGAAAATATAATGGCTGCTGGTGCGGGTGTAATATTTCTCTGTGCATAAATTTGTAGAACAAATGCAAATCCACCAGATAATATCCCAGCGTATAAGATTGAATAAATTTCCTTTAAAATATTATTTAAAATAAATTCCTCATTAATAATTCCAATTATAAATGAAAAAATAGCAACAATTAAAGTCTGTGCTGCTCCTAGAGTAAGTGGTAGATTGTATTTTGTTACTATAACTCCAGTAAAAATTATATGAGTGCTCCAAAATAAAGCTCCAAGCACAACTAAAGTATCACCAAATCTTACAGTTGCATCATGAAAATTTGTCAATAAATATCCTCCAATTAAACAGAGAGCTACAGAAGGCCATACACTCCAGTGCACTGATTTTTTACTAAACAAAAAAATGATAATCGGTACCATTGGTACATAAAAAATTGTAAAGAAAGCAGCATTTGCAACATCTGTGTAAAGCAAAGCAACTTGTTGTAATGCTGAGCCTAAGAATAAAGAAATTCCAATCAGTAATGAATAAATTATGAAAGTTTTTTTATCTAATTTAAATTCTGATTTAAAATTTTTTAGTTCAAATAAGATTACAAGTGGAATTATAGCAAGAAATCCAACAAAAAATCTCACGGCATTGAATGTGAAAGGACCAATGTTATCCATGCCTGTATCTTGAGCTATAAAAGTGGTTCCCCATATGAAAGTGCACAATAAAGCACTAAATAAAGAGATGGTTTTAGGCATTTTTGATTAGACGGCTAGTTTATAGGCAAAATTTTTACCTAAATTTTCTTTAAGATCATTATTAAATCTAGCTGCTTCAGCTCCATCAATAATTCTATGATCATAAGATAAAGAAATTGGCAAAATAGTTCTAGTTTGAAACTTCCCATTCATAAAAATTTGTTTTTTTTCTGATCTACCTATTCCTAATATAGCAACTTCAGGATAATTAATTATAGGTGTAAAAAATGAACCTCCTATTCCACCTAAACTCGTAATAGTCATCGAGCCTCCAAACAATTCTTTTTTATCAATTTTTAAATTTCTACAAAGTTCACTCACCTCTTTTAATTCTTTACTTATCAGAGAAATTTTTTTGTTATTTGCATTTCTTATTTTTGGAACCATTAAACCATTTGGTGTATCAACTGCTATCCCTATATGGTAATATTTTTTTAAGGTCATTTTTCCAGTCTCAATTTCGTCGATAGAGGAATTAAAACTAGGAAATTTCTTTAGAGATGCAACTAAAGCTTTAATTATAAATGCTAGAGGTGTAATTTTGATTTTTTCTCCAGTGTACATATCTGTTAAAGAACTTCTAAAACTTTCCATCTCTGTTATATCGGCTTCATCATGATTTGTAACATGAGGAATTGTTGTCCATGAATTTGTAAGATATTTTGATGATAATTTTTTAACTCTTGGTATATCTTTAATTTCTATTTCACCAAATTCAGAATGTTCAAATTCGTTTTTAATTTTATCTGGTTTACTATCTTTAACTACAACATTATTTTTTGAATTCGATGAAACAAATTTTTTAATATCATCTTCAACAACTCTGCCATCTTTCTGACTTCCTACTACTTGATTAATATCTACACCAAGTTCTCTAGCAAATTTTCTAGCTTTTGGGCTTGCAGATGCAATATCTGAAATATTATTTTTAGAAAAAGTTTTTTCCTGGATTTCAGGTTTTATTTCCTCAATTTTTTTAAACTCTTTTTCAATTTTTGGTTTTTCTTTTACGTCTTTCTTTTTGACTTCTAAGATACTCTCTATAGTTAAAATTAAGTCACCCTCAGAAACTTTGTCTCCTACCTTTATTTTTAAATTTTTAATTTTACCCTCTAAATTTGATGGTATTTCTACACTAGACTTATCACTTTCAATTGTTATTAGGGCATCATTTTTTTTAATTGATTGACCTTCCGAAACTAATACTTCAATAATCTCAACATCTTTAAAGTCTCCAATATTAGGTACTTTAATCTCAGTTTCTGTCATTATAATTTTGTTGGCATTGGTTTGTTATTATCAATATTGTACTTCTTCATTGCATCTTTTGCATATTTAGATGTAATAAGCTGTTCTTTTGCTAAAATACTTAAACCGTAAGCGACCAAATGTTCTTTATCTACCTCAAAAAATTTTCTTAAATTTTTTCTTGTATCACTTCTTCCAAAACCATCTGCTCCTAATGAATAAAAGCTTTTATTAGTATAAGGTCTGATTTGATCTGAATTCATTCTCATATAATCAGATGCAGCCATTATTGGGCCCTCAGTTTTGCCTAAGCATTGTTCAACATAAGATTTTTTAGGTTCTTTATCTGGGTTCAGAAGGTTATATCTTTCTACCTCCATTCCATCTTTTCTTAATTGATTAAAACTTGTTACACTCCATATTTCACTGTCAATTTGGTAATCATTTTGTAAAATCTCTGCGGCAGACATCATTTCCCTTAATATTGTTCCTGATCCTAAAAGTTGGATTTTAGTTTTTTTGTATTTGTTAAATTCTTTTATTTTATACATGCCCTTTAAAATACCTTCCTCACAATTCTTATCTTTAGGCATTTCTGGGTGTGAATAATTTTCATTCATTGTTGTAATGTAATAAAAAATATTCTCATTTTTCTCATGCATTCTTCTAAGACCTTCTCGAAAAATAACTGCTAATTCATAATGAAATGTAGGATCATAACTTACACAATTTGGAATAGTTGATGCAATTAAATGACTGTGCCCATCCTGGTGTTGTAAGCCTTCTCCAGCTAATGTTGTTCGTCCAGCTGTTGCACCCACTAAAAATCCTCTAGCTTGACTATCACCGGCTGCCCAAGCTAGATCTCCTACTCTTTGGAAACCAAACATTGAATAAAAAATATAAATTGGGATCATTTCAATATCATGATTAGTATACGCAGTGGCAGCTGCAATCCATGAAGACATAGCTCCTGCTTCATTGATACCTTCCTCTAAAACTTGACCACTTTTATCCTCTCTATAAGAACTTAATTGAGCTGCATCCTCAGGTTCATATTTTTGTCCTTCATGAGCATAAATCCCTATTTTTTGAAAAAATCCTTCCATGCCAAACGTTCTTGCTTCGTCAGGAATAATAGGAACCAGTCTAGGAGATATATTTTTATCCCTTAATAAATTTGTTAACATTCGCACAAGTGCCATAGTAGTAGACATTTCTTTTTCACCAGTTGATATTTTCATGAAATCAAAAATATCTTTTGATGGTGCTTTAATTGGTTTAGCGAAAGTCGAACGTTCGGGTAAATATCCGCCTAATTTGATTCTTTTTTCTTTAATATATTTAATTTCTGGAGATTTTTCGTCAGGCCTAAAGTATTCAATATTTCTCACCTGTTCATCTGTTAAGGGAACATCAAATCGATCTCTATAGTACATCAAGTCATCAACATCTAATTTTTTAGTTTGATGAGTAGTATTTACACTTTCTCCTGATTTTCCCATTCCATAACCTTTAATAGTTTTTGCAATTATTACTGTTGGGCTTCCCTTATGTTTGGTAGCTTTATCATATGCAGCAAAAACTTTGTGAGGATCGTGGCCACCTCTATTAAGTCTCCAAATATCTGTATCTGACATGCTTGATACTAATTCTAGCGTTTCAGGGTATTTTCCAAAAAATTTTTCCCTCACGTATGCACCATTTCTAGCTTTCATTGCCTGATATTCACCGTCGACTGTCTCATTCATGGCTTTAACTAAATGACCAGATTTGTCATTTGCAATTAATGAATCCCAATATGATCCCCAAATAACTTTGATTACATTCCATCCCGACCCTCTGAAACTTCCCTCAAGCTCTTGAATAATTTTTCCATTACCCCTAACTGGACCGTCTAATCTTTGAAGATTACAGTTTATTACAAATATTAAATTATCTAAATTTTCTCTTGCAGCTAATCCAATTGCTCCCATTGACTCTGGCTCGTCCATTTCTCCATCACCTAAAAAAGCCCATACTTTTCTTCCTTCATCTTTAATCAAACCTCTGTTGATTAAATATTTCATGTACCTAGCTTGATATATAGCAAGCATAGGACCTAAACCCATAGATACTGTAGGGAACTGCCAAAATTTTGGCATTAACCAAGGGTGTGGATATGAAGATAGACCTCCAGGCTTTACCTCTTGTCTAAAACTGTCTAGTTGTTTTTCATTTAATCTGCCCTCTAAAAATGCTCTAGCATACATTCCAGGTGCGCTGTGTCCTTGAAAATATACCAGATCACCTCCAAATTTATTATTTTTTGCTCTCCAAAAATGATTCATTCCAACATCATATAAAGTTGCAGCAGATGCAAAAGTTCCTATGTGTCCACCTAATTCTGGAAATTTTTTATTAGCTCTTACTACCATTGCGGCAGCATTCCACCTAATCAGAGATCTTATTCTTCTCTCAATATTTTGATCTCCATTTGATTTTATTTCAGCCTCAGGAGGAATGGTATTTATATACGGAGTATTTTGGGTGTAGGGGATATTTGCTCCTTCACGATAGGCTTTGTTAATTAATTCCTTAATTAAAAAATGAGCTCTTTGATTACCATCTTTTGAAATTACTGCAGATAAAGATTCTAGCCAATCTTGGGTTTCTAAAGGATCTGTATCTAATCCGTTTGTAACTTGAATTATAGATTGTTTTTTTTCTTTAGCTGGCTCTGGAACATTTACCTTCTCCTCTTTATTCACAGCCATAGCTTCCTCAGCTTGTTTAATAATATTTTCTGTATCTTTAGGAAGATTGCTCTCTGGAAGACTTTTGTTTGAATTACTTAAACTTAAAAGTAAATCACCTTTTGAAACTTTATCGCCTACTTTAACATTAATAGTATCAATTTTTCCTGAAATAGTGGATGGGATTTCAACACTAGATTTATCACTTTCAATTGTAACTATTGGATCATTTTCCTTAATTATATCTCCAGGCTTTACAAGTAATTCTATTACCTCAACATTCTCAAAATCACCAATGTCAGGAACAAGTAGTTTTTCGCTCATTATAAAAAGGCTTATACACTCAAATAAAATATATTTTTATGTTATTTTATCACATTAATTAATCTTTTTATGCAAAGCTGTGTTTTAATTGAACAAAATTTGTTAATAAAACCATAAAATACAGTATCTTTAATAAGATTAATTTTGGACCGCTGGCCAAATTGGATAAGGCGCTCGGCTACGAACCGGGAGATTCCAGATTCGAGTTCTGGGCGGTCCACCAAAAAAAGGATAAAAATGATTGATTGGCTTTTAAAAGCATCTTTACAAAAATCAGTAATTTACTTTTTTATAATTATTACATTGTTATTATTGCTACTAACTATTGTATTGTAAATTTTATGAGTAATGAATTTAAGCAAATAAGTTTAACCCCTGGATTCATGAAACATAATGGAGGTGTTTTATTTAGAAACATTTCTGAAACTGAATATGAATTCAAATCTACTATAAATGAAAATCACTTAAATGCTGCTGGTATAACTCATGGAGGCTATCTATCAGCATTAATAGACGCTGGCGCTGGAACTGCAGCTCACAGATCTGCTGATAATGCTCCATGTGTAACTATTTCGTTAGATATTAAATTTATTGGTGCCTCAAAAGTTGGTGATGAAATTATTGGGCACACAAAAATATTAAAAAAAACCAATACATTAATATTTTTATTTTGTGAGCTTAAATGTAACAACAAAATTATAACATCAGCAACAGGAGTTTGGAAAATTTTAAAAGTTAAACCTTCAAATTTAGGTCCAGGCGGTTAATTTATTCTTTTCTTCTGATATTAAAATATCCACAAATAACCAGTAAAATTAAAGCAATTGGATAAACTATATTTTTGGACGGTCTAGCAGAATTTTCAATTTTGAATTCACTGATATAATCTCCCATTTCAAAACCATTTTTTTTTGCCTCTCCATTCCATTTTAAATTATCAACTATTATTTTTTCATCTTGCGCTAATAAAGTAATCCCATAATCCTCTAGAGTAAAATGATCTTCAAAAGTATTTTTTGATATTACAAAAAGTTTATATCTTTCTCCATACAAACTAGGTCTTGTTACTTTAATTTGAATTTCTTTTTTTGAGTCCAATTTTAATGAATTAATTTTACTAATTTCTTCATAATTATATTTTGGATAAAATTTATTTAAAACAAAATCTGGAGACAATAAAGAAATAGAAATGATTAAAAAAATAATTATCTCATACCATTTAAGCCTATTTACAAACCAACCTTGAGTTGCTGATGTAAAAACTAAAATTCCAATTAATGATGTTATAATGACAACAAGCCCATGCCAGATATTCTCAATACCAATAAGTAAAAGTTCATGATTAAACAAAAAGACTATTGGCAATATTCCTGTTCTTAAACTATACCAAAAGGCTTGAACTCCAGTCCTTAATGGATCTCCTCCAGATATTCCTGCAGCTGCATAAGAAGCTAGTCCTACTGGCGGTGTTACATCTGCCATCAGTCCAAAGTAAAAAACAAATAAATGAACTGCTATCAGTGGAAAAATAAACCCAGATGCATTTCCAACATCAACTAAAACGGTTGCCATCAAAGATGCAACCACAACATAGTTTGCTGTAGTTGGTAAACCCATTCCTAACAATAAACATAAAATTATTGTTAAAAATAATAGTATTGTGACGTTATCTTTAGCAATAGACTCGATAACAATAATTAAATTTGTACTTAAGCCTGTTGAGCCAACTGCACCTACTATGATACCAGCTGTAGCAATTGCAATACCAACTGCTACCATATTTAATGCTCCTTTTTCAAAACCAATGATTGTTTGATTAAACCATTCTTTAAAAGAGTCTTTAGAATAATTATTTTTAATAATTAAGTTTATTAGATTAACTAAAATTAAAGTAATTGTTGCATAAAAAATTGAATACGAAGCAGTAAACCTTAAATAAACAAGAGTATAAATTAAAACAAAAATAGGAATTAAAAAATGAATTCCAGATAAAAATGTTTTTCTCAAATTTGGAACATCAGCATCTTCCATTCCTTTCAGATTTAATTTTAGAGCTTCTAGGTGCGATATATAAAATAGAGCAATATAAGAAATAATTGCAGGTAAAAAAGCATGTTTAACTATTTCAAAATAAGTAACTCCAATAAAACTTGCCATTACAAATGCTGCAGCACCCATTACAGGAGGCATTATTTGTCCATTTACAGATGATGAAACTTCGATTGCACCCGCCTTTTCTTTAGAGAAACCTGTTTTTTTCATTATTGGAATTGTAAATGTTCCAGTGGTTACAGTATTTGCAATTGATGATCCTGAAATTAAACCAGTCATTCCTGAACCTAAAATTGCAGCTTTAGCTGGTCCTCCTCTCATTTTACCAACCATCGCGAAAGCTAAATCTAAAAAATATTTACCACCACCTGCTGTTTCAAGTAAGGCACCAAATAAAACGAATAGAAAAATAAAATCTACAGAAACTCCAATAGGAATTCCAAATATTGCCTCTTGATCCAACCATTGAAATCCCACCAATCTATTTAAAGACAAGCCTCCATGAGAAATTATCTCTGGTGCATACCTACCAAAATATGAAAATAATAAAAAACAAGTTGCAATGATTACCAATGGTAATCCAATTGCTCTTCTTGTGGCTTCTAAAAGAATTAAAATACCACATCCTCCTAAAATTAATTCTACTGGAAAATTAAATGTATCAGTAATTTTTAAATTTAGCAGAACACCACCCCTCTCTACTAACTGATCATAAAAAAAATAAATATAGAGACAAGAAAATGCACCTACAAAACTTATTATAATATCAAAAAAAGAAATCTTTTTTCCTTTTACTACTGGGTAAATTAAAAATGCTAAAGTTAATGCAAATCCTAAATGTATTGCTCTAGCAGGCAAACCTTTAAACATTCCAAAATTCAACATAAATGGAAATGGTGAAGCGTACCAAAGTTGAAATAAGGACCAAATGATAGCTATTGCAGAAACGACCTTTAAATGAAATCCAGTAATGTTTTTAGTTGGTGATAAATCTTCGCTTATTTTATTTTTTATATTAGCGCTAATTGAATCACTCATAAGAAATATTCATACCATAAAAAAAAGGCCCGGTAAAAATTACCAGGCCTTTTAAAAAGTAAATAACTTGGATTACATTAATCCAGCTTCTTTATAATATTTAATTGCACCAGGATGTAGTGGAGCAGATAAACCATCTTTAATCATGTTTTTCTTTTCCAAAAATCCAAATGCTGGATGTTGTTTTTTGAAATCATCAAAGTTTTCAAAAACTGCTTTTGTAACTAAGTACACTAATTCTTCAGAAACATCTGCTGAAGTTACCACAGTTGCTTTAACACCAAATGTAGTAGCATCTTTTTTCTGCTTAGTATAAGTGCCCTTAGGAATTACAGCTTGTGCATAATAATCAGCACCATCAATTAAACCTTGAACTTCTGGTCCAGTTAAATTGATTGGAGATGCCTTTGCAGCACAAGTTGCGGCTTGTTCCATTGCACCATTTGGAAATCCAACAGAGTAACCAAATGCATCGATTTTACCATCGCATAAAGCTTTCACTTGCTCTGAAGAAGTAAGCTCTGTTGTTGATTTAAAGAAACTATTATCAACACCCATAGCTTTCATTAATTCTTCCATAGTCCCTCTCTGACCAGAACCAGGGTTACCAATGTTAACTACTTTACCTTCTAAGTCAGCAAAATCTTTAATTCTTGCTTTTTTTCTAGCCCAAATTTGAAAAGGCTCGTTGTGAACTGAAAACACAGCTCTCAAATCACTAAACTGTTTTCCTTCCCATTTGCTTGAACCATTCACTGCGTGATATTGCCAGTCAGATTGAGCTACACCAAACTGAAATTCTCCAGCTGCTATTTGTCCAATATTATAGTTTGAACCACCAGTTGATGGAGCTGTACATCTATACGCTTTAGCTGTACCTTTTTTTCTTCCATGCTCAGCACTAATTGCTGATTTGTGAAGCATTTTACATATAGCGTTACCTGTTTGGAAATATACTCCCGTAGGTCCACCAGTCCCTATCGTAAAGAACTCAGCTGATTTAGCAACTGTAGTTAATGACAGTGATGCAAATAAAATCAGTAAAGCACTTGATAGAGATGTAATTATTTTTTTCATTATTTTCCCCTCTCTATAATCGTATGTCGTTATTTTTATAAATTAATCTTACCAAAAAATTATAATGGATGTACAGGGTGATTTTAAAGATTTTCGGACCATTTTTTTAAATTATCAACACCTTCTACAATCTTTGGTGCTAACTTTTTGATTATATCAAAATCAATAGACTGATCTTCTTCAATACTATTCATAAACTTTTCTCCATCAAAATCAGTAAAGCTTAATCTTGCTAACATTTTACTTTCATAAAATCCAAAATCAGATCCAGGTAACAATGCAACACCTGTTTCTTTTAAAATATTTTCACACATTTCTGATGAAGTTTTAAATTTAGAATTTAAAAATTCAGGCATTAAGTAGAAACCTCCTTGAGGTTCATTAATTAAAATTTTGTTTGATTTTAAATTTAGATAAACGTAATTGCCAACAGCCTTTAGAATATTTTTAGATTTATTAATGTAATTACTATGATTATTTTCATAAGCTTTTATTGCAGCATATTGAATAGGTGCACTTACTGCTGAAAAAGTTTCACTAGCTAAAACATTAATCATTTTTTTTATGTTATTTAAACCCTTTGGAATAATAAAATACCCTAATCTCCAACCACCAGCTCCACACCACTTACTTAGACCAGTGCTGATAATTGTTTTTTCAGGGCAAAAGTTTGAAATAGACTTGTAATCGTTTATAAAAGTTAGTTCTGAATATATCTCATCAGATAAAATTATAAGATTATATTTGTTAGCAACATTAGAAATTTCTTCCAAATTTTCACAGACTTGCCCTGAAGGATTATTAGGGGAATTTAAAAATAATAAATAATTTTTATTTCTATCTTTTAATATTACTTCCTCTATTTCTTGAGCTGTAGGGAACCAATTATTTTCTCTTTTTGTTTGTAATATTTTAATTTTGTTTCTTCCTAATATTGCTTGTGGCGCGTAAGAAACCCAACTAGGTGCAGGCAATATAATTTCACCATCGAATATTACATGAAGTAAAAACATCAACTCTTTAGAGCCTGGTCCTATGATAACATTTTCAGAATTATATTCATAATTTTTTTTCTTTGATGTGTATTTTGCAACAGACTGTCTTAGTTCTGAAAGACCCTGCATGGGTAAATATTTGTTCTGATAAGCATTATTTTTAAGCTCCTCTACAACATCTTCTGGAACTTTAAAGGGTGATTGCCCAAAACCAAATTTAAATATTTTTTTTCCTTCATCTTCTAGTTTTTTTGAAGCTTCATTAATTGCTAGTGTAGAAGATGGTTTTAAATCTTTAACTATATTTTTTAACATTTAATAACTTAACTCTTTCAAGTTTTTGTATTGTTTTAAAACTTCTGGGTTTGCTAAAGCCTCTTTGTTTTTAACAATGCTTCCTTCTATAGTACTTTTAACTGCAAGCTCAACGATTTTACCACTTTTAGTTCTCGGAATATCTTTTACAACAATTACTTTTTTAGGGACATGTCGAGGTGATGCATTTGTTTTTATTTGAGTTTTTATTCTACTAAGCAAAGTATCATTAAGTGCGTATCCATTAGTCATTACAACGAAAAGAATTATTCTTATATCGTTATCCCAAGATTGACCAACTACGAGTGCTTCTTTAATTTCTTTAAACTTTTCAACCTCTGAATATATTTCAGCAGTACCAAGCCTTACACCTCCTGGATTAAGAGTAGTATCAGATCTTCCATGTATAATAAAACCTTCGGTATTTTTTCTTTCAGCATAATCTCCATGATGCCAAGTATTTTTATATCTATTGAAGTAAGCTTTTTTAAATTTTACATCATTTTTATCATTCCAAAATTTAAGAGGCATTGATGGAAATGGATTTTTACAAACAAGTTCACCTTTATAATTTTTTAAAGATTTGCCTCTATCATTAAAGACATCAACGTCTAAACCTAAACCTGAATTTTGTATTTCACCAATATTTACTGGCTGGTATATATTTCCCAAAACAAAACAAGACACAATATCTGTACCTCCTGAAATAGATGAGAGATGAACTTTCTTTTTAATATTTTTATAAACATATTTAAAACCTTCACTTGATAAAGGAGAACCTGTTGAACAGATTGTTTTTAATTTTTGAAGTTTATATTTAAATTTAAGATTAGGTTCTAATTTTCTTAGAGCATCAATATATTTAGCACTAATTCCAAACAGAGTAATTTTTTCTCTTTGTGCAATTTTTAAAAGTAAATCATTTGTTTTATACATTGGAGAACCATCAAATAATACTATTGATGCCTTTGAAGCTAATGAGCTAACTAACCAATTCCACATCATCCAACCACAAGTGGTAAAATAAAATACATTGTCATTTTCTTTTATATTACAATGTAATTGATGTTCTTTCTTATGTTGAAGAAGAACTCCACCAGTTTTGTGACAAATACACTTTGGTTTTCCAGTTGTTCCACTTGAATACAATATAGCCAACTCACTTTCAAAATCATACTTTTTGAAATTTATTTTTTCAGATTGATTTTGAATAATCTCACGCCATTTTATTAGTTTTATTTTCTTATATTTACTATGATTAATGACATTTTTTTTTCCAGGATAATTAACAATCACAACATTTTTAATTGATGGAATAGATTTTAAAATTTCAGATAATCTCTCTAATACATTAATTTTTTTTCCATTGTAAAAATACTGGTCTGTAATAAACAAAACTTTTGGATTGATTTGAGAAAATCTTTCAACAACACCTTTAATACCAAAATCAGGACTGCATGATGACCAAATGCTTCCTATAGTACTAGCTGCTATAAACGCCTCAACTGTCTCGATAGTATTAGGCATATAAGCTGCAACTCTGTCTCCTTTATTTATTTTAA